>JBJMQQ010000216.1:0-42923 GCA_045802645.1 Polyangia bacterium
CACCTCGTTGATGTGGCGCCGGATGATGCGGCGGATGATTTCCTTGTCCAGCGACCCGCGAACGTTCGCCTGGCCGGGGATGACGTCCGGCGCGTGAGCGCGACGTCCGCCGAGACCGCCGGCGCCGCGGCCGTAGCCCGAGCCGTTGCCACCGCCGCCACCCTTGCCGATGGTGCCAAGGTTGCCGAGGCCGATGGTGCCTTCGCCGGTGCCGCCGCCGCCCGAGCCGGTGCCGACCAGGCCCAGGCCGCCGACGCCGTACGCCTCACCAATTTGGTTGCCGACCAGGCCGCCGAGCACGTCGGCCGCGTCGTTACCAAGGGCCGAGTCACGGCCGAAGATGGAGGCGATGTGCGACCCTTCGGACTGCTTGAGGACGCCCAAGATACCGGCGTTCTTGGCCTGCTCCTCGGCGAGCTTCTTCGCGAGGTGCGGATCGGGGTTGTCCTTCGGACCCTTCAGGCCGTACAGACCCTCCTTGTTCTTGGAGGTCTTCTTGCCCATCTTGCCTTCTTCGCCCTTGTGGCGCTTCCCCTTGCCGCCCTGCTGCGAGTCGTCCTTCTTCTTGAGGAACTCGGGGATGTCCTCTTCCTTCTCCTCCGGCGGCTTGATGAGGAACTTCACGAACCGGTTGTCGGAGTTGAAGAGGTCCAGCGACAGGGACTTCGGGTCCGGCGGGACGGCGAAGATCATGAGCAGGAACAGAACCAGGCCGATGCCGGTGCCGACCGTGTAGACCTGCTCGCTCCACTTCCAGGCCAGGAACGGCACCTCGAGGGCGCGCGGCCGGGCCGTCGAGCTGACGACGAAGCTGGTCTCGCCGCAGTCGAGGCGGGCGGACCCACCCTGCGGAAGCGAGAAGCTGGAGCCGCGCTGCTGAATGAACTGCTGCAGCGAGTAGCTCTGGCCGTCCAGGTAAACCTCGCCGCCCATGCGCGGCGTCACGTTGACGACGTAGTCGGCGCCGGTCGCCGCGACCAGGGGGTGCGACGACGACGGGACGAAGTCGGGCGAGACCGGGGCGTCGACGTCGGCGTCAGAGCCGATGACGAAGTTGGCGGTCGACTTGCCCCGCCGCTTCATACCCATGTAGGCCAGCGCCATGCCGGCGACGAGACCGCCGAACACGACCACCGCCAGAGCGGGCGAGCGGTCCTTCCAGAAGAAGGACTTCGATTCCTTGCCGGCCGACATCCAGGCTTCGTACTGGTTCTTCTCGTTGCCGACGTCGACCGCTGTGTAGATGAACGTCGCCAGCGCGAGGACCATCGCCAGGATGCCGGCGTACAGCATCGAGGTGCCCTGCCCGTGGGTCGACTTCCCCTCCGGGTTGAACAGCATCCGCGTCCCGGTGACGACACCGCGGAAGACGGTCTGAACCTCCATCGCGCGCGAGCCGTCGTGAACCTCGACCTCGGCACCGGCGCCCGGCGCGCCCGCGAACGAGGGCGGCGGCGCGTACGACTGCTGCTGGTACGGAGCGGCCGGCTGTTCCGGCGGCGGCGCATACCCGGCCTGCGGAGGCGGCGCGTATCCGGGAGGCGGCGCGTAGGCCTGCGGCGGGGCCGCGGCCGGCGGCGGCGCGTATCCGGGAGGCGGCGGCGCGTAGGCACCGGGGCGTCCACCCCAGGCGCCCTGGGCGGGGGCCGGCGTCTCGGAAGCGGTGGCCTCGGTGAACGTCACGACCACGCGGCAGTCGCCGAACATGACCTCGTCACCCGACTGCAGCCGCGCCTTCGTGATCCGCTCGCCGTTGACGGTCGTCCCACGGGTCGAGCCGAGGTCCACGACGTGGATCTCGTTCGGACCGGTGGTCTCGATGACGGCGTGCATGCGCGACACCGTCTCGTCGTCCAGGCGCAGATGGGAAGACGCGAGCTTCCCGATCTTGATCACGTCCTGCGCGAGGATCTCCTCGCGAACCAAGCTGTCCCCTTTGTAGATCTGAAAACGAATGGGGACGTTCACATCGGCCATGGCTGCTCTCTCCTTGCGGGTTACTCAGAACATCGAAGCGCGCGCGATGGCCGTCTACAGAAACGGGGACCCGTGACAGGTCCCCTCAGCACCGGAAAGCCGGAACTGCTCTGCTAGATGTCCTCGAGCGTCTTCAGCATCTCCGGGATGAAGTCTTTGCGAATCTCGATCAGGCTGGAATGCTGCGCCTTGGCGTTGGCCGTGACGTTCTCGCCGTCAGGCCGCTGCAGGTCGCCTTCGACCGTGTCGTCTTCGAAGTCGTAGACGGTCTTGGCCTTGTACTGCGTGTTGGCGTCGTCGCCGCCGCCAGCCGCTGCCGCACCGGCCTGATCGCCACCGGCAGCCGGAGCCGCCAGGGCGCGGCCCGCGGTTCCGACGATCGCGACCGCCCCGAACAGGGCAAAACCGATGATGAGTTTCTTCATGATTCGGGTCTCCTTCATCACTCGGGAGCGCGGTCGCTGGGTATCAGACAACCGCGGCGGCTCCCGGTTCCCAAAAATCTAACATTTCCATACACGGCCCGTACATCTCCCCCGCCCCGTCCCCAAGACGTGCGAACGGGGCCTCGAGGGCCCCGTCCACGTTCTTGTCTAATTCGACTTAACTACTTCTTTTTCTTCTTCTTCTTGCCGCCACCCGCGGGGGCAGCAGCGGCGTCATCGGCCGGCGCGCCAGCCGCCTTGGCGTCGGCGCCCGGAGCGGTGGCGCCCGATGCGCCCTCTGCCCCGCCACCCTTCGCGCCCTCGGTCTTGGCCTTGGCAGCGGCCTCGTCGGCCTCCTGCTTCTTCATCTGCTCTTCCATCTGCTTCTGCTGCTCTTCGGCCTTCTTCTGCATCTCCTCGGCCTCGGCCTGCATCTTCGCGGCCTCGTCGAGGGCGACGTAAATTTCGTCGATGTCCTTGATGCGCTTCTCGGCCTCGCGCTTCAAGTTGTCGGGCGTCTTGTCCGACGCGTGCCCCAGGAACTGGCGGTAGTAGTCCTGCGCCTGGTGCAGCGACGGCTTCTGGCCGTCCTTGTAGTCCTGGTACAGCAGCCCGAGGTTGAAGTAGCTCCAGGGGTTGGACGGATCCAGCTTCTGCGCCGACTTGTACTGGGTCTCGGCCTCGTCGATCTTCTTGTTGCCACGCAGGGCCACGCCCAGGCCGATCGCCGCCTCGTAGTTCTTCGGCTGCAGCTCGAGGACCTTCCGGAAGTTCTCCTCGGCGGTGTTGTAGTCCCGGTTGTTCAGCGAGAGGACCGCCAGGTTCAGGCGGGCCTCGGGCAGGCTCGGGTTGTACGACACGGCCTTCTTGAACTGGCTGATGGCGGGGCTGATGTTCTTCTTCTTGAGCTCGATGAGACCCAGCGTGTTGTAGACCTCCGCCAGGTGCTTCTTCATCTCGCCCGTGACGCCCGTGCCCTCTTCGCGGACGTTCACTTCCTTGGCCAGCTTGCCGCCCTCGGTGTCGTCGCCGCCACCCTCCTTCTTCTCTTTCTTGCCCTTCTTGCCGCCCTTGGCGGCCTTTCCCTCGGCGGCCTCGTCGATCTTCTCCTCGGCGAACTTGCCGGTCGCGATCTCGTCGGCCTTGGCGATGGCCTGGTTGCCGACCAGCTTGGCCATCTCCAGCATGCCCATGTCGTAGTAGATGAAGGCCAGCGTCGAGAACGCCTGTAGGTTGTTGCTGTCCAGCGCCAGGACGGTGCGCAGGTTGCTGACCGCCTGCTGCACGTACTGCCGGCGCTCGTCACCGCTGGAGGCGCGCCGCGCCTTGTCGCGGAGGATCTGCGCCAGGTTGTTGCGCGCCTCGACGGTGTGGAGCGGGTCGACCTCGATGGCGTGGTTGAACTGCGACTCCGCCTCCGCGGTGTTGCCGCGCTTCCAGGCCAGGTAGCCCAGGTTCGCGATGGCCGGGCCGTACTTCAGCCCCTGCCACACGCGCGCCGCGTCGTCTTGCCGGCCGCACTCGGCCAGGACGGCGCCCTGATTGAAGCGCGCCTCGAGAAGGTTCGGGTTGGCGTCAGCGACCTTCTTGAACGCGCTCGACACGCTGTCGCACTCGCCGCCCGACAGGCCGCCCGACTTCCGGGCCGCCAGATACCGCTGCATCGCCTTCTCGAAGTCGGCGCGCTCGTCCTCGCTGATGGACCGCTTCTTCTCTTTCGGGATCAGATCGGCGGCGCCCGCCTTGCTGATCGTGTCGCGGCCACCGCCACCCTCGATCGTGCCGGTGTCTTCCCCGGCCTCGACGCTGGCGGCGTTCTTCGTGCGCGGCTTCTGCTCGCCACCGCAGCCCACGGCCGAGAGGCCGCCGACCGCGAGGCCGAGCGCGAGGACCAGTCCCTTGCCTGCCTTGTTCTTCTGCGTCGTCATGGTCTGGGTCCTCACTTCTCGCTCGAGGCCGAGGCGTTGGCCGCGGTCGGCGCCGACTCGCTCAGCTCGTCGATGACCGGCGTTTCCGCCATGCTGGTCGCCACGTAACCGGCCTCCGGCTTGACCTCGGAGGCCAGCGGGTACTCGGTCGGCTTCATCTGATTGAGCTCGCGCTCGCACAGACGAGACCACTCGTTGTACCAGGAGTAGTCCGTCGCGGCCTTCAGGCAGGTCTCGAAGCCCTCGACGGCCTTCGCCTCGATCGGCTCCGCCTTGTCGACCAGCGCGTCGCAGAAGATCTCGCGCGGGCGGTTACCCCACTCGTCCTGCTCTTTCAGGTCCTTCGGGATCTCGGCGGTGTACAGCTGGCCGACGAAGTCCGAGTAGAGCTGGCCGATGCGGGCGCTGGAGGCGATGGCCCACTGCGCCTGCTTCATCTTGAACACCTCGAGGTACTGGTCACGCGCGTGGCCCAGGCTCTTCGACTTCTCGTCGAGGTACGTCCCGAACTTCTTGCCCGACTCCTCGGCCTTCTTCTTCTTGGCTTCGGCCTTGCGCTTGGTGTCGTACTGGCTCGGCTGCTGGAAGTCGAGGCCCTCCGGGAACTTGATCCTGAGGAAGTTCTCGTACTGGGTCTCGGCCAGGTAGAAGGCCGATCCGGCCACCGCGTACTGCGCGAGGCCCGCGCGGGTCTCGACGTCCTTGCCGGTGATCTTGGAGGCGGCCGCCCCCTTGTTCCAGATCTTCAGGACGGCCTGGAAGTGCTCCTGACCCTTCGCCGCAGCCTGCTTGTTGCGTTCGAAGACGATGATCTTCGAGCTGGTCGGCGGACCGCACTGCGTCCGCTTCGCCTCTTTGATCTTCTTGCCCTTCTTCAGCTTCTTGTTGAGGTCGTAGATGACCTTCTGGCGGCCGGTGGCGGCGACGCGCTTGATCTCCAGGCACGCGCCGTCCTCGGACGCCTTCGGGCACGAGGCCTTCCAGGCCAGCTCGCCCAGCCGGAAGTGCGCCAGCACCTGACGGTCGGGACCACCCTGCGGGCCCCACTTCTTGAGGTAGCTCTCGAGGTGCTTCTGGAGCGCGTCGTAGTTCTTTTCCTTCTCGTAGACGTCGGCCATCTGGAAGAACACGCCCGCGGCGTCCTGCGGCTTGCGGCTGCCGTAGAACTTCACGAACGAATCCATGTCGGCCAGAGCCTTGTCGCTCTCGCCCAGGCCGATGCGGAACGTGGTCGCGTTCCCGAGCGCGTCGGTCGCCTTCTTCTCACCCGGGAACTTGCTCGCGAAGTCCTCGTAGTGCTCGGCGGCCTTCGAGTAGTAGGCCAGCTGGTGATAGCCAGCCGCCACGCGGAACAGCGCCTTTTGCGCCAGTGGATCCTTCGGGTGCGCCTGGATCAGGGCCAGGCGCGCCTTCAGAGCCTGGCCGACCAGGTGCGCGTTCTGGAAGCACTGCCCGGCGTTCCACAAGCGCTCGGCGTGCTTCGGGTGATCCGGCAGCGCCTCGGCGGCAGCCAGCATGGAGCGGCCACACTCCTTGAAGTTCTTCTCCTTCTCGTAGGCGTGGCCTTCCATGTCGTACGTGTCGCTCTTCAGCGAGATCATCTGCTTGCCGAACTCCGGGTCCTTCATGAGCTCGGGCATCTCGAGGAACTTGTCGACCCAGGCCACGACCTCTTTGGTCTTGCCCTGCGCGTTCAAGGAGTCGAGCAGCAGGTTGGCGGAGTAGAGCGACAGCTCGTGCTTCGGGTACTTGCGAACGATGTCCTCGAACAGCTTCGCGGACTCGTCGAAGTGGTTGTACTCGTAGTAGATGCGCGCCTTGCGGTACTTGATCGTCACCAGCTCCGGCGCGTCGGGGACGTACTTGATGTACGTGTCGAAGGCCCCGATCATCTTCTGCTGATACTCGGGGATCGTCAGCGGCTCGAGCTTCTTGTGCTTCTCGGCCTCTTCGAACTTCTTGCGGTCGTTGTCGACCAGTTCCTTCTGCTCGTGGTCGTCGACGTTGAGCGCGTTCTTCCAGGCCAGAACCGCCGCGTACGCCGCGTCCTTCACGTACTTCCCCTGCGGGTTCATCTGGACGACCTTCGTGTACTGCTCGGCCGCGTCCTTCCAGTTCTCGAGCGTCCACAAGAGCTCCCCGTAATAGAAGCTCATGTCGTACGAGTCTTTGTCCTTCGGGAAGTGCTCGAGATAGACCTTGTAGACGAACTTATCGAGCGCGTACGTGTCCGTGTTCTTGGTCTTCTGCGCTTCCTTGTGCCAGATGAGCGCCAGCTCCTTGGTCGTGTCGTGGAAGGTGTTGCGGCACTCCTCCAGCTGGTCCTTCTTGACGCCCTTCATCTCGGCGACCTTGTCGTAGACCGCGCCCAGGCGTTCGATCTCCTGGACCTGGTCGCGCTTGGCGCCGGCGGACAGCGTGTTGCGGACGATCTTGTTCTGCCACTCGCAGATTCGCGGTGAATCCATGTTCATCGCGATGACCTTCTTGTAGACGCGGCTCGAGTCCTGGAACTGCCCCTGCTCCCAGTACATCTCGGCCAGCGACTCCATCATCTTCGGGGCGTAGTCACCGCCCGTGCGCTGGAAGAACTCCCAGGCCTTCTCCGGCCCGCCGACGTGGGCGTAGGCCTTGACGATGTCCTTCTTGGCCTCTTTGATGAGCGCCTGCTTCTGCGCGGCGGTCGCCGTGACCTTGCCTTCCGTCGCCATGCGGACGACGCCGACGAAGGTCTCGAGGGCGGTCTTGTAGTCGCCCTGATTCACGTAGCACCACCCCTTCTTGTAAACCGCGTAGGGGTAGACGCTGGACTTCGGGAACTGCTCGACCTTCTCGTAGAACTTGAGGGCGTTGTCCATCTCGCCCTTGTCGAAGTAGTACTCGGCGAACGACAGGTACGCGTCCGGGATGTACTTGCTGTTCGGATAGTCCTTGATCAGGCGGTGGAAGAACTCGCGCGCCTGGTCCTCTTTCTTCACCGACGTCAGCAAGAACGCGAGGCGGAACAGGACCTCGTCCATGCGCTCGTACTTGCGGAACTTCGTCGCGCCGATGTAGGCCTTCACGGCCTCCAGCAGCCACTTCTGTTCCTCGGATTCGTACTTGTGCTGCTCGGCCGTCAGCGTGCCGCGCTGGTTCGGCGGCAGCTCGTAGATCTTCTGATCCAGCGCGCGCGCCTTGCCGAAGTAGTAGTGCTGCTTCTCGGCGTAGAGCTCGCCGAGGCGGAACAGGAAGTCGGGCTTCTGCGGGTCGTCGTCGCCCGTGACCTGGATCAGGCGCCTCATCTTGCTGATCTGCGCTTCGACCAGCTTGATGATGCCTTCCCGCTTCTGGTCGACGAACTGATCGACCGTCAGCACCGGGCCCTTGTCCTTCTTGGGGGGCGGCGGGGCCTCAGGCTTGGTCAGGTTCGTCTGCTTGCCCTGAACTTCGACCTCTTGCTTGCTGTACCGCCCTTTGCCGCTGTTGGCGGCGTCGGCGGCATGCGCAACCGCGGGCGCCAGCAGCGCCGCGGATAAGGCCAGGATTCCGCTGGAACGACGAAACTCGCTGATCATGATTTCTCCACTATTCGTGACTACAACAACCGAACGTTGAGAAGCTCTCGAACGCTTTGATTACGTAAATGGCGGGCCCGCGGACGTTTGCCGCGGTCAAGGAACGTCGCCGCCGCCTGCCGCGCCGCCGCCCGTGTCGCCGCCGCCGGCTGCACCGCCGCCGGTATCGCCACCGCCCTCAGCGGGGGCCGCCGCCGGCGTCTCGCCGGTGGACGGGGCGCCCTCGGGCGCTGCGCCACCGCACTTGTTGGCGATCTTGACCCGGTAGTACCCGAGCTCGTCGCGCCAGTACTCGCCGTTGAACGGCCAGATCACGTGCTCGTCGTCGGCGCGGATCTCGTTGCCGCGGTGGACACCGCCGCCCTTGACGACCTGCTGCTCCTGCTTGACCTCTTCTTCCAGCTCGCCCTTCTGGCCGGCCAGAATTTCGTACTCGATCTTGATGACGCGCTTGATGAGCTGCGACAGCTCCTCGGTGAGGCGCTTGATGCGGCGGCGGGCCAGGTCACCGGCCTCGTTCACGGCCAGCGACCGCTGCAGGGTCAGATCGGCGAAGACGTTCTGCGCGATGTTCGTCGACTTCCACGAGGCGTCGGCCTTGTCGTACCGCTTGAGCTCGGCGTCGAGCTCCTTCACGTAGTCGAAGCGCCGGCTCAGCGTCTGGTCGCCGAGGACGCCGCGCGCCGCGCGCTCGACGATCTCGGGCAGGCCCGAGGTCTGCTTGCGGATCTTGACGGCGATCTCGTACAGCTCGCCGTTGTCCTGCGTGCCGGTGATGAGCTTCTTCAGCTCCTGGAACACGTCCGGGTAGACGGCGTTGAAGTCGTTGATCGCCTCTTCGGCGCGGTCGTACTGGCAGCTGTAGAAGTAGATCGTCGCCTTGACGGTCAGCCCCTCGGCGACCGATTCGGGCTTGATGTACTCGTCGAAGAACGGCGCCTGGATCGTGTGGATGTTGCCGAGCGCCTTCGAGTAGCCCTTGTCCTTGAGCATGAAGTTCGCCCACGACGACTCGAACAGGCTGTTCGCCCAGTCGAACGCGTCCTCGGAGACGCGGTCGAAGTACTTCACGGCCAGGTCGTACTGACCGGTCGAGTAGAACGTGCGGGCCAGCGACAGGTTGGCGATGTCCTCGTACGGCTTCACGTGGGGATCGTCGCTCTGCGCGGCCGTGCGGAGGACCTCTTTGAACGCGTCGACCGCCGGCTTCGCCTGGTACTGGCGGACGTACGTCGCGCCTTCGAACAGCTTGGCCTGGACGTAGAAGTCGCTGTTCGCCGGCACGGCCTGGAACAGCTCCACCGCCTCCTTGAACTGCCCCTTCTGGTAGTAGAACTTGCCCAAAAGGAAGTAGAGCTCGTCGCGGACCTTCTCCAGCGCGGGCTGGTCCAGCTCGGCCCGGTTGTACTTACCGATCTTGTCGAGGATGCCGGTCGACTCGGGCAGCTGGCGATTCAACGACGCGAGCCACTTGAGGGTCGCGTTGTAGTAGGCGTGCGACGGCCCCTTCTGAACGATCTTGTCGAAGTACGAGAGCGAGGCCGAGTAGAACTTCATGTTGTAGAGGGCCTTGCCCATCCAGAACTCGGCCTTCTGCTTGTTCGGCTCGCTGTCCCCCGATTCGCCTTCGATGACCTTGCTGAGCTCGATCGAGGACGAGTAGTAGTCCTCGCCGTCGTACAGCTTCAACGCGCGGTCGAGCACCTTCGACGGCTGATCGCCGACCGGCGCGCCGCCACCCGCCTCCGGCTGGAAGTCACCGCCGCCGCTCTCGGCCGCTGGTTGCTTCTTCTTCTTTGCCGATGCAATCGAACCCGTGAAGAGCAGACAGCTGGTGAGGACGATGCCGATCGCGCGCTTGCGGCTCATGCGGAGACCTCGCTGGTTGTGCTCAGGAGCACAGGGGTAGAAGGAGCGAACTGAGGGGGCGGACGTGGGCGGACGTTTTTACGACAGACGGACGGCGGACGAAACGGAAAGCTTCACGCGTCGACGACTTACATCTCCCGCCACCACTCCACACGCGCGTGGGCCGACGTGGAGAAGCACACCCAAAACCGCGCCATCCTACGAAAGCGCGTTCGGAGCTGTCAAGGCCCCTCCGGGCGAAATGCACGGATAAGCTGGCGAAAACCGGCGATCCCGGGCGCCGTGGAGAGGCATCTTGCCGTCGCCCAGCCCGGTGCCGTCGCGGCGCGGGATGTCACGAAAGTGGCCGAGATGCGGCTGAGTCCACGCTTGACACGGGGGTGCATGTGGGTAACATGGCGCAGCCTTTTTGTCCCAGCTTTAGGCCCCAGCCACCGGCCCGGCCGCGCTCGGGATTTTCCCCTTCCGGACGCAAGGAGTCCTCATGAGGATCGCTTCCCGACCCTTCGCTCGCGCTGGTGGTTCAGCGCGGAGCTACTTCCTGATGATGGTGGGAGTGCTGGTGCTGGGCGGGGTGGCGACCACGGGCTGCGAGGACAAGCACATCGGCCGGCCCTGTGAGCTGGGCGCGGACGCGGGCACGACCGGCGCATCCGGCGGTCCCATCGCGATCATCTCGTCGCCCGTGCTGGCGTGCCCGAGCCGCATCTGCCTTCTGCCCGGCGGGTCGGCCGGCAGCGCCCCACCGAACGGCCTGGGTGACGCCCCCACGTGCACCGCGACCTGCAGCACCGACAAGGACTGTAACGACGCGGAGACGACGAGCGACCCGAATGACCCAGCTGGCCACTGCAAGAGCCACTTCGTCTGCATGGTCCCCACCACCAGCGGACCATTCTGCTGCCAGAAGTTCTGCGTTTGCGACGACTTCGTCACGGAGCCGCCGAACGGTTTCCCGACGCCGACGGCTTGCGAGCCGTCGACGACTACCTGCAAGAACGTAATGTGAGGGCGAAAGGGGCCTGGAAGGGCCCCTCTCGCCGTCTGAGGGCGAAAGGGGCCTGGAGGGCCCCTCTCGCCGGCTCACCCCGTGAGCTGAGGGGGGCCGGTGCGGCGGAGCCGCACCTTCCGGGGCTTGGACTCGCGGCTTACGCCGCTCTGGCGCGGTGGCTAAAAGCCGCGCGTGAAGAGCCTAGAGCTCGAAGGCGTTGGGGATGTGGAGGAGGTCGGGGGGGCGATCGGGCCAGAAGGTGATCGCGATGACGTCAAAGCGGTAGCCGGTGGCGGAGGGGGACTCTTGCGCCAGGTAGAGGCGGGCGGAATGGATTACGCGCGAGCGCTTGTGCGCAGTGATCGATTCGAGGGGGTGGCCGGAGGCCTCGCCTGTGCGGGAGCGGACTTCGACGAAGACGCAGGTGCCCTGGTCGTCGGCGACGATGTCCAGCTCGCCGGACTCGGCGCCGCGGCGGCACCAGTTGCGGGCGACGATGCGCAGGCCGGCGGAGGCGAGGAAGTCGGCCGCGAGGGCTTCGGCTTGGCGGCCCAGGCCCGGCCGGCGGGAGAGCCGATCGGGCATGGCCTCAGACGGTTACGACGCGGGGGCGGCGGCCGGAGCCGGCGTGGCGGCTGGGGGAGCGGCGGGCGCCTCTGCGACGACAGCCGAGCTCTCCTTGCCCTTGATGCGGGCGGCCTTGCCCTGCAGCTGGCGCAGGTAGTTCAGGCGGGCACGGCGAACCTCGCCGCGCGACAGGATCTCGATCTTCTCGATGCGCGACGTGTGCAGCGGGAAAATACGCTCGACGCCGACGCCGTAGGAGATCTTGCGAACCGTGAAGGTCGCGCGTGATCCGCCGCGGTGCTGGCCGATGACGACACCCTCGAACACCTGCACCCGCTCTTTGTCGCCTTCCTTGATCAGCGTGTGCACACGCACGCTGTCACCCGAGCGCAGCTCGGGCAGGTCGGTTCGGCGGTAGCTGCTCTCAATCTCACGCAAAAGCGGGTTCTGGCTCATGGGAAAGCCCGCATATCTAAACGGGTAACGAGCCCGAGTCAAGCCCCCTTCGAGGGGTCTTGGGCTAACAGGCGTCGTTCTTCGTCGGACAGCGGATGGGCTGCGAGCAGATCGGGGCGCCTCGCCATTGTGACGCGCGCCGACTCCGCCTGCCGCCATTCCGCAATCAGGCGATGGTTCCCGGACAGCAGCACCTCGGGCACGGCCTGCTCGCGCCACACCGCCGGCCGCGTCCACTGCGGGTATTCGAGGCGCCCTGCCGAGAACGACTCGTCGGCGGGCGACTGCCCGCAGCCGAGGACGCCCGGGACCAGCCGCCCGACGGCCTCGACGATCGCGGCCGCGGCGACCTCGCCGCCGGCCAGCACGAAGTCGCCGATGCGCAGCTCTTCGTCGACCATCGAGGTGATCCGCTCGTCGATCCCCTCGTATCGCCCGCAGATCAGCGTCAGGCGCCCCTGCCCGGCCAGGTCACGGGCGCGTGCCTGGTCGAACAGCCGCCCGCGCGGCGTCAACAAAATGCGGTGTGACGGGCCGCGCGTCGCCGCGATTGCCTCCAGGGCCGCCGCCACCGGCTCCACGCGCAGGATCATGCCGGGCCCGCCGCCGAACGGCGTGTCGTCGACCTGCCGGTATCGCCCCAACCCGTAGTCGCGCGGGTTCGTGCAATGGGTCGCCAGCACCCCCGCGGTGATGGCGCGACCGATGACCGTGGTCGACAGGAACCCGGCCATCACGTCCGGGAACAGCGTGACGATCTCGAAGGTCAGCGACGGGGCGGCGGTGGTCTCGTCAATGCTCGTCATCGTCCCACCGGACCTGCATCTTACGGCCCGGGACGTCGACGGCCACCACGTGCGCGGGCACCAGCGGAATCAAGCGCTCGGTCCCGTCGGGCGCGATCACCGTCGCGATGTCGTGCGCCCCGCTCCAGAACGTCCCCTGGACGATGCCGAGCGGCCGGCCGGATTCGTCCTCGACGGCGAGACCGGGGACGTCCTCGACGTAGAACTCGCCGGGCTCGAGCGGCGTGAGCGCGGCGCGAGCGGCGCGCACCTCGCTGAGCGTCAGCACGGCGGCCGTCTCACGGTCGCTCACCCCGTCGAGCCGCACGAGGTAACCGTCATTCACGCGGCGCCAGGAGATCAGCCGGCGCGTCGCCCATTTGCCGTCGCGGCCGACCAGGATCTCGCTCAGCTCCTCGACCGCGTCACCGCCGTGGTCGTACGGGCGCAGGAAGATCTCGCCGGCCACGCCGTGCGGTCGCCCCAGAACGCCGATCGGCAGCGTATCGGGCGGCGCCTCGGGCGGCGTCTTGCGACTTTCCGCCGCTATTCGAGGATCTCGAGCATGACCCGGCGCCGCGTCTTCACGGACGCAGCGGCCAGGATCGTCCGCAGAGCCTTTGCGGTGCGGCCCTGCTTGCCGATGACCTTGCCCAGGTCGTCCTCGGCCACCTTCAGCTCGAAGACGAGGGCGTCAGGCTCGGAGACCTCGTCGACCTCGACCTGCTCGGGGTGGTCGACCAGCCCGCGGGCGAGGTAGTCGACCAGGTCGCGCAGGGCAGGGTCACCGGGCTTGCGGTCGACGTCGGCCATGAGCCGTTCGTCAGGCGGCGGGAGCCGCGGCCTTGCGCTGGCGCCGGAGCAGCTGGGAGACGGTCTCGCTGGGAAGCGCGCCGTTCTTCAGCCAATGTTGCAGGCGATCCTGGTCGACGCGGAACTCGACGGGCTCGCGCAGCGGGTCGTAAACGCCCAGCTGCTCGATGAAACGCCCGTCGCGCGGGCTACGGCTGTCCGCAGCAACGACACGATAGAAGGGAACTTTTCTGCCGCCAGCGCGGGTGAGTCGAATGGTCACCATGTTTGGAACTATCCTCGAAAATCGGAGCTGCGAACCCTAGCGGCGCCCCCGGCGGCTGTCAAGCATCGAGATCCTTGCGGCATCGGGAATTGCCAGGCCCGGGATTGGATTGCCATAGTGCCGCCAGCCGTGTCGTCGCGCCACCATACATTCACCTCGATCTGCGTAATCGCCATCGTCAGTACACTGGCGGCTCGCGGCGCGACGAGTGCGGCCAAGGCCGGCAGTGGCGAGCGGCGTCTCACCATCTTCTACACGGCCGAGATTCACGGGACGCTGGAGCCGTGCGGGTGCACCAGCGACCCGCTGGGGGATGTGGCCCGATACGCCGCGCTCGTCAGGGCGGCGGCGAAGACGGGGCCGACGCTCGTGGTCGACGGCGGGGGCATGTCGTTCCCCGAGAGCAGCAATCCCAAGGAGAAGCCTGCCAACGTTTTGCGGGCCAAGTTCCTGGCCCGCACGCTGGAAACGCTGGGCCCGCCGTTCGCGGCCGGCGTCGCCGAGACCGACGTCGTGGAGCGCGGCGGCGAAGTCGTCCCCAAGCGCCTGGCGGTCAACCTGTCCAAGACGGCCGCCGTCGCGCCCTCTCGCCTCGACACGATCGGCGGAATTCGGGTCGGCATCTTCGGGGTGGCCGATCCCGCGCTGGCGCCCCGGGTCGGCGGCGAAGCGGAAGAGCCCGTCGCGGCCGCCAAGCGCGAGGTGGCGCGCCTGCGTGGTGCCGGCGCGGAGCTGGTGATCGCGCTGGTCCCGCTGGACCGCCCCACCGCCCGCCGGCTCGCGCGCGCGGCGAGCCCTGACCTGGTCGTGCTGGGCCGCCAGGTCGGCAAGGGGCAGCCGCGGGCAGAGGCGGTGGGCGCCAGCTTTCTGGTGTCGGCGTCGGACGAGTTGCAGCGTGTGGGCCGCATCGACGTGGTGTGGCGCGGTGGCCGACCGCTGGTCGACGCCGGCGGCCCCGATGCCGCCGCCTTGCGCCGCATCGAGATCGACGCGCAGATGTCGCGCCTCGACGCGGACCTGGCCCGCTGGTCGTCCGCGTCGGGTTCCGATCCCAAGTTCGTGGCCGGCAAGAAGAGCGAGCGCGCCGACTTGCAAAAGGAACGCGCGGAGCTGGACCGCCCCTGGTCGCCCCCGGCGGCCGGCAGCTACTTCACGAACCAGCTGATTCCGCTGCGGCGCAGCCTGCCGCGCGACGAGAAGACGGCGGCCGGCATGCGGCGTCTGGACGGCGAGATCGGGGCGCTGAACTTGAAGACCGCGCCACCGCCCGTGCCGGCGGAACCCGGCCGCCCGTCGTACGTTGGGGACGCGAAGTGCGGCGGCTGTCACGCGCCCGCGCTGGCATTCTGGAAGAAAACTGTCCACGCGACCGCCTGGCAAACGCTGGTCGAGGTGAACAAGCAGAACGACTACCGCTGCGTCGGCTGCCACGTCACGGGATACGGCCAGGTCGGCGGCACGAGCCTCGGGCACACGAACCATCTGCGCGACGTGCAGTGCGAAAACTGCCACGGCCCCGGGTCCACTCACGTCGCCGAAAAAGGGCTCGAAGAGCCGTCGTCGGTGCGGCGCGACGCGCCGGCCACCCTCTGCACGGGATGCCACACCGAGCAGCACTCGGACACGTTCCAGTACGAGGCTTACCTGCGCGACGTGCTGGGCCCCGGACACGGCGCTGCCGCGCGCGCCAAGCTGGGCGACGGCGTCACCGGTCACGAGCTGCGAACGGCCGCCCTGGCCCGCGCCAAAGCCGCCGGCGCCGCCGAAGCCAAGAAGTTATGAGACGGCGGTGCCCGACAGCAGCTGATCCAGCAAGTCGGGCTCGATGTTCCCGCCGCTGACGACGATGACCGTCCGCCGGCCGCGGATCGCGGAGGCGTCGTCCAGCAATGCGGCGATCGCCGGCGCGGCGGAGGCCTCGCAGATGATCCCCAGCGTGCGGTACGCGTAGACGATCGCCTCGCGGATCTGCAGCTCCGTCACCAGCGCGATCTCGGGGAAGTAGTCCCGGGCCATCGCGTAGGTCCGCTCGCTGACGGCGCCCTCCAGCCCCTCGGCCAGCGTCGGGCCGCCGTCGTAGGTCGTGTAGGCGCGGCCGTCGTCGAGCGAGCGGCGCATCGCGCAGTTCGACTCGGGCGAGGCGCCCAGCACCTTGATCCCGCGCGGCACGACCTCGACGCCGATGCCGCCGGCCAGACCGCCCCCGCCGACGGGGACGACGATGCATTGCACGTCGGGAAGCTGCGCCAGGATCTCGCGCGCCATCAGGCCGCCGTTGCCGGCGATCACGTGGTCGTCGTCGAAAGCCGACACGAATACCGCGTTCGGGTCGGCGGCCGCGCGTCGTTTGGCCTCGGCCTCGGCCTCGTCGTAGGTCGCGCCGGCCACCTCGACCTTGGCGCCCGCCGCCGCGATGCCGGCGCGCTTGAACTCGGGCGCTTGCTCCGACACCAGCACCGTCGCCTCGACGCCGAAGGTGCGCGCGGCCAGCGCGATGCCCAGGCCATGGTTCCCCGCCGACGCGGCGATGACGCGCTGGTTGCCGCCCGCAATCGCCAGCGCCGCAAGCCGCGCCGCGGCGCCGCGCAGCTTGAAGCTGCCGGTTCGCTGCAGGTTCTCCAGCTTGAGCCACACGTCGGCGCCCGTGCGCCGCCCCAGCGACGGCGCGGGCACCAGCGGCGTCACGCGGGCCAGACGTCGCACGCGATTCGCGACCTCCCCGCCGGTCACTTCGCGCCATACGTCAGGATCGAACATCCGCATTCGCGGCGAACCTATCACGGGGCATTCGACCACGGCGGCCGAGCGCGCTAAGAATCAAGCATGTCGTTCGTGGCGCTCGACCGTTTGGTCGATCGGCTCGTGAAGGGTGGCCAGGTCGCCGAAGGGGACGCGGCCCGCGTCGAATATCTGTGGGACGAGATCCGCCGCCTCAAGCACGACAAGCGGGCCTTCATCCCGGCGCACAACTACCAGGTGCCCGAGGTTCAGGCCATCGCCGACCTCGTCGGTGACAGCTTCGAGCTGGCGGTCAAAGCCCGCGACCTACCGCCGGACCAGGCGCGCATGGTCGTGTTCTGCGGCGTCCGCTTCATGGCCGAGGGGTGCTACACGCTGGCGCCGGAGCGGCCCGTGTACCTGCCGCGTCTGGACGCGCTTTGCTCGCTGGCGGACGTCGACGCCGACGACGTCGCCGAGCGGCAGGACTTCCTGCGGGCGGCCGGCCGCCAGTTCGCGACGATGACCTATGTCAACACGTACTCGGAGGTGAAGGCGCTGTCCGACGTGTGCTGCACCAGCTCGAACGCCGCGCGCATCGCCGATCGCCTGGGCGTGCCCGATCTCCTGTTCGTGCCCGACCAGAACCTGGCGTACCAGGTCGCGCTCAAGACCAAGCGGACCTACTTGCCGCCGCCCGAGCCGCACAAGTTTCACCCGCGCGAGTACGCCGAGATGATCGAGCCGCTGATCCGCGACGGTGAGAAGCAAGGGCTGCGCGGCAACGTCTTCGCCTGGGAGGGCGCCTGCCACGTCCACCATCAGATGAGCGTCGAGGACATCGCGCGCATCCGCCGCGACGACCCGGCTGCGACGGTCATCGTGCACGGCGAGGTCCGCCCCGAGCTACAGCGGGCCGCCGACGAGGTGATGTCGACGTCGCAGATGGCGAAGTACGTCGAGGCTCACCCCGAAAAGACCCGCTACGCGATCCTGACCGAGTGCGGCCTGGTCGTCCGGTTGGAGCTCGATCACCCCGAAAAGCAGTTCTACAAGCCGTGCCGCCTGTGCCACTACATGAAGGTGACGGACCTCGAGAGCGTCTACGTCACGCTGCGCGACGAGCCCGCCGACCACCGGATCACCGTGCCCGAGGCGGTGCGCGAGCCCGCTGCGCGCGCCATGATGCGGATGATAGAGCTCGCGACCTAGTCGGTCGGGCAGAGGCGCGTCAGCGTTCGCATCAGCAGGTCGAAGTCGACCGGCTTGCGGAACACAGCGGCGAAGTCCAGGTCCTCCATCGGCGTCCGGTCCTGCAGCGACGTGATTGCGATGGTGGGGATGGCGCGCAACGTCGCTGACTGGAGCTGCGCTTGGCGGACGGCGATGCCGTTCATGCGCGGCATCACGATGTCCAGCAGGATCGCGTCCGGCAGCGGCTCGTTCTGAAGCCGGCGGACCGCCTCGACGCCGTCGGCAGCGCAGCCGACGTAGTACCCCTCTTGCATCAGGAGCTCGGCCAGATGGGCCCGCAGGGCGAAGTCGTCCTCGACCAGCATCAGCCGGCGCGGATCGTTCGCCGGACGCGGCGATCTATCGGGATCCTCTTCGTCCGCCAACCTGGTCTGCGGGTCGGGGATTGCCTCACCTGTGACGCCCATGGAACTTTGTACAACTTAGGGGGCCTTCCCTTTAAGTCAACGGCGTCCAGGACGGTTCTGCGTCACGGCGTTCCTGGACGTTCGATCCAAACATTCCAAGCCCTTGTGCGGGCTCGCGATCGTCACTAGAGGGAACAACCGATGAGCAGCCTCGAGGATAGCTCCCTGCCTCCGGCCTCGATCCTGGCCGTCGACGATCACCCGGCCAACCTGCTGGCGCTGGAAGCGATCTTCGAGACGCTCGACATCGAGCTGGTGAAGGCCTCCTCGGGTCCACAGGCGCTGAAGCTGGCCGAGCAGCGGCCGTTCGCCGTCATCCTGCTGGACGTCGTCATGCCCGAGATGGACGGCTTCGAGGTGCTCGAGAAGCTGCGGACGATGCGCCTCGCGCGCGAGACGCCGATCATCCTGCTGACCGCGTACGAGTTCGACCCGCGCAACATCGAATCGCTGCAAGGGACGGCGCTGGTCGACTACATCGTCAAGCCGATCGCGTCGGGGCTGCTGCGGGCAAAGGTGCGCGCGCTGGTCTCGCTTTACCGCCGGGGCGAGGCGCTGGCCGCGCGCGACCGGGACATCGCCATGCTGGCGCACGACCTTCAGACACCGCTGGCCAGCATCGCGGCCGGCACGCTGCTGCTGTCGCGCGGTGACCTCGACGAGCGGACGCGCACCGTCACCGACCGAATCGCCCGCACCGTGAAGCGCATGAGCGAGATGGTGACCGACCTGACCGACTACGCGCGCGCCGGGCTGGGGCCGATCCCGGTGGTTCGCCGCACCGTCGATCTGGGCCGGCTGGCGGCGGACGTCGTGGCGGAGTGTCACGCCCTCGACGGCGGAGACCGCATCCGGGTGGAGACGACCGGCGACGTCAGTGGCGAGTGGGACGCGAACCGGCTGGCCCAGGCGATCTCGAACTTGGTCCGCAACGCCATCACGCACGGCGAGGGCGAGGTGCGCCTGCGCCTCCAGGACGCCGGCGACGGCGTCGAGGTGCACGTTCACAACCGCGGCGAACCGATTCCCGCCGACCGGCTGCCGTACATCTTCCAACCGTTCGAGCGTGGCTCGAACGAAGGGCGCGGGCTGGGACTGGGGCTATACATCGTGCGCGCGATCGCGAGCGCGCACGGCGGACGGGTCGAGGCGACCTCGTCCACAGCCGAGGGGACGACCTTCAGGCTGTGCCTGCCGCGTCGCCAGCCGGCCTGACCAGGCTGTCGAGCAGCGTCAGCAGGTGCTGCGGGTCGATCGGCTTGACGAGGTGCGCGGCGAACCCGGCCGCGGCCGTGCGCTGCCGGTCCTTTTCCTGCCCGTACCCGGTCAGCGCCACCAGCGCCGGCGTCTGCGCGCCCAGCCGGCGCCGGAGCTCACTGCCCAGCTGGTAGCCGTCCATCACGGGTAGACCGATGTCCAGCAGGGCCACGTCGGGTGCCAGGCCGGGCGCCAGCGACAGCGCGGTGGCCGCGTCGTGCGCGATTTCGACCGTGTGCCCCGCGTCCGCCAGCAACATCGACAGCAGCTCAGCCGCGTCTTCGTTGTCGTCGACCAGAAGGATGCGGCGGCGGGCTCCCGCCGTCACGGTCGGGATGGAACCGCTCGCGTCGCTGGACGGCTTCACCATCGCCGTAAGTGGTAGCACGAAAAACGCGTCACGGTCGCGCGATGCGGACGTCGACGGAGCCGACCTCCTTGGTCGTGCGCTCGACGAGATCCAGGAGGTCCACATTCTGGCCGCGGTCGTCCAGCCAGGCGCGGCGCTCTTCGTTCCAGTCGAAGTGCCAGGCCCGATCGCGGAACGCGACCCACAGCTGGCGTGGTGACGGTTGGGGCGTCAGCATGAGCCGCTGCTTCTCGAAGAACGTGAGCGTCAGTGCGCCCTGCGACAGCGAGACCTCCGCCACGTCGGGATCGACGTTTTCGAAGGCGCGATCGACGCGCGCGAAGGTGTCATCCAGAAGCTCCCGGTATCGTTTTTCGTCGAGACTCACGTTCACCGCCGCGTAAAGGCCATCCAGAAATCGAACCCCGACCGCCGGACCAGCATGGGCACGGGGTCACCCAGTTTGTACCCCTTCAGCGCCTCGACGACATCCGCCGGCGTCCAGACGGCGGTCTTGCCGACGCGCAACACGACGTCGCCCACGCGCAAGCCGGCCTGCGCCGCCGCGCTGTGGTCGGTCACGCGCGTGACCGTCACGCTGCGTCCGGCGGGCGCGCGTGAGGCCCGCGCGGGCGTCGGCTCGACGTCGAAATCGTCGACGTTGGCCATCAGTGGCTCGGGCGTTCGCGAGCAGCTGGAGGGGTGCGGCGGCGCGATGTCGCGCACGGGCGCGGCGCGCGGGACGACCTCGCGCGAGATGCGCTTGCCGTCGCGCAGGACGGCGATCTTGGTGCGCATTCCGGGCGTGCTCAGCTGCGCGTCGATCTTGAAGTCCTCGCTGGTGGCGACGTCCCACCCGTTCCAGTTGACGACTACGTCGCCGGGCTCCAGCCCCGCTGCCTCGGCGGGCGAGCCCTTTTCGATGCTGGCGATCAGCGCGCCGCGGCCGGAGCTCAGGTTCAGCGCCGCCTCCAGCGCCGGGTCGATCGGCTGGGCGTCGACGCCCAGGTAGGCGCGGCGGGCGACGCCGGTCTCGATCATGCGCGGCAGCAGCGCCTTGGCCATGTTGACGGGGATCGCGAACCCGATCCCCTGCGCCGGCTGCAGCGGGTGCCCCGCCCAGAAAGCCGCGCTGATGCCGATGACGGCGCCCGACGCGTCGATGAGCGGCCCACCCGAATTGCCGAGGTTGATCGACGCGTCGGTCTGGATGAAGAACGAGTAGAGGTCGTCCGAGCCCGCCTCGTGCAGCGTCGAGCGGTCGACCACCCGCTCTTTCGCGGAGACGATCCCCGCCGTGACGCTGGGATTGAACCCGTACGGATTGCCGATCGCGATCACGGGCTCGCCGACGCGAACGGCGCTGGAATCGCCCAGCGCCAGCACGGGCAGCGGGCGCTTCGACTGCACCTTCAACAGCGCGATGTCGGTGGCCAGGTCGGCGCCTGCCACGCAGGCGGGCAGCTCGCGCCCATCGAACAGCCGCACGCGCAGATCGACGACGCCGCGCACGACGTGCTCGTTCGTCAGGATGTAGCCGTCCTTGTTGATGATGAAACCGGTCCCGATGGACGTGCGGCCGGATTCAGCCTCGCCCTCGCCGCCGTTCGGTTCGGACAGCTCACCGCGCACGTGCACGACGGCGGCCCGCGCGCGCTCGGCCAGCTCGGCCAGGCCGGTCGCGATCCGCGGCTGATGCGACGCGGGCGTCCACAGCACCGGCTCGCGGCCCCAGGCGGGGACCGCGGCGAACCAGCAGGCGATGACAGCGGCGGGGGCCCAGCGCATGAGCGCTGAAGCCTAACCCATCACCTGTCGACGCGGCGGATCAGACGGTGCAGCGCTTGACGGTCGGCGTGGGAGACGTGCTCTTCGGGCGGCCCGGCGTCCGGATGCGAAGCGGCCAGCTGGCTGCCGCCGATGCGCCGGCGCACGTCGTCGACCAGCGGTCCCGCCGCGCGCTTCGTGCCGTCCATCAGGTCCTGCGATTCCTTGCTCTCCCCGATGGCGTGCAGGTGCTGGAACAGCGTCTGCGAGCCGAGCTTCACGGTCAGCCCGAACCAGGCGAACAGGACCAGGCCAAAGAGGCCGATACCGAGCTTGAGGAGGCGAAACACCTTCGTCGTCCCTCAGCGCAGCGTCTGATTGCTGACGCGAAAAACGATCTGTCCGGAGGCCGGCACCGCGTCGCGCGCCCTCAGGCGCCGCTGCAACCCCGCGACGGTCCCACGCCGCGGCCCGGCGGAAACCAGCACGAAGCCCTTCGGCAGCGCGCGTGCACGACCCTCAGAAAATTCGCCCAGCATGGATCACCTGTTTCATCTTCACTGGTGAGTCCCTGCCGTCAAATTTTTCGATCTGTCGCTGTACCTCTACTGAGAGTCGGTGGGAACGAGATCGGCCCCGGTCTGCTTGGCGAGCTCGGCGAGCCGCTTGCGTGCGGCGCGCTCGATCAACCACACGAGCAGGATCGAGAGGTTGAACAGAAGGAAGAGCGGCGTCGCCATCAGCACCTGCGACAGGATGTCGGGACCGGGTGTCAGCACGCCGCCGACGAGGAACGACAGAATCAGCGCGTACTTGTCGAACTTCCAGAGCGCCTTGGCGCTGACCAGGCCCAGCCAGCCGAGGACGGCCAGCAGCACGGGCAGCTCGAACGCGACGCCGGTGCCGAGGAGCATCGCCAGCATGAAGCCGACGACTTCGTCCATCATGACCGCGGGCTCGATCTTGAAGTGCAGGTTGCCCGGGAAGATCTCGGCGAACGACAGCATGTACGTCAGCGCCGGCTTGCAAAGCACGGCGTATCCGAACAGCGCGCCGCCCAGAAAACAGGCCGCCGTCGCCAAGGTGACGACCAGCGCCATGCGCTTTTCTTTCTTGTAGAGGCCGGGCGCGACGAACCGCCACAGCTCCCAGAAGATGAACGGGCTCGCGACGAGCAGCGCGCCGTAGAGGGCCAGCTTCGTGTAGACCCAGAACGGCTCGGTGGGGCTGGCGAACCGGAACACCGGCTCCTGTCCCGAAAGCGCGGTCATCCACGCGGCGCGCGCCGGTCGCGTCAAGAAGTCGAAGTACGTCTTGACGAAGTAGAACGACACGCCGATGGCGAGCAGGAAGACCACGGCGGCGTTGCGCAGCCGCAGGCGCAGCTCCGACAGATGCTCGACGAACGACATTCGAGCGCTGTCGACGGCGGCGCGATCCGGATCGTCGGTGGTGGTCAGGTGGGGTCTCCTGCGCGAGGCGGGTCAGGGCCGTGGCATGCGAGCCACGGCGGTCGGGGCTAGGTCTTCTTGGGGTCGGGAACGGGCGGCGGGGGATTCCCGGCGGCTCCGGCGTTGCCGCCGGGCGGAAGCAGGTCGTTCTCTGACAGCACCTGGGTCGCGTTCGGACCCGCGGTCCGGATCGGCGCGGCCGGCGTGGGGCGCGACGCGGCCAGCCTGCCGGCGGGCGGCCGGCTCAGGCCCGGCAACGGGGGCGGCGTGGGCCGGCGCGGCGGTTGGGGCACGCTGGCCAGCAGGTCCGCCTCGGACAGCGCCTGGGTCACGTTCGCGCGCTCCCCGTCCAGGCTGGACGTGGGCGGAACGACCCGGGGGCCACCGGTGACCGGCGGCGCGGGGACGGCGTGCGCCTCGCTCGCAACCGGCGCGGGCACGGCATCGACAGCGCCCGCCCGAGCCACTGTTCCGGCCGGCGCGGCCACGGGCGGCACGACAGCGGCGGGTTCGGCGCCAGGCGGACCGGCGGCGGGCGTGGCGACGGGCTCGTCGGCGGGCGCCTCGGACAGCGCCGCGGCGCCTTCGCCGTCGGCCGGCGTCATGAGAGCGGCTGCCGCAGCGGCGCGGGCGGCCTCTTCTTCGTCGGCCCGCTTCCGCGCCTCTTCCATGTTCTTGCGGATCTGGTCGCGACGCTTGAGCTCTTCGGGGGGGAGCGTCACGGCGTCCCGGAGCTCCTCGAACGGCTTGCGAAACGAGTCGTCCAGGATGATCTCGTTCTTCACATCCGACGTGGCTTTACGGATGTCTTTGATCAGCTTGCCCAGCCCGGCCGCCAGGTCCGGCAGCTTCGAGGGCCCCAGGACGATCAGGGCCAGCAGCAAGATCACGGTGATCTCGCCCATTCCGAGGTTGAACACCTGGGAAATTTAACTCCATAGAACGCCAAGAGACAACGTGAACGCCCGGGTTTCGCCGGGGGTCACCCGAAGAGCGGCATCTGGCGCGGCGGACCCAACCGGTAAACCTCCACCCCGCGGGCGGTCAGGAGGCCAGCCAGGTGGTCGTCCGGAGCCCCCACCAGGGCCACCTGGGAGGCGCCGGTCGCCGCCACGTACTGCATCAGCCGGCGGGCGTCCGCCCCGAACGGAAACGCCACGCCGCCGGCCGCGCCCGTGCGCCGGCGCGCCGACTCCCGCGTCGCGTGAGGGCCGACCAGCAGCGTGAGCCGCGGCCCGGACTTCAGGGCCTGGGCGGGGACGGGCGCGCCAGCCGGCCACAGCAGCACCTCGGGCGGCGAAAGTCGCCCCGAGAACCGCTGCACGACCGCGGTGGGACGGGCCACGCCCAGTGCCTGCCGGTAGACGCCGAAGGCTTCCAGGATCTTGCGATGCGTGCGGGTCGGCAGGCCGGCTTCGGCCAGCGCCTGCGCGACCACCGGCGCCAGGCCCGGCGGATCGACCAGCAGCACCGGCGCGGCGCCCCCCTCGGTCTGCCGGCAGGCGTCGACCAGCGCCACGCGGGCGGCGGCACCGTCCGGCAACTCCAGATCCGCGGCCGCCCAGCGCGCGTCGACGCAGACCGCGTCGGCCGTCCGCAGGTCGGCGCCGTCGCCGGTGGGCCCGGCGTAAACCAGCCGGCGCCCCGCCTGCTCGCACAG
This sequence comes from Polyangia bacterium, assembly GCA_045802645.1. Taxonomy (GTDB): domain Bacteria; phylum Myxococcota_A; class Polyangia; order Fen-1088; family Fen-1088; genus JADGRB01. The sequence continues at coordinate 24,497 of JBJMQQ010000216.1, forward strand.
CAGCGACGCCGCGCCCGGCAGGTGGTCGGACGAAAACAGCTCCAGCCGGAGGTCGCCCAGCGCAAACGGGCGGCCAGGGGCGGCGATCAGCGCGTGCGGGCGCAGCCGCGCGCCGACCGGGCCCAGCAAGGTCAGCGTGGCGTCGGTGGACAGCAGCTGGCGGCGCCGGCCGCTTCCCAGGCGCGGCAGCCCCCCGCGGCGGTGGGCGGACAGGACCGGGGCGTGCGACAGGAACAGCAGATCCGAGGCGGCCGAGCCGTCGCACGTCACGACGGTGCCCGCCATCCGGATGCCGGCACGGTAAACAAAGGCGGGGTTCGTCGGGGGGGTGTCGCGCATCGCGGCGGGGGCCGGCACTATATGTTGCTCGCGGCCGAAGGGGGCCTGTAAGCTCGGACCGCGAATGAGTGATGCCAGCCCCCGCTTCCGGCAGGACCTGGCCACGTCCCCCGTCGAGGCGGACGGCGTCCCGTGCGTGGACGTGAGCGATCCCCGCACCGGGACCAGCTTTCGGTTCTACGACTTCGAATACCAGCTCGCCCTGCAGTTGAACGGGCAGCCGGTGACCGGCGTCGTCAGCTGGGCGTCGCAAGCCTTCGGCACCGACCTGACAGCCGACGGTGTGAACGAATTCGCCACGCGGCTGCGTGAGCTGGGATTTCTGGAGGGGGACGCAGCCGCGACGCTGGAGGTGTCCCTGCCGAAAGTGGCGGCGGAGGAGTCTGGAGAAAATCCCGCCGACGAGTGGATGACGGCGCAGAGCGCGCAGACGGCGCAGTTCGTCCCCGACGCCGCGATGCTGGGCGCCGAGGCGCTGACGCCCATGCCGGAGCGAACGCCGCTGCCCGAGCGAACGCCGCTGCCGGCAGCCGTCGCGCCGCCGGCCTCGTACGAACAGGCCGTGCCGGAACGACACGCGGGCGGCGAGCCGACGGTTCCAGTCTCGCTGGACGACTTCGATGACGGCCCGCCCAGGCCGGCCGTCGAGCCGCCGACGATCGAACGGGTGGTCGTGCTCCCGCCGAACGATCACGACCACGCGGCAAGGGATTCGCGGACGACGCCCGCCTGGGCGCTGGCGCTCGACGACGCGCCTGAAAAAAGCACGGCACCGAGCACCGCGGAGGTGACCAAGGAGGTCAAGCTGCCGCCGGTGCCCGTGCCGACGGTGGCCCCGCCCCCGCCCGGCGTGCCCGAGCGGCGCCAGCCGCCGGCGCCCGACGCGGTCGTGATGGCGGCCTTCACCGGTGAGGCGCCCAAAGGTGAGGAACCGCCGCGCCGCTCTCGGGCGCCGCTGGTGATCGGGCTTGTGCTGGTGGCCGGCGCGGCCGCGGCGGGGCTTTGGTACTGGAAGAACCAGCATCGCGCCCCGGCGCCGCAGGCCACCCACGTTCACGTTTTCACGCCGGCGCCGGCGGCTGTCTACCGCTGGTTCGAGCGGTCCGGACAGGTGACGGCCGCCGAGATGCTGGCGCTGTCATTCACCACGGGCGGGCGCCTGGTCGAGCTGCTGCCGTCGGGGACGGAGGTCGCGGCTGGTGAGGTGATCGGCAAGCTGCAGGCGGCGGCGCCGATCGAAACCGCGCTGGAGCACCACCGCTCGCGCGTCGGGTTCTACAAGCAGGTGCGCGACGCGATGCAGGCCGCGGGCAACACCGCCGCCGCGCACCACGCGACCGTCATGCTCGCCGAGAAGGAACGCCTGGTCGCCGAGGCGCAGGCGGCACTGGCCCGCTATACGGTGGTCGCGTCGGAGCCGGGCGAGATCGTCGAGACGATGGCCAAGGTGGGCGCCGCCGTGGCGCCCGGCGCCGCCGTCGCCAAGATCAAGAGCCGCCTCTTGCGCGGGGCTTTCCAGCTGGAGCCCGCGGACCGCGGCGCGTTCGCGGGGCTCGACTTCTGCCGCGTCGAGGTCATCGGGCTCGCGCCGCGCGCCTCGAACGAGCCGGTCCGCCGCCAGGGACAGCCCGTCACCGCCGTCGATTCGAGCCCGCTGGAGGCGCAAGTCGGGCCCCGGTTCGTCGACTGCGAGCGGATGCCCGCGCGCGCCGCTGCGACGGACCCCGTGGAAGTGGCGCTGCCCGGAGACGTCGGTCTGGTGTCCGGCCAGCCGCTGCGGCTGGCCCGCCGGCGGTTCGACAGCGTGTTCCCGGTGCCCGCGGGCGCTCTCGTCGGGGACGGAGATCGCCGGTCGGTCTGGATCGCCGGCCGCGACGGCACGAGCGAATCGCGCGACGTGACCCTGGCGGAGCTCGGCGACGACGCCCTGGTCAGCGACGGACTGCGCGTCGGCGACCGCGTGATCGTGGATGCGCCCGCCGACCTGCGCCCCGGCGCGCCGGTCATGATCCTTCCCTGAGCTGAGCGTCAGATCCCGATCCGGACCAGCTGCAGCAGCGGTTCGCCGTCGCCGCGCGGGCGATCCAGGTCCACGCGGCAGTCGACCGACCAGTCCTCGTCGCCGTCAGCGTCGACGAGCGTCTGCTGGGCCCGGAACTGACGCGGCTCGATCTCGTCGAGCTGGGTGCGGTCGGGTCGCCGTGCCTCGGGCGTCACCAGCAGGACCTTGTGCTCCGCCCAGAACGGCGCCATCGCGGCGGCGAGCCGCTCGGGCGTCCAGGGCTCGCCGTCGCCGGGCCCCACCAGGCGGGCAGCGGCCGCGTGGTCGCGCCGCGAAAGCGCGGCCGCCAGCTTGTGGAGCTCGGCGCGAATGACGGCCACCGCGGAGCGCCGCTCTGCCGCGGGGTCGATGGTCACCGTCGTGTCGCGCGCGGGCCGCGTGCGCCGGCGCGTCGGGTCCGCCAGCGACTCCCACTCGTCGAGCAGGCTGGAGTCGACGTCGCGCAACAGCGTGCCGAGGTAGGCGAGCACGTCCAGCATCTCTTCGGTGCGCGCGGCCAGTGGCACCGTTTGTTCAAGCGTCTTCCAGACTTGCGACAGATACCGCAGCAGGACCCCCTCGCTGCGTTCGATGCCCAGGTCGCGAACGTATTGATTGAACGCGGCGCACGTCTCGTACATCGCGCGGGCCACCGACTTGGGGCGGACGTTCTGGTGGCCGACCCACGGGTGGCGCGCGGCGAAATCGTCGAACGTCGCGTAGATGAAGTCGCGGTTCGGCTTGGGCCATTCCAGCGCCTCCAGCTCGGCGATGCGCTGCTCGTACTCGACGCCGTCGGCCTTCATCTGCGCCATCTTCTCGTCCTTCAGAAGATCCAGCTGGCGCCGCAAGACGGGGTCCGGGTCCTCGACGATGGCCTCGACCAGCGTCAGCACGTCGAGCGCGTAGGTCGGCGCGTCCCGATCCAGCACCGACAGCGCCTCCAGCAGATAGAGCGACAGCGTCTGGTTCAGCGAGAAGTCGCGCTGCAGCTCCGGGCTCACTTCGACGACGGGTCCGCGGGCGTGTTCCGTGGTCACGACATCGACCAGCTTGGCGCGCCGCAACGTCCGAAAGTATTCGGCCGCGCGCCGCCGCTCGGCCCGCTTGTCGCGCGGGCCGCCGTGGGAGCGCCCGATGATCTGCACGAGGCGCCGGTAGCCGCCCTTGGGCGACCGCGACTGCAGGCAGTTGAGCAGCACGCCGTGGGTGACCTCGAAGCGCGAGACCAGCGGCTCGGGCGTTCCGTTGACCAGCCGGTCGAAGGTGCCGCGGTCCCAGTGCACGAACCCGCGCGTGGGTGGCTTTTGCATGACCACCTTCTTGCCGGCGGCTTTCTTCACGGCCAGGCGCTTGTTCTCGACGACGTGCGCCGGCGCCTGCGCGACGACGAAGCCGCGCACGTCGAACCCCTTGCGCCCGGCACGTCCGGCGATCTGCAGGAACTCGCGCACGCCCAGGATGGCGGTCTTTTCGCCGTCGTACTTGCAGAGCTGGGTGAACAGCACCGTGCGGATCGGGATGTTGACGCCGACGCCCAGCGTGTCGGTCCCGCTGACGACCTTCAGCAGTCCCTGCTGGGCCAGCCGCTCGACCATCAGCCGGTACTTCGGAAGCAAGCCGGCGTGGTGCAGGCCGATGCCGTGCCGGACGAACCGCTGGATCTCCTTGCCGTACGGCGTATCGAAGTCCATCCCGTCCAGCGCGGCCCGGATCGCGTCCTTCTCTGCTTTCGAGCAGACGTCGACGCTCATCAGGTTCTGGGCCTCCTCGGCGGCAGCCCGCTGCGTGAAGTTCACGAGGTAGATCGGCGCGCGCCCCTGCGTGACCAACTCGGCGATCGTCTCGTGCAGCGGCGTCTCGCGGTACTCGAAATCCAGGGGGACCGGGCGCTCGCGCCCGCGCACCGTCGCGACCTCGCGCCCCGTGAGGTCGACCAGCCCTTCGGCGACCGTCGCCACGTCGCCCAGCGTCGCGGACATGAGCAGGAAGGTCGTTTGCGGCATGCAGAGCAGCGGCACCTGCCACGCCATCCCGCGCTCGCGGTCGCCGTAATAGTGAAATTCATCCATGACGACGTAATCGGCCGTGGCCGAGTCACGCAGCGCCATGTTCGACAGGATCTCGGCGGTGCAGCAGATGATGGGGGCGTTCCGGTTGATGCCGGCGTCCCCCGTCAGCATGCCGACCCGCTCGGCCCCGAAGAGGCGGCACAGGTCGAAGAACTTTTCGCTGACCAGGGCCTTGACCGGTGACGTGTAGACGGACGTCTTTCCCTCGGCCAGCCCCTTGAAGTGCAGCGCCGCCGCGACCAGCGACTTACCCGACCCGGTCGGCGTGTTCAGCACGACGTGCTTGCCGGCCATGAGCTCCAGCAGCGCCTCTTCCTGCGCCGGGTACAGCGTCAGCCCCGACCCGGTCGCGTACGTGACGAAGCGCGTGAGGATCTCGTCGGGGCCCGCCCCCGCCGGCGGCAGGAGACCCATCAACGGTGGCGAAGGCGCGGTCGTCTCGGCGGCGGTAGTCAATCCGGCCGCTACCTGCGCAGGTGCTTTTCCAGCGTCTTGTAAGCCTCGGTCAGGCGCTGCGCCAGGTCGGTGGCGGCCTTCTGCTTCTCGGCGGAGCCGGCGTTGAGATCGGGGTGGTACTTGCGCATGAGGCGCCGGTAGGACCGTTTGACGGACTCGAAATCCGAGCCGGGGGGAACCTCCAGCGCGGCGTAGGCGCGCCGGAGCGCCTCGTCGCCGGCTGCCGTTCGGCGCGGCGGGGCAGCGTGCTCGCGGAAGGACTCGCGAGACGTCCGCTCTGGCCGGGGCGCGCCGGCCGGCGAACGCCCGCGCGAGGTGACGCGCTCGACCTCTTCGCGCGCCTGACGCCGCCGCTCGATCTCCGCCTGCAGCTCCTCGTCCGACATCGAACCGACGTCGCCGGAAACCCGGCCGCTGCGCCGGTCGTCGTCATCGTCCGTGCGTGCCGCCTTGTCGAGCAGGGAGTTCAGCTCGGACCGCGCGAGGTCGATCAGGCGCTTGCCGATGCTCATTTCTCCTTGCTCGCATACAGGCTCTGGCCGTCCATCTCGGGCGGCTGCGGGAGCCCCATCTCCTCGAGGATGGTCGGCGCGACGTCCGCCAGGCGGCCGGCTTGCCGGAACTTGCGGCCGGCCGCGTGCGCGCCGACCGCGATGAACGGCACCAGGTTCATCGTGTGCGCGGTGTGCGGCTGCCCGGTCTGCGGGTCGATCATCGTCTCGCAGTTGCCGTGGTCGGCGGTGATGAAGACCGTGACGTTGTCGCCCGCCGCGGCCTCGACGATGCGCCCCAGCGCCTTGTCGACCGCCTCGATGGCGTGCACGGCGGGGTCCAGCTTGCCCGTGTGGCCGACCATGTCCGGGTTCGCGTAGTTGACCAGGATGAACGTCGGTCCGCCGTGCTTCAGCGCGTCGACCACCACGTCGGTGACGGGCGCCGCCGACATCTCGGGCGCCAGGTCGTAGGTGGCGACCTCGCGGTTGGACGGCACCAGCCGCCGCTCCTCGCCCGCGAACGCCTGCTCGATGCCGCCGTTGAAGAAGTAGGTGACGTGCGCGTACTTCTCGGTCTCGGCCGTGCGCAGCTGCGAAATGCCGTGCTTGGACAGGACCTCGCCCAGGATCATCTGCAAGCTCTGGGGCGGGAACGCGACCGGGACCGGGACCTTGGAGTCGTACTGGGTCATCGTGGCGAAGCCCGCCAGCTTGGGCCGCGGCCCGCGATCGAAGTAAGGGAACTCGTCGTCGCCCGCGTGCAGCGCCAGCGTCAGCTGCCGCGCGCGGTCCGAGCGGAAGTTGAAGAAGAAGCAGGCGTCGCCGTCCTTGATGATCGCGCGCGCCTTACCGTCCGCGCCCTTGCGCAAGAGCGGCGTCACGAACTCGTCGGTGAGCCCCTTGCCGTCCGCGCCGCCGCCCTCGTACCCGCGCTCGACAGCGGCGGCCAGGTCGTCGACCAGCTGCCCTTCGCCGCGGGTCAGCATCTTCCACGCCACCTCCAGCCGGTCCCAGCGCTTGTCGCGGTCCATGGCGTAGTAGCGGCCGACGGCGGAGACCACCTCGCCGACGCCGATCGACTTCAGCTTTTCGCCGACCTGGCGCAGGTAACCGGCGGCCGAACGCGGCGGCGTGTCGCGCCCGTCGAGGAACGCGTGCCAGACCACCTTGGTCAGCCCGCGGCGCTTCGCCAGCTCGCAGACGGCGTAGGCGTGCTCCAGCGCCGCGTGAACGTTGCCGGGGCTGGTCAGGCCGAAGAGGTGCAGCGTCCCGCCGCTCGCCTTGGCGGCGTCGACCAGCTTCACCACCACCGGGTTCTCGTAGAACGTGCCGGTCTCGATCGCCTTGTCGATGCGAACGATGTCCTGGTAGACGACGCGGCCGGCCCCGAGGTTCAGGTGGCCGACCTCGCTGTTCCCCATCTGCCCCTTCGGCAGCCCGACGTCGTTTTCGGACGCCCCGATGAGAGTCCAGGGGGAGGTCTTGTAGATGCGATCGAACGCCGGCGTCTTGGCCAGGCGGATCGCGTTACCTTTTTGCTCGGCGCGCTCCCCGAAGCCGTCCAGCACGACCAGGCAGACGCGTTGCGGAGTTGTCATGGCCGGCAACTCTAACACCGGCGGCGGCGGTTCTCACGTCGCCGCGGCCTGTCAGGCGTCGGCGCAGGCTTCGCGGACGACCTGCAGCAGCGCCGGCAGGTTCAGCGGCTTGGGCAGCCAGTTGACGGCGTTCAGGTCACGCGCGTTTTGCTCGACGTCCCGGTACGCCGAGATGACGACCACCGGGATCTCGGCCACCGACGCCCGCTCGAGTTGTTTGTGCCTGAACGTGCGGCCGTCCATCTTCGGCATCATCAGGTCCAGGATGATCAGGCAGGGCTGCGGGTCGGCCGACCCCAGCTTGTCGAACGCGTCGACGCCGTCGCGCGCACCCAGCGGTTCGAACCCGTGCTCCTCGAGGAAGTCCATCAGGCTTTCGCGGATGTCGTCGTCGTCATCGACGACCAGCACCCGGCGCGGCGCCGAAGGGCGCTTTCGCCGCTGGTCGGCCTCCACCTTCAGCGGATCCTCGAGCCCGAACGGGTCCTCGGGTTCGCGTGGCTCGACCGAATCGATGACGTCTTCAATCGCCTGCAGGCTGGCCGGCTTGACCAGGTGAACGTCGATCCCGGCGGCCTCGGACCGATGCGCCTCGCGCGGCTGAGCCCAGCCGGTCAGCGCCGCGATCTTGGCCGCCCGCGCCCGCCCCGTGCGAAGCCGGCGCGCGACCTCGTAGCCGTCCATGTCCGGCAATCCGATGTCCAGCAGCACGACGTCCGGCCGGAACGTCTCCGCCGTGCGCAATGCCTCGATGCCCGTATAAGCCGTGCGAACCTCGTGCCCCGCGTCCTCCAACAATTCTCCCAACATGTTCGCCGCATCCTCGTTGTCGTCCACGACCAACACCCGCCGGACGCTCTTGCCGCCCGGCGAGACCCCACCGTGGAGGGTGGGATCCAGGCGGGCGAGCAGCGCGTCGGTCTGACGCTCCTTCTCCCGCCAGGCTTGCTCGGACCACAGCCGCTCGACGAAGCGGGCAGCGTGGTCCAGCAGGGAATCCAGAAAGGCGAGGTCGGTCTCGCGCGGGGGCCGTGGCTCCGCGTATTGCGTCGAGACGACGCCGATCAGCTCGAGATCGCGGCTGTAGATGGGCGTCGAGCACAACCCGCGCACCCCCGCCTCGCGCACGAACGCGCGCTCGCCGGCGAAGGTCGGGTCGCTGGTGGCGTCCTCGACGACGGTTCGGGCGTGTGGCCCGGGCCCCTTCAGCCCGCCCCCGGCGCGCAACAGGCGCAACCGGCCGGCCGCGGAGGCCGGGTACCCTCGCTGCTCGACCACGCGCAGCCGCCCCTCGGCGCGATCCATCATCTCCACGAAGCCCTTTTCGGCATGCAGCAGGGCCAAAGTTGCGTGCAGCACCCGCTTCAACACCTCTTCGACGTCCGCGCACACCGCCAGCGCGCGGCTCGCTTCGTAAAGAATGTGGAGCGCCTTCAGTTCCTCGGCCCCGTCCCGCTCGGGGACGCTTGGTGCAAGTGCTGCGGACTCCACGTCTGACCTCCAACCACCGTCAGGTCCGCGGCGCGGCCCCCTCGCCCGCCGGCTCGCCCCCGGTTTCGATCGGCAGGCGGACTTCGAAGCACGCTCCCCCTGCGGGAAGATTGCGCACGCTGATGGTTCCGTGCTCGCCGCGAACGATTTCGCGCGACACGTAGAGCCCCAGGCCCAGGCCGCCATAGTGGCGCATGGGCGACGCACGCTCGAACCGCTCGAATATGCGGCCGACGTCCTTGTCGGCCACCCCCGGGCCGTGGTCGGTCACCAGCAGGACGGCCTCGCGGTCCTGAACGGCCAGGCTCACGACCACCGGTTGCCCCGCGCCGTACTTGATGGCGTTCGACAGCAGGTTCATCACGACCTGCTCGACGCGCAGCCGGTCCCAGCTGCCCGTGACCGCCGGCGCGTTCGCCGTGTCGAACACCAGCTCACAGCCGGCACGTGTGGCGGTCCCCTTCATACCGTCGATCACCAGGCGAACGGATTCAGTCAGGTCGAAGCGCTCGGGCTTCAGCGTCAGCCGGCCGGTCGCGATGCGCGCCACATCCAGCAGCGTGTCGATCAAGCCCGACAGCCGGTCGGCGTTACGCGCGGCCCGATCGAGCTTCCTGGAAAGCCAGTCTTCCGCCTCGCGCCCCTGGATTCGCTCCCGCAACGAGTAGAGCTCGATCTGCAACGAGGTCAGCGGCGTCTTCAGCTCGTGCGACGCGATGGACAGGAACTCATCCCGGATCCGCAGCGCTTCCTCGGCCCGAACGCGCTGCAGTCGCTCGTCGTCCAGGCGGCGGCGCTCGGTCAGGTCACGGATCACCTTCGCGAACCCCAGCAACTCGCCCGTCTTGTCGTGAATGGCCGTGATGATGACGTTCGCCCAGAATCGCGTGCCGTCCTTGCGGACGCGCCAGCCCTCTTCTTCGAACCGGCCGGTCCGCGTCGCGACCTCGAGCTCCACCTCGCAACGCCCGGCAGCCGCGTCCTCGGGCAGCCGGAACACGGAGAAGTGCTGGCCGAGGATATCGCTGGATGGGTAGCCGTTGATCCGTTCGGCGGCGACGTTCCAGGTCGCCACGCGACCTTGCGGATCCAGCATGAAGATCGCGTAGTCCTCGACCGAATCGATCAGCAGCCGGAAGCGCTCCTCGCTGCGCCTCAGGTCTTCCTCTGCCGCGCGCCGCAGGGTCAGGTCCCGCGTGACCTTCGTGAATCCGAGGAGGGCCCCCTCATCCGAGCGCAGCGCGGTGATGACCACGTCGGCCCAGAACAAGGTGCCGTCCTTCTTCACGCGCCAGCCCTCGTCCTCGACGCGCCCGTCGCGGACCGCCAGGCCCAGCAGGTAGTCCGGTTTGCCCCGTTCGCGATCCGCCGGAGGGTAGAAGACGTCGATGCGCTTGCCGATGATCTCGCTGGCCTGATACCCCTTGATGAGCTCGGCGCCGCGGTTCCAGGTCTCGATGTGCCCCGTCGGGCTGAGCATGAAGATCGCGTAGTCCTTGACGCTGTCGACGATGACGCGGAAGCGCTCGTCCGCGCGCGCGCGCCGCAGCCGCTCGTCCTCGAGCCGCCGCCGCTCGGTCAGATCGCGCGTCACCTTCGCGTAGCCGATCAGGTTCCCGTCGTCGGTGCGCAACGCGGTGATCACGACCTCGGCCCAGAACCGCGTTCCGTCCTTACGGACGCGCCACCCCTCGTGCTGGACGCGTCCTTCGCGCTCCGTCTCCGCCAGCAGCATCGCGGGCACGCCGCGGTCGCGGTCTTCCTGGGTGTAGAAGACGTCGATGTGCTGGCCCAGGATCTCGGCCCGCTTGTAGCCCTTCACCAGCTCGGCGCCGGTGTTCCACGTCTCGACCCGCCCCGTCGTGTCGAGCATGAAAATCGCATAGTCGCGAATGCTGTCTACGAGGACGCGGAAGCGATCGTCACTCTCGCGCAGCAGCGAAACGACCCGACTGGGTTCGCGCGGAGCGGAAGGTGGCTCTGCGGACCCCGGCGACCGGCCGGACGCTTTTGGAGAACGAGGCAAGGACGTATCCCGGCTTCTAGGGTTGTCCTTTTTCTCGGCGGCGTCCATTCCACGTAGGCCAAAGCTCGACGGGGCTGCCGCGCTCGGGTGTCTTCTTAGTTGTACATCCCCATCCGCTCCGCAACCCCCCGCCGCGCAATAGTTCTTTCCTGGACAGGGGCTATCGGCACGGCCGAGTCAGGTAGCAAGCGGCCGACCTGCATCCAGAACCTCGCGCACCTTCTGGACAAGGACCTGGGCCGTGAACGGCTTGGCCAGCATCGCGGCGCCGGCCGACAACGCTCCGCGTCGGGTGACCGTCGTCCGGGTGTAACCCGAGATGTAGAGCGTCAAAAGGCGAGGGAGCCGCGCGCCCAGCTGGTGCGCAAGGTCCGGGCCGCTGCCCCCGGGCATGGTCATATCGGTGACCAGGAGGTCGATCTCACCCGAAACGCGCATCGCCTCCGGCGGGTCGCGGGCCGTCAGGACCTGGTAGCCCGCCGCCACAAGCGCCCGCGCGATGACGGTGCGCACCTGCGCGTCGTCTTCGACCAGCAGGACCGTCTCCCGTCCCCCGCGCAGGATGAGCTTGGGGGCGGGCTTCGGGACCACCGGGCGGGCGCCGCTACGCGGCAGGTAGATCTTGAAGGTCGAGCCCTGCCCCGCCTCGCTGTAGACCCAGATGTGGCCGCCCGCCTGCCGGACAATCCCGTAGCAGGTCGACAGCCCCAGGCCCGTCCCGTGGCCGGGCGGCTTCGTCGTGAAGAAGGGATCGAAGATGTGCTCCTGGGTGGCGCGGTCGATCCCGATCCCGTCGTCGCTGACGGCGATGACCACGTAATCACCCACCACCATGTCGCCCCCGTGCGCATTTCCAAACGGCTCGTCGACCGTCGCGTTCAGCGTCTCGATCGTCAGGCAGCCGCCGTCCGGCATCGCGTCGCGCGCGTTCACCGCCAGGTTGACCAACACCTGCTCGAACGCCCCTGGATCGATGACCGTCGGCCAGGCCTCGTCCATGAGCTGGGTGACGATCTCGACGTCCTCGCCCAATAGCCGGCGCAGCAGGCGATCCATCGAGCCGACCACGGCGTTCACGTCGACGACCCTGGGGGTCACCGCCTGGTTGCGCGCAAAGGCCAGCAGCTGGCGGGTCAAGCCGGCTGCCCGTTCGACGGCCGCCAGCACCTCTTTCAGGTCGGGCGAAGCCGGGTGCGTCGGACCGACGGCCTCCAGGGCGAATGTCGTGAACCCGTGCATGGCCGTCAGCAGGTTGTTGAAGTCGTGCGCCACGCCGCCCGCCAGCTTGCCGATCGCGTCCATCTTCTGGACGTGGCGCAGCTCCGTCTCCAGGCGGCGGTGCTCGGTGACGTCGACCGACAGCACGAAGATCCCCTGGGGACACGGCTCGACGCGCAGCTCGAACAGCGCGCGCGCACCGTCGGGGTAGCTGAACTCGCTGGTCAGGCGGCGCGAGACGCGATCGCGCATGCACACATCCAGCTCGCGAAACATCGCCGTCTCGTCGATGCCGGGATAGGCGTCTTTCATCGTCGACCCCAGCAGCTCCGGTCGCGTGCGGCGCCCGTGCCGGCAGGCGGCCTCGTTCAGATACAGATAGCGCCAGTCGAACCCGATGATCTGGACACCCTCCGAGATCGCGTCGAGGCTGGCCGTCAGGATGCGCGAGATGTCCGATTCGTCGTCGCCGGCTCCGGTCACGGGGGTTGGCCCTTTCGCCCCCCAGCCGCAAGTGTAGCAACAAGGTCTACCAAGAGGGTCGAATCGCCGTGTCCGACCTGGTACGACCAGCAGCATGACCGCTGCCGCTCCGCCCCGCCGCGCCTTCGAGGCGCTGCAGATACCCGGTTACCGCGCGTACTTGGCCACCTTCACGCTCACGATGATGGCCGACAACATCGAGCACGTGATCAGCTACTGGCTCGCGTTCCAGAAGTTCCACTCGGCGGCGCTGGGCGGATTCGCGGTCGTGTCGCACTGGCTGCCTTACCTGCTGTTCTCGGTCGCCGTCGGCGCGCTCAACGATCGACTCGACTCGCGCCGGCTCATCCAGGCGGGCGCGCTGATGTTCATGACGGCGTCGCTGGGGTGGGGCTACTTCTTCATCACGGGCACGCTGCAGATGTGGCACGCGATGGTGCTGCTGGTCCTGCACGGCTGCGCGGGCGTTCTGTGGATCACGTCCAGCCAGATGCTGCTCTACGACATCGTGGGGCCTGCGGCGCTGGCCAGCGCGGTTCGCCTGAACGCCAGCGCGCGCTACCTGGGCGTGCTGGTCGGGCCGGGCGTGGGCAGCTTGATCATGCTGACGCTGGGGCCGACGCGTGGAATCTTCCTGAACGCCCTCTTCTACGTGCCGCTCTTCGTCTGGTTGATCGCGGCCCCGTACGGCCGGCACTTCCGCGGCGCGGCCGCCGGCGCGAAACGCGCCGTGCGCGGGCTGAGTGACATCGTCCAGACCGTGCACGAGATTCGCGGCTTGCCCGTGATCGGGGCGATGGTGTTGCTGGCGGGCGCGGCGTCGTTCTTCGTCGGGAACAGCTACCAGGCCCAGATGCCGGGCTTCGCGCACGACCTGGGGCACGGCGATCCCGGCGTCGCGTACACGCTGTTGCTCGGGGCCGACGCGGCCGGCGCGCTGCTGGCCGGCTTCCTGCTGGAGGCGCGCGGCGGTCTGGTGCGCACCAGCGCGCCGGCGGCGATGAAGACGGCCATGCTTTGGGCGGCGGCGCTGTTCGGATTCGCGTTCGCCCGCACGTACCTCATGGCGCTGCCGCTGCTGTTCGCGGCCGGCTTCTTCGAGCTGTCGTTCAGCAGCATGGCGCAGACGCTGGTGCAGATGGATGCGCCCGACACGTCGCGCGGGCGCGTGCTGGGCCTCTTCAACATGGCCTCCGCCGGGCTGCGCACCTTCAGCGGTGTCACGGTCGGCCTGGCCGGCAGCCTGATCACCGTGCATGCGTCGCTTGCCGCGTCGGCGGGCGCGTTCGCCGCCGCGACGGGCCTGGTTCTGGTCCGCCAGCGCCGCCGCGCCGCCGCTTGATCGCAGCCGTGGCGGAACTGCCACGAGAAGGTTGAGATCTCGAAACCGAGCACGCCTCCTGCCGGTGATATCTGGTCGGCCGTCGGGTCGTTCACCCCGATTCGTCCAGGAGGACACATGCCGAGCGATCGTCGAAGGTTCCTTCAGCAGGTGGGTGCCGGCGCAGTTGCGGCCGGTCTCTCGTCGAGCATCAACCGCGCGCTGGCCATTCCAGCCCACAACCGGCACGGCAGCATCGACGACGTCGAGCACATCGTCTTCCTGATGCAGGAGAACCGCTCTTTCGATCACTACTTCGGAACGCTGCGCGGCGTGCGCGGGTTCGGCGATCCGCGAGCGGTGGTCCTGCCGTCGGGCGATCGCGTGTGGTACCAGCCGAGCGGCACCGGGCGACAGACGCCGTTCCACCCGGACGCCGCCAACCTGGGCCTGGCGTTCCTGAAGGATCTGCCCCACGACTGGAAGACGACCCATCAAGCGTGGAATGCGGGCAAGTACGACCAGTGGGTTCCCGCCAAGAGCCCGACGACGATGGCGTACTACACGCGCGACGACATCCCGTTCCACTACGCGCTGGCGGACGCGTTCACCGTCTGCGACGCGTATCACTGCTCTTTTCTGGGCGCGACCGATCCGAACCGCTATCACATGTGGACGGGCTGGGTCGGCAACGACGGCCAGGACGGCGGCCCCGTGCTGGACAACGCCGAAGCCGGCTACGGCTGGTCGACATACCCCGAGAAGCTGGCGGCCGCCGGAATCAGCTGGAAGATCTACCAGGATATCGGCGCAGGCCTGGACGCCGCGCATTTCTGGGGATGGGGCGACGACACGCCGTACATCGGCAACTACGGCGACAACTCGCTGCTCTACTTTCGCCAGTATCAGAACGCCGCGCCGGGCAGCCCGCTGTTCGCGGGCGCGCGCAGCGGAACGGACGTCAAGAGCGGCGGCAACCTGGTGGATCAGTTCAAACAAGACGTGCTGGCCAACCAGCTGCCGCAGGTGTCGTGGATCGTCGCGCCCGAGGCGTACACCGAGCACCCGAACTGGCCCGCCAACTACGGCGCCTGGTACATCGCCCAGTTCCTGGACGCGCTGACCGCCAACCCGGCCGTCTGGAGCAAGACCGTCGTCTTCCTGATGTACGACGAGAACGACGGGTTCTTCGACCACGTGGTACCGCCGACGCCGCCGCAGTCACGAACCGAAGGGCTGTCGACGATCGATACCGCGAACGAGGTCTTCAGCGGCAACGCGACGTACGGGGCCGGCCCGTACGGTCTGGGCGTGCGTGTCCCGATGATCGTCATCTCGCCGTGGAGCAAGGGTGGCTGGGTCAGCTCGGAGGTGTTCGACCACACGTCGCTGATCCGTTTCATCGAGCGACGCTTCAGCCCGCACCACCGCGGGCTGATCGAGCGCAACATCACCCCTTGGCGGCGCGCAGTCGCCGGTGATCTGACGTCGACGCTGAACTTCAAGACGCCCAACGACGGCGTCGTCGGGCTTCCGGGCACCGACGGCTACGCACCACCGGATCGCGCCAAGCATGACGACTACGTTCCGGCCCCGCCGGCGGCGCTGACGGTGCCGAAGCAGGAACCGGGCGTCCGTCCGGCGCGCCCTGTCCCGTACGAGCTGGACGTGCTCGCCGACGTTCAGCCGGGGGCGCGCAGCGTCACCATCCACTTCGGCAACACCGGCCGTGCGGCCGCGGTGTTCCAGGTACGCTCGGGCGACGGCAACGGTCCCTGGACGTACACCGTGGGCGCGCAGGCCGCGGTCTCGGATAGCTGGGAGCTGAGCGAAACCCCCGAATACGATCTGTCGGTGTACGGCCCGAACGGCTTCTTCCGGTCGTACAAGGGGAGCCTGAACGGCCACCACAAGGCCAACCTGGCGGTGACGACCATCTACGACTGCGACGGGGACGCCATCGCGCTGGAGATCCAGAACCGCGGCGCGCGGACCGTCACGATCGAGATCCACGACGGCTATGGAGGGGCGACGATCTCACGCACGTTGCAGGCGGACGAGAGATGGACCCACGGCTGGACGCTGCACAAGTCGTTCAACTGGTACGACCTCACGCTGGCCGTTCCGTCGGACCCCAGCTTTCGCCAGCAGCTGGCGGGTCACGTCGAGAACGGCCGAGACAGCATGACGGATCCCGCGCTGGGCTAGCGCTATCTTCGGACCAGCAACCCGATCAGGCCGGCGGCGACGATCACCAGCGGTTCCGGAAGCTTCTTGAAGCGGCTGAACACCGCCCAGGTGGCGACCGCGATGGCGACGGCGGGCACGTCGATCAGCGCCCGCCGGCCCAGCACGAAGGCGGCGCCGGCGATGGCGCCGGTCGCCGCCGCCGTGACGCCGTCGACGAAGGCCTTCACGCGCGCGTTGTCCGCGAACCGGCGAAAGTAGGGCGCGGGCAGGATGACGAACAGGTAGCAGGGAAGAAACACGCCCACCGACGCAGCCAGCGCCCCGGGCAGACGGGCGACGAGATACCCGATGAACGCGACGGTGATGACGACGGGACCGGGCGTGATCATCGCGACCGCGACGGCGTCCAGGAACTGTCGCTCCGTCAGCCAGTGGAACTGGTTGACGACGCCGCCGTGCAGGAACGGGACGATGGCCAGGCCGCTGCCGAACACGAACGCGCCCGCCTCGGCGAAATACGTCGCCACCCGACCGAGCAGCGGCCAACCGGGCGACGTCGCGGCCACCGCGGGCGCAACGTCCGCCAGAACCGCCGCCAGGCCCGCCGGACCGAGCAAAGCAACAGCGACGGGGGGCGGCCGCCGTGGCGGGGCCCGCACCAGCAGGACCAGGACGCCGGACGCCAGGAAGAGCCACGCCACCTCGGACTCCGTCCAGGCGGTGGCCACCGCGCTCACCGCGAAGACGAGCCACAGCAGCCTATCGCGCGCCAGCGTCAACTTGATCAGCTTGACGGCGCTGCGTCCGATGATCGCGATGACCGCGGCACCGACGCCGTAGAACACGCTCTGCATCCAGGGCAGCCCGCCGAAGCGCACGTAGGCGGCCGACAGGCCCAGCACCATGACCAGCGACGGCAGGATGAACGCGGCCGAGACCAGCGTCGCGCCGCGCACGCCGGCCTTCACCCAGCCCAGGTACATCGCCAGCTGCGCCGCCAGCGGGCCGGGAGCCAGCTGCGCCAGCGCCAGCCCCTGGACGTAGTCGCGCTTGGCGATCCAGCGGCGCCGCTCGACCAGGTCGCGCTGCATGTAGCCGGCCAGCGCGATCGGCCCGCCGAACCCGAACGTACCGAGCTTCAGGAAATAGAGCAGGAACGCGCGCCAGCTGGACGGCGCGACCGGGGCCTCGCCGTCAGGGGGTGCCGTCATGCTTGGTCTGATCCAGCGCCGAGACGACCGCCGCTGCCAGGTCCGCCGCCTTGCCGACGCCCCAGTAGTGCAGAAACAGGATCCGCGGCGCTTCGCCGGACATGTGCTGGTGAATGGCGACGACGTTGATGTCGCCCTTGCGCAGCGCCTTCAGTACGCACTGCAGCTCGGATTCCAGCATGGCGAAGTCGCCGTCGATGATGGCTTTGTCGTCGGCGCCCGCCAGCGCCGCCCAGGTATTCACGCCCATCGCCTTGCCCATTGCGTGGCCGCTCATCTTCGCCGATCGGCCGATGACGACCTTGTACACGCCGTCCTTGTAGTCGCCGGGCGCGCCGTTCCCGGCGAAAGCGGCGTCCAGCTTCTTCGGATCCAGCGTGCTCTTCGCGGGGTCGATGTCCGCGCGCGGCACGACGCCTTTGCCGCCGCCCGTGGACTGGACGGCCGCCAGCACGGCGCCGACACCGCGGGCCAGATCCTCTTCCCCGCCCATGCCTCCGATGTGCATGAACATGACCTTGGGCGTGTCCCAGAAGAAGTGGTTGTGCAGCGCCGTCACCTCCAGCCCGTGATCCAGGGCGGCGCTCATGACCGGGTTCACCTGGTCCTCGGTCAGCACGATGTCGCCCATGACGGCCGTGTGCGCGCCGGCGCGCGTGAACGCGGCCCACGACGTGAGCCCCATCGGCGGCGTCAGGTGCACGCCGGCCACGCTGACCTTCAGGTCGCTGCGCGGCGCGCTGACCTTGAACACGCCCGCCTTCGCGTCGAGCTTGCCCTTCACGCCCGTGAGCTGTTCGATGCGGGCAGTGTCCAGGCCGCCCGGCCCCGGTTTGGGCTCCGCGTGCGTCGGACCGGCAGTCAGCAGAAGGGGGAACGACAGCAGCATCGCGATCGTTTTCATGAAGGTCCTTTCAGGCGGGGGTGAACTTGCCGAGGTCGTGAATCCCCAGGGCCGTCTCGAGGTCCCCCACCTCTTTGAGCGATCCTTCGAACCCGTCGCGACCCAGAAGCTTGTGTTCCTGAGCTTCGAATTTGTCTCCCAGCTTGTCCAGCTCCGCGGCGCTGAACTGGGCGCGGTAGACGGGGAAGATCTCGGTGTCCTCCCAGGCGGCGTGCGCGGCGTACATGCGCGCGAACGACTGCATCGCGGTCACCGCCGCCCGCCTGTCCTGCCCCTTGGCTGCGTCCAGAATCGCGTCCGTCAGTCGCCGGCCGACAGCGTGCTGCGCGCGAATGATCTTCGTGAGGGCCACCAGCTTGCCGGCCTTTTCCAGCTTCGGCAGCACGAACTCTTCTTCGAGCTTCTCGTGATAGCCCTCGACGAACCGGCGCACGACGTTCGCGGCGGCCGCCACGACGCCCATGGCCGCAGCGTCGTCCTTGACCAGCCGCCGCCCGGCCTCGTCGTAGACGATCAGGATTCGCCGGAGGACGCCGTGCTCGCGCATCAGGTCCTCGGTGGGCGAAATGTCCTCGCTCTTGTC
>JBJMQQ010000217.1:0-34163 GCA_045802645.1 Polyangia bacterium
CCGCAGCCACCCCGCGCGACCCCGCGCGTCTCGACACGTCCGGCGCCGCCCGACCTGCTGGCGCGCGCCGATGCCGCGCGGGCCGCCGGCCGGTCCGACGAAGCGGCGCGCGCGCTGGAGTCGTTCGTGACCGCACACCCGCGCGATCCGCGGGCAGCCGCGGCGCTGTTCACCCTCGGCCGCGTCGAAGCCGCGCGCGGGCGGTGGCAGGCCGCTGCGGCGGCGTTCGATCGCAGCGCGACAGCGCGTACCGGCGGTCCGCTGGCCGACGACGCGCTCGCTGAGGGCGCGCAGGCGTGGCATGCTGCGGGTGTGGTCGATCGCGCCCGGGCGGACGCACGCGCCTACCTGGCCGCGCACCCCGGCGGGCTTCACGCGCCGGCGATGCGCCGCCTGGCGGAGCAGTAGGTCGCGCACAGCGTCGGTATTCTGCGCGCTGGCGCTGCTGGCCGTCGCGCCCGTGGCGGCGGCGGCTCCGATGGTGCACGTGGAGGCGCGCGAATGCGCGGGCGTGGACGCGGCTGAGGTCGAGCGTCTGCTGGAGATCGAGCTCGGTCCGCTCGCCGCGCCCCGTGCCACGGTCCGTCCCTTCCAGGTCGCGCTCTCCTGTGGCGGGGCGCGCCTGCGGATGACGGCCGGCGATCCGATCCTCGGGCGCCAACTCGTTCGCGACGTGGCGATGGGGGCACCCGAGCCGGGACGTGATCGAACGATCGCGCTGCTGGTCTCGCAGCTGTTCCTCACCGCCTGGGCCGAGGAGTTCCTCGAGCGTCCGGGGCCCGCGGCGCCGGCGCCCGACTCCACGCGCGCCACGCCTGGACTGCCGGCGAAACTGGCAGAGCCGCGCTGGGAGCTGGAGGCCGGCGCCGGCGGCCGGGTGCGCGACTGGTCTTCGCCGGCGCTGGGCGAACACTTCGCGGTCGCCATCTCTCGTGGCGCCGGTGCGGCGCGGCTGATCGCCACGGCTGGGTTCGAACGTGGCTCCGCCGATCGCGCTGCGGGCGCCGCCGTGTGGACGATGGCGCAGCTGGGTACGGGCGTCGGCTGGTGGTCGGCGCGCCGCGGACCTGTCGCGTTCGCGGCCGCGTTCACTGGCGCAGTCGTGTTGACGGAGGTCCACGGCGACGCCGCGTCCGACGCCACCGCCGGCAGCTCCGTGCGTGGCGTCCTCGCCGAGGCGGCGGTCGCCGCGGGCCCGCGGCTCATGTGGGCCCGGCTGCGGATCGGCGCCGACCTGCAGCTCGGCGTGACGTTCCCCGGCGCGACGGCGCGCGTGTCCGGCGATCGCGACCTCGCGCTGGGCGGGGTCTGGGCGGGCGCCGGCCTCACCGTCGGCTGGGGGATGCGATGAGCGCGCGTCGTGTTGTTGCGACGGCCGGCTTTGTCGGGGCGCTGATCGTCTGCGCGTCCGGGTGCGGCTTCGACGGGCCGGTGCTGAGTCCGGCCGCCGGCAGCTTCGGAGCAGGCACCGGCGTCTTCGCGGGGCAGGAGTTCACGTGCGCGCTGGCCGGCGGCCGCGCCCGCTGCTTCGGCGCGAACGTCGACGGCGCGCTGGGCTCGGGCGACGAGGCCACTCACCTGGCGCCGGTCGCCGTCGCCGCGGCCGTCGGGTTCGATCGATTGGCGGCGGGCCAGAACCACGCCTGCGGCCTGGAACACGGCACCGGTGCGGTCTGGTGCTGGGGGTACAACGCCTCGGGGCAGCTGGGGGTGGGCGACACCACCGCCCGCGATGCGCCCGTCCGGCTGGCGCAGCCGGGCTCCGCGATCGCGCTGGCAGCCGGATACAACCATGCCTGCGCCGTCGCCGCCGACCACGCGCTGTGGTGCTGGGGCGACAACACCGAAGGGCAGCTGGGCCAGGCCGACCTTCCCGGCGCCCCGAACGCGCTCCAGCCCGTGCGGGTCGGCGGCGACAGCGACTGGCTCGGCGTCGCGGGCGGCCAGGGGCACACCTGCGGCGTCCGCGCCCCGGGCACGATGTGGTGCTGGGGGCGAAACACCCAGCTGGAGCTGGCGGCCGCACCCAGCGACCAACAGGTCCGCACGCCGACCCAGGTCGGCACGTTCACCGACTGGACGGCGGCGCTCGACGTCGGGCAGGACAGCTCGTGTGGCATTCGCGCCGACGGCACATTCTGGTGCTGGGGGGACAACAGGTTCGGGCAGCTCGGCGCGCCGCCCGAGACCGCCCCCGTTGGGTCCCCGCGACAGGTCGGCAGCCAGCCCGGGTGGGTCGCGATCAGCATCGACGCCTTCGCGTCCTGCGGCGTCCGGTCTGACGGCGGTCTCTGGTGCTGGGGGCGCAACGCCGAGGGGCAGCTCGGCACGGGTGACACCGCCGACCGGTACGCGCCGGCCACCGTCGGGCCGCCGTCGGGTTGGGCCAGCGTCTCGGTCGGGCGCTTCCACACGTGCGCGCTGCGGACCAGCGGCGACCTGGCCTGCACGGGCGAGAACTCGAACGGCCAGCTCGGCCTCGGCGACACGGCCCGACGCGACGCGCTGACGCCCGTCCCCCTCCCAGCGCTTTAGGCGAACTTCTCCTGCGCCGATCTTTCTTGAGCCGATCGGGGGGGCGGACCGGCTCTCGTGATCACCATGCGTCGCTCACTCATGATGCTTTGGATGGCTGCCTGGCTCGGGGCCGGATGTGGCTCCAGCGCCTCTTCCGGTGACACCGGCTCCGGCGGCGCGCCGGCCACGGGCGGGAACAGCGGCGCGGCGGGCGCCACCACCACCGGCGGGGCACCCGGGACCGGCGGCGCCCGGGCCACCGGTGGCGCCGTCGGCACGGGCGGCGTTCGCGCGACCGGCGGCACGACCGGCAACGGCGGCGCACACGCGACGGGGGGCTCGACGGGCACGGGCGGCACGGCCGGGAACCGCGGCACCGCCGGCTCCGTCGGCACCGCCGGAACGCGCGGCACCGGCGGCAGCCCGCAGACGGGTGGCATGACCGGCGGCATGACCGGCGGGACAGCGGGGCACGCGGGAAACCCGAACGGAGCGTGCAGCACCAGCCTGCCCACCAGCGCTCACGCGGCTGACACCTCGACGCCCACGACGGTCGTCGGGAGCGGCACCGCGTCCAGCTGTACGTTCAGCGCGCTGCAAGCGGCGGTCACGAAGGGCGGCGTCGTCACGTTCAACTGCGGCCCAGCGCCCGTCAGCATCGCCGTCACGGCGACGCTGAACCTGCCCATCAACGTCAACACCGTCGTCGACGGCGGAAACAAGGTGACGCTGGACGGCGGGAACGCGGTGCAGATCCTCAACTTCCACAGCGCGAACTTCCAGGCGCTGGACACGGTCGTGACGTTGCAGCACCTGAGCGTGGTGAACGGCAAGGCGACGCCGACCGACGCGATCCCGACGGCGCCGGGGGCTTGCTCACAAGGCTGGAACGACGGACAGGGTGGCGCGCTGTGGATGCGCGACGGGAACCTGGTCGTCGTCGACTGCGTGTTCAGCAACAACCACGCCGCGCCCCGCGGCCCCGACACGGGCGGCGGCGCCATCTACATCACGGGCAGCAAGCACGGCGCGACGATCGCGGGCAGCACGTTCACCGGCAATCAAGGCAGCGTCGGCGGCGCGATCTATTCGCTGTGGGCCGAGCTCGACATCTACAACACGCTGTTCTCCGGCAACTTGGGGACGGGCGACGGCGCGAACAGCGACGACGCCAGCATGTGCTCGGTCATCAACAACGGACAGCACGAGGTCGGCTCGGGCGGCAACGGCGGCGCCATCGCCGCCGACGGCAACAACTTCAACATCCTCCTGTGCGGGGACGACTTCGAGAACAACCTGGCGGGTACGGGTGCGTTCGGCGGCGCGCTCTGCTTCACCAGCGACAACATGGCCGGCACGCTGTCGATCCTCGACACGAAGATGGCCGGCAACACCGGCGGGCACTGGACGAAGGTCACCAGCGGCAGCGTCACCAACGTCGGCACCGCCATCGGCGTCAACGCGAAGAGCATCACGCTGTCGGGGTCGACGATCCAGGGCGTGAACTGACGTATGTTGGCGGGGTGCAGCGCCCTGCCCGACTGTCCCTGCTGACCGCCGGCCTCGGAGTCGCCGTGGCCGCCGGCGCCTGCCGGCGCGCGCCGTCCGGCACCACCGACGGCGACGTCGCCGCGTACCGGGAGCCGGCCGCGCGGATCACCGAGGCGACGCGCGACGGTGACGGCGCCTACCGCCGCGTCGCCGCGCTGGCCGACCTGTTCGGGCCGCGGCCGACCGGCTCGCCGGCGCTGGCCCACGCGATCGAATGGGCCCGCGATACGTTCGTCGCCGACGGACAGGAGAACGTCGCGACGGAGCCCGTGCGCGTGCCCGTCTGGGTGCGCGGGCACGAGGCCGCAGAAATCGTGTCGCCGTCGCCGCGGAAGCTGGCCTTGCTGGGCCTGGGCACCAGCGTCGGGACGCCGCCCGAGGGAATCACCGCCGAGGTGCTGGTGGTCTCGTCGTTCGACGAGCTCGCGCAGCGCGGGGCGGAGGCCAAGGGGAAGATCGTCCTTTTCAACCGCCCCTTCCCGACGGGCATCAACCCGGCGGCTGCCTACGGACAGACGCTCCCCTACCGCACGGAAGCGGCTGCGCGCGCCGCTGCGTACGGCGCCGTGGGGGCGCTGGTGCGCTCGCTGGCCTCGGCCAGTCTGGGCGCGCCGCACACGGGCGCGATGCACGACGGGCCGGGGCACCGCATCCCGGCGGCCGCCCTCTCCGTCGAGGACGCGGCCCTGGTGGCGCGGCTGGCGGCCCGCGGCCCCGTGCGCCTGCACCTGACGATGGAGGACCAGAACCTCCCCGACGGCGACTCGTTCAACGTGACGGCCGACCTGCGCGGGCGCGAGCGCCCCGACGAGATCGTCGTCATCGGCGCGCACATCGACTCGTGGGACGTCGGACAGGGGGCCCAGGACGACGGCACGGGCTGTGCCGTGGTGATGGAGGCGCTGGCGACGCTGCGGCGGCTGGGTCTGGTTCCGCGCCGGACGATCCGCGCGGTGCTGTACACCTCCGAGGAGGTCGGCGTTCGCGGCGGCCACGCCTACGCCGACGCGCACGCGGGCGAGCTGGCGCGGCACGTGGCGGCGTTCGAAACCGACGTCGGTGCCGGCGTGCCGCTGGGGTTCCGCATGGACGCCCTGCCCGCGGCCGTCGCCGACGCGCGCGCGCTGGTGACGCTGCTCGCGCCGATCGGCGCGACGTCCGTCGACCCCGGTTTTGGCGGCGCCGACATCGCGCAGATGCGTCCGGCGGGCGTGCCGCTGCTGGGCCTTTTTTCGGACCCCACGCACTACTTCGACGTGCACCACTCGGTCGCCGACACGCTGGACAAGATCGACCCCGCCAACCTGGGCCGGAACGTCGCCGCGATGGCGACGATGGCCTTCGTGGTGGCGGACCGCCCGACGCGCTGGCCGGCGTCCCCGCCGCCGGCGCCGCCGTCGCGTCCCGACGCCGGCGCGGATCACTAGAGCTCGTTCATCAAATCCAGACAGAACGGAAACAGCCCCGTTCGCCGCGGCGTGGTCTGATTGCGCCATGAGCGTCGGAGTCGACCCGCGGCGTGACGAGGATCCGGAGGCGCGCGCCCGGACAGCCGGCAGCCGCCGCGCCAGCCTGCAAGCGGCGGACTTTCGCGCCGCCGTGCTGGACCACGTCGTTCACACCTGCGCCAAGGAGCTGCGCGACGCTTCGTCGCTGGACTTCTATCACGCGTTCGCGCACACGGTCCGCGACCGGCTGGTCCACCGCTGGCTCGCGACGCAACGCACGCACGTCGAAAAGGACGTCAAGCGCGTCTGCTACTTCTCGTCCGAGTTCCTGACCGGGCGCAGCCTGGGTCTCTGTTTGATGAACATGGACCTCTACGAGGCCGCGGTCGAGCTGGCCGCCGACTATGGCCTGGAGCTGGGACAGGTGCTGGAGTGCGAGGGGGACCCGGGCCTGGGGAACGGCGGCCTGGGGCGGCTGGCCGCCTGCTTCATGGACTCGCTGGCGACGCTGGAGCTGCCCGCGATCGGGTACGGCATCCGCTACGACTTCGGCATGTTCGAGCAGAAGATCGAAGGCGGCCGCCAGGTCGAGCAGCACGACAACTGGCTGCAGCTGGGCAACACCTGGGAGCTGCCGCGCCACGAAGACGCCCAGATGGTCCGCTTCGGCGGGCGCGTGATCTTCCAGCATGACCGCGAAGGGCGCTTGCGCGCGGACTGGGTCGACACGCGCGCCGTCATCGGCCTGCCGTACGACTCGTTCATCGTGGGGCACCGCACCGACACCGCCAACACGATGCGCCTCTGGGCGGCGCGCGCGACGCGCGACTTCGACCTGCAGTTCTTCAACGAGGGCGACTTCCGGCGCGCCGTCGAAGAGAAGATCGACACCGAGAACATCTCGAAGGTCCTGTACCCGAACGACCAGAGCGACGAGGGCAAGGCCCTGCGCCTCAAGCAGCAGTACTTCTTCGTGGCCTGCTCGATCGCCGACATCGTCCGCCGCTACAAGCTGCGGCACACGACGTTCGACGCGTTCCCGGACAAGTTCGCGATACAGCTGAACGACACGCACCCCTCGATCGCCGTCGCCGAGCTGATGCGCGTGCTGGTCGACCTCGAGGGGCTGGACTGGGACGTGGCGTGGGACCTGACGGTGCGCAGCATCGGGTACACCAACCACACGCTTTTGCCGGAGGCGCTGGAGCGCTGGTCGGTCGGTCTCTTCGAGCGGCTGCTGCCGCGTCACCTGCAGATCATCTACGAGATCAATCACCGTTTCCTGCACCAGGTGCAGATCCGGTGGCCGGGCGACGACGAACGCCTGGCCCGCATGTCGATCGTCGACGAGGCGGGCGGCAAGCAGGTGCGGATGGCGCACCTGGCGACGGTCGGCGCCCACAGCATCAACGGCGTCGCGAAGCTGCACTCCGACCTGGTGAAGGCGCATCTGCTGTCGGACTTTCACGAGCTGTGGCCCGAGCGCTTCAACAACAAGACGAACGGCGTCACGCCGCGGCGCTGGATGCTGCACTCGAACCCGCGCCTCACGCGCCTCATCACGAGCCGCATCGGCTCCGGGTGGATCGACCTACCCGAGCTCTCGCGCCTGCAGGCGCTGACCGCCTTCGCCGACGACGAGGACCTGCTGGAAGCGCTGCGCGCCGTGAAGCAGGCCAACAAGCGCGACGTGGCCGCCATGATCCGGCGCCGCACGGGCGTCGAGCTGCCCAATGACGCCATGTACGTCGTGCAGATCAAGCGCTTCCACGAGTACAAGCGGCAGCTGCTGGCCTGCCTGCACATCGTCGCGCACTACCTGGCGTTGAAGCGCAATCCGGACGCCGGCGCGACGCCGCGGGCTTACCTGTTCGCGGGGAAGGCGGCGCCCGGCTACGTGATGGCCAAGCTGCACCTGCGGCTGCTGAACGACGTCGCGTCGGTGATCAACGCCGACCCGGCCGTGCGCGGGAAGCTGGCCATGGCGTTCGTGCCGAACTACGGCGTGTCGCTGGCGCAGGCGATCATCCCGGCGGCCGATCTGTCGGTGCAGATCTCGACGGCCGGCAAGGAAGCCTCGGGGACCAGCAACATGAAGTTCGCGCTGAACGGCGCGCTCACGATCGGGACGCTGGACGGCGCGAACGTCGAGATCCGCGACGCCGTCGGGCACGCGAACTTCTTCCTGTTCGGCCTGACCGCGCCCGAGGTCGAGGCGGCTCGCGCGGCCGGATACGATCCGCGCGCCGCCATCGCCCGAAGTCCGGTTCTGGCCGAGGCGATGGAGCTCATCGGGTCCGGGTTCTTCAGCCTGGGCGAGCGGGACCGGTACCGCCCGATCCTCGACGGACTGCGGAACCACGACCCCTATTTCGTCTGCGCCGACTTCGACAGCTACGCCGCCGCCGAGGCAGCCGCGGCGGACGCGTATCGCGACCCGCGGGACTGGTCGCGCCGCGCGCTGACGAACATCGCGGGCTCGAGCCGGTTCTCCAGCGACGCCACGATCCGCCAGTACGCCGCCGAAATCTGGGACCTCCACCCGGTCAAGACCGACTTCAGCCTCCTCGGTTAGCCAGCCCGCCGCGCCGCGCGACTCAGGTTCTCCTACCTGGGTGCCGATGAAAGCGCGCCGGGGACAACTTGCTGACGGAGGACCGCGTGAACCGACCGAATCGCTCCTTGCATGTGGTGGGCTCGCTGGCCGCCGCGCTGGCGGGCGCCGCCGCCGTGACCGCGCCGTCGCCGGCCGCAGAGGCCCAGATCGTGTTCGACACGGTCAACTGGCCACTGAGCCCCCAGCCGAGCTCGACGGCGACGGCCATCAGCACGTTCGATGCGCTGGCCGGCAGCGCCGACATCGGCTGCCTGAGCGTCGCCAGCTTCAACGGGTTGAACGACCAGAGCATCGCCGGCGGCGGCGGCAGCAACATCGGCTACCACGAGGCGGCCGTGTTCGTCGTGGGCCCGACTCAGACAGGCACCTGGCAGTTCCGCTGGGGCGCCGACTTCGGGCGCGGCGGCACCCTGCTGCTCGACGGCGTCGAGCTGCAGTCGCGCTGGACGGACATGTGGTGGAACGGTGGGTTCACCGACCCAGCGCAATACCTCGCCGGCATGGTGAACCTGACCGCCGGCACACACGTCGTCGAGGTCTTCGGGTTCGAGGACTGCTGCGACGGCCCGGGCAACGCCCAGTTCCTGTCGCCCGACAGCCTGACGTGGCGGGACATCTCGACGGCCAATCTGACGGTCGTCCCCCTGCCCTGCGGCAGCCCGAGCCTGCTGGTGACGGACGCGGTGTCACCCAACCCCGTCAACGACGGGATGAGCGTCACCTACACGCTCTTCTACGAGAGCACCGGCACGATCGCCACGACCTCGGCGACCCTGGTGCAGGAGCTGTCAACCGCCCTGACGTTCGTGTCCGCCTCGACCGGCGGCACCTACGACCCGGCAACGCGCCACGTGACGTGGAGCCTGGGGCCGCTGGGCGTCGGCATGTCCGGCTCGGTCACCGTCACGGCGACCGTCAATGCGGGCGTGCCCGACCAGACGTCGATCGTCGACCTGGTGCAGCTGAGCGCCAGCAACGTTTCGACCACGGCGACTGCGACCTCCACGGTGGTGGTCGACAACGCGGCCCCGACGCTGACCGCCGGCATGACGCCTGACCCGGTGAACGCGGGCGACCAGCTCACGGTGGGCCTGACGTACGGCAACGGCGGCTCGGTCGATGCGACCAACGCGCGGTTGACGGACGTGATCCCGGCGAACACGACGTTCGTCCAGGCGATGGCGGGCGGTATCTACGACACGACCACCCACACGATCACGTGGTTGCTGGGGACGATCCCGGCGCACGGGGGCGCGACCGTCAGTTACGTGGTCAGCGTGCCGAACCCGGTCGTGAACCACACGCCGCTCATCGACATGGCGTCGCTGGTGAGCGACCACACCGCAACCGTCACCAGCCACGCGACGGCGTACACGAAGAGCGTCCCGGTGCTGACGTTCACGGACGTGCCGAACCCGAGCCCGGTCGCGGCGGGCGCACCCCTGTCGTACACGCTGTCCTGGAGCAACATCGGCTCCGACGCGGCGAACGACAGCGTCATCCAGTGGTCGCTGCCGGCCCAGGTGACGTTCCAGACAGCCAACAACGGCGGTACGTACGACAGCGCCAGCAACAAGGTCATCTGGAACCTGGGGGCGATCCTGGCCGGCAGCATGGGCGGCGTGACGGCCACGGTGCTGGTCAACAGCCCGCTGCCGAACGGAACCCAGCTGACTGACCAGGCGGCGCTGCTGACGTCGAACGGCGGGATGCAGATGACGAACATCACCGTCAACGTGACCAGCGCGCCTGTACTGGCGCTGAGCGAGACCGGCGCGCCAAACCCCGTCGCGGCTGGAGGCCAGCTGGTCTACACGCTGGGTTACGCGAACGGCGGCACCGACAGCGCGCAGCACGCGGCCATCGTCGCGGCGGTCCCGGCCAACACGTCGTTCATCTCGGCGACCGGCGGTGGCACCTATGACAGCGGCGCGAACACCGTGACGTTTGGTCTGGGAGCCCTGGCCCCGAATCCGAACCCGCTGGGGTCGGTCACGTTCACCGTGAACGTCGCCGCGCCGCTGGCGAATGGGACCACGCTGACCGCCAGCGCGATGCTGTCCGCGGACAACGCGACGGGCGCGCCGGCCATGGCGACCGACACCGTGCAGAGCGCCCCGACGCTGTCGCTGACCAACACGGGCATGCCCAGCCCGATCGATCCCGGCAGCCTGCTCACGTACACGATCGCGTACGCGAACAACGGAACGGACGCGGCCCACGGCGTGACCATCACCGACACGCTGCCAAGCGGCGTGACGATCATGAGCGCCAGCAACAGCGGCAGCTACGATTCCGGGACCAAGACCGTGACCTGGTCGCTGTCGGATGTGGCCGCGGGTGCCAGCGGCACCGTGACGCTGACCGTCCTCGTGAACAGCAACGCGCCGGCCGGGATGCTCACGGACACCGCCGCGCTGTCGGCGTCGAACATCGCGAACCCGATCACGGCCGACGCGATGACTGCGGTGAACGCCGTCGCGACCACCGGCGCGGCCGGGAGCTCCGGCAGCGGCACCGCCGGCAGCTCGGGCACCGGCGCGGCTGGAACCTCTGGAACCGGAATCGCCGGCAGCTCCGGTACGGGCGCGGGCGGTACCGTCACGACGGGTAGCGGCGGCAGTACGGGCGTCGCCGGCACCTCCGGTACGGGCGCGGCGGGCACCACTGGAACCGGAATCGCCGGTAGCTCCGGCACGGGCGTGGGCGGCTCCTCCGCCACCGGAATCGCCGGCAGCTCTGGAACGGGCGCGGGTGGCACCACCGCCACGGGTACGGCCGGAAGCTCCGGCACCGGCCAGGCCGGCACGTCAGGCACCGGCACCGCCGGAACGTCTGGGACCGGCGCCGGCGGCACGCCCGCGACCGGCAACGGCGGCAGCGGCGCGGCTGCGGGCGGCAGCTCGGGCACCGGCCTCGGCGGAAGCACCAGCACCGGCGGCGGCGGCACCACCAGCACGGGCGGTGGCGGCACCACCACCACGGGCGGGGGCGGCCAGGCCATGGCGGGTGCTGGCGGCGGCAAGGCCACAGGCGGCAAGGGCGGCAGCGCTCAGACCGGTACCGCCGGTGCAACCCAGACCAACGCCTCGAGCTCCGGCTGCGACTGCGCGGTCGCCACCTCCCCCACCCCGGGCTCCCTGCTCTGGCTCGTGCCCATGGCGATGGCGTTCACCATCACCCGCCGCCGCCGCCGCTAGTCCGCGCTACCTGACGCGCCTCTGATCACGCCACCGCCGGCCCTCGGCGGTGGCGTTTTTCTTTAGCGCGCTCAGCCCGGACCTTGGATGAAGTACTTCGTCCACTGGGCGATGTGGTTGGACGTCGTGACGTCCTGGAACGGCAGGCAGAACGCCGCGAAGCTCGGGTCCGACCCACCGACGCCCGGGTTGATGCCGACCATCCAGATCAGCGTCCCCTTCGTCGTCTCACCGGTGCTGGCCGGCGCCGGCGGTGTGCGAAGCCCGTACTGCCGTGTCGACGAGAACGTCAGCCACATCATCTTGTTCATCTCGTCGAGGTTCTGAATGTAAGGCGCCCACTTCGGGAACGAGTTGGTCAGGGCGGTCGTGGTGCCGTCGGCGACGCCCGGACTGTTCGCGTGGGTCAGCGGCACCGGCGCCACGCCGGCAAGCGACGTCAGGAACATCGTCGCCGTCGCGTCGGTGTCCCCGTTGCACGTCGTGTCTGGCGTCGCGCCCATCGTCGGCGTGCCGTGCGTGCACGTCGACTCGTCGTAGACGACCAGGTTGCCGTCCGGCGAAATCGCCGGGTAGTAGTGGTTCTTTCCCAGCACCGCCGCGACCAGCTCCTGCGGTGCGCCCCACGCGCCCGTGCTGTCGGCCGTCACCTTGTCAATCGCGCCGGTCGCCGGACGCTGGTCGGTGGTCCCGGCGTTCGGATCCATCGACGTGAACACGATCGTGTTCGACACGGCCGGATTCTTCGACCAGTCCGGGTGATCCGCGCGCAAGCCGCCGAGAACGATCTTCGATGTGACCGCCCCGGTGGTGCCGC
This sequence comes from Polyangia bacterium, assembly GCA_045802645.1. Lineage (GTDB taxonomy): Bacteria > Myxococcota_A > Polyangia > Fen-1088 > Fen-1088 > JADGRB01. The sequence goes on from JBJMQQ010000217.1 coordinate 12,151, forward strand.
TGAAGATCATCAAGTCGGACGCCCCCTTGTGGCTGGGCGTGCCGTCGCCGTAAACGCCGACGAACTGCGTGCCGTCCGCGTTCCACGATTCGAACTGACTCTTCTGGGTCAGCGGGAACGGCTGCAGGGCCATGTTGTTGGTGATGTCCCACAGCAGCAGCCGGCCATCGTTCTGGCCGCCGGCACTCGCGACAATCTTGTCGCCGTTGGGCGCCAGCGCGTGACAGCCGACGCAGGTTTTCCCGTCGGTGTTCGTGGGCGTCAAGTACGGCATCGCCGACGCCGTGCTGCCCGCGAAGTCCCAGCGCATGATCGCGGTCTTGCCGCTGGTGGTCCAGTAGTAGAGCGCGCCCAGGATGTTGTCCTTCGCGAACTGGATCGTGAGCTCGGCGCTGGTGCCGGCCGCCGTGCCGCTGTCGTCGGTGCCGCTCACGTGCAGCTTCACGGGTCCCTGCCCGGCGTTCGCGGACGCGATGGTCGCCCACAGCCCCGGGTCGGGCAGATAGATGCAGCCGTTGATCCCGGCCGGGGCCGCACAGCGGATGAAGGTGTTCACCGTCGCCAACTTCCCGATGAAGCTGACCTGGAACAGCGTGTTCGCGGTGGCGCCCGGCACGAAGTGAACCTCGATGCCCGTCACGTTCGGCGGAAACAACGCGCCGTCGTTCGGGTACACCAGTTGCGGCGCGCGCGTCGGGTCAGCGGGCGCGCCAGAAAATATCGTACCGGCGTTGGGCGGCACGCCCGTCCCCGCGCTGCCCGGATCCGCCCCCGTGAACGTGTAGTTCACGATCAGCTTCGCCTGCGTCGTCACGCCGCCCGAGGCTGCCGTGACGGTGACGACGCCGCCGCTGGTCCCCGTCGACGTCGCCAGCCCGTTCGCGTCGATCGTGACGACGCCCGACGGCATGACGCTGTAGGTGACCATCGACGTCACGTCCTGCGTCTGCCCGTTGATGGTCCCCGTCACGGTGTACTGCTGCGTGGCGGGCGGCGCGCCCGTCGAGACGGTGATCGTCGCGTCGCCCGGCGTGATCTGCAGCGCCGTGAGACCACCGATGACGGTACCGCCGGTTCCACCGCCAGCCCCCGTGAGCTGTCCGCCGCCACCCGCGCCGGTCAACGTTTCCTTGTTGTTCTTGAACGCGCAACCCGCGGCCGCCACTAATGCGACGAGCGCGATGCGCGCAAACGGGGTTTGAGACGAGGAAAACGTCACACGTCGAAGAATCTTCATTTGGGGGGCTCATCCGCATTTTATGCGGGCGCCGCGGCCGCGGATCATTCTTCGCTGGAAAACCGGATTTTTTGTGAACGAGCTGGATGTAGGAGATGTGAGCTAACAGACGGTATCGCCGCCTGCGGCCCCACATCTTCGTCCCGCGCGATGACGGGAAGCGTCAGGCCGGCTGGTCGCGCTCGTGCGCCTGGCCGGCGACGACCTGGGCGTGGTTCAGCGCTGCGGTCAGCGTGACACCGCCGACCACATTGCCGATCAGGGTCGGCAGCAGATACCGCGCGAACGAGTCCACGAGGCGGGCCTCGGTCCGGAACGGCAGGTAGAAAACCTCGACGGCGCCCGCGATGACGTGGGTCAGGTCACCCAGCCCCACCAGGTAGGTGACCATCACGATGACCGTGATGCGGCTGCCGCGCGCGACCGGCAGCAGCCAGACCATCAGCGCAATCAACCACCCCGCGAAGATGCCGCGCAGCAGGTTGCCGCCGGGCGTGCCGCGTGCCGCGATCGACGACAGCTGGTCGAACGCGCCGCGGACTTGCTCCGAGAACACGTCCGTCTTGGCGACGACCACCGCGAACGCGAAGGCCCCGATCAGGTTCGCGACCAGCACCACCGCCCACAGGCGCAGGATGTTCGTCAGCGCGACCGGCTCCGCGCGGCGCTGGTGCGACCGCCCGGCCAGGTATGGGATGATCGGGGTGAGCGTGTTCTCGGTGAACAGCTGCTGGCGACCCAGCACCACCACCAGAAAGCCGACCGGGTACCCGAGCCGCACCAGCAGCGGCGCCCAGGCGGTGTCCGGCAGCCGCGCCTTCAAGAGGCCCTGGGCGACCAGCGAGAATCCCATCGACAGGCCGGCGGCGATCCCCGACCAGGCCAGGGCCGCCGTCGAACGGTCGAGCTCCTCCAGCCCTTCGGCGCGCACCGCCTCGTAGACGATCTCGGCGGACGGCGAGGCGCGACGCCGAGCTTCTTCCTGCTCGGTCGCCCCCTCCTCGTCTTCCGTCTCCTCGGTCTCCCGGGTTCGCTGTTCGCCTTCCGACGGCACGGGATGAACGTGAGCCCGACGGTCCGGCCGTCAATGGCGCCCGCGCGCCCAGGCCCATGAGCAACTCAGGATGAAACCCTAGGGGGGCCTCGCGGAGCTCAGCATCGTCGAGAGCCTGGTAAAGTGTGTCGGTGCGCGATCGCGCCGGGCCGATCGGCCGCTGGACCGTCATTGCCGCGCGCGTACTGCCCGCGCTGCTGGCGGTGCGCGTGGCGGCCGCCGCAGCCCCCGCCGCGGCGCCAGCCATCGATCCGGCCAGTGTGGTCCTCTACATCGACGAAGGTCGGCTGGAGGTCGAAGGGGACGGACTGCGGAACATGCGGATCCGCTGGCAGACGGCGAAGGACGCCGGGACCGACGCCTGCCTGATTCCGAAGCCGTCCGGGAAACGCGACCGCTGCGCCTTCACGGTGCCGCGCGATCTGCCGGCGGACGCGCGCCTCGGCTGGGCGCCGGGCGCCACCGCGTCCGGGAACGCGGCAGCGCCGGGCGCGAGCGGCCTGGACCTGTTCACGCCGCTGCGTCCTGCGCGCATCGTGATCGATCGCGTCCTGGCCACGACCACGACGGCGCTGGACCTGACCGACGGACACGGGCGCCTGCCGCTGGCGCACCCCGACGCCGTCGCCGCCGCGGATTGCGCCCAGGCCCGCTGCGAAGTCTCCGACGAGGCGATCGAAGTCGGGGCGCTGTCTGGCGCCGCGCAGTCGGTCACGGTGCACGCGCACCTCGCGCCGCACTACTTCGTGCAGCGGGGCGACGCGTTCGAGTCGACCTTCACGCAGGTCGTGTCCGTCCTGCACTGCCCGGCCAGCATCGTCTCGGGCGCGCCCCTGCGCCGGGCGGAGGCGACCAGCGTCGTTGTCCGGCTTGACGGCAAATGCGGCGGCGACGCGCGTGCCCTGCGCTGGAGCGCCAACGGCGACCCGGCCCAGGTCGTTCGCGTGGCCAAGGACGGCGACGCCGTGCTGGCGCTGGTGTCCGTCGGGGACGTCGAGGACGCGACGCTGACGGTCACCGCGTCGCGCCCCGAGCCGGACGGCTCGGTGATCGCGGTGGCGCATACGACGACCCGACCCGCCCCGCTGCCGCGCGCGACGCTGGAGCTGCCCGGCTACGGCAACATCGACTTCGTCCCCACCAATCGCGACGCGGTCGTTCACATCGCGCCGGCCGGCGCGCAGGGCCGGCTGGTGCTGCTGCCGTCGGAGGGGGCGTACACGGTCAGCACCGGCGCCGGTGGCACGCACATCCGCGGCGAAGATGGCGTCGGCGGGTACGTGGCGCTGCGTTTCGGCTATCGCGTCGAGGGGCTGCCGGCGCCGTTCGCGGACGCCGACCTGGCGATCCTGGGCGAATCGTTGCAGCGTCCGATCCGGCAGGCCAGCGTCCCGGCGCCCATCGGGTCGTCGGCGCTGGAGGCGAGCCCGCTGGTCGAGCTGGTCTGCACCGACGATCACGGCAACGCCGATCGCATCAAGCCCGGCAAGCGCACGTCGATCGCGTTTTCGCGACGCGACGGGTGCCGGGTCGTCATCCACCGCGAGCGGTTCAAGCCCGAGGACGGCACCCAGGATCTGACGCTGGACATCGACGTCACCAAGGTCGACGACTCGCCGCGCTCCGACGGACACGTCAACGAACGGATGGTGCTGCGCCCCGCGTCGGAGCCGCGCATCGTCTGGATCAAAGGCGTCAAGGCGCAGTTCGATCGCGTGACGGTCCGGATCGCGCACGTGGCTGACGACGTCCGCTACGTCGGATCGACGGAGACGCGGACGTCGCTGCCGGCCGTCCAGTGGACGCTGGTCGTCGGCGAGGGACGACTGCGGTTCTATGCGACGGCGGCGATCCCGACCGGCCTCTTCCACATCACCGCGCCCAGCGGCATCTTGACGCTGAACTTCGGCGCGATATCGCGCTTGACCTGGCTCGACCGCGAGGGGCACGAGGGCCTCTTCGGCCTGGAGCTGGGCGCGATGGGCGTGGGCCTGGCCGCGACCCCCGGGTTCACGGCGTTCCCGCCGACGCTGGCGGTGATCGCCGGTGTCGGCGTCAGCATCCCGATCGGAAACCGCGGCGAGCCCACCCAGGCTTCCGTGAACTTGCACGCCTGGGGCGCGTACGAGCTGCGGGACAACTACGACTACACGCCCGTGGGGGGGACGACGTACTCGCCCAGTCATTGGTCGCTGCTGTTCGGACCCAGCATCACGATCGGCAACGTCGGCACGAACCTCTGAACGCGGTGTTAGGTTGTGGCCGTGCGGCTCGCGGCGATAGCCCTCGTTTTGGTGGCGATGGCCGGACAGGCGCGTGCCGACGTGCCCGCCGGAGCCGCCGAACGGTACGACCACGAAAAGAAGAGCGTCGGCCTGGCCATCGCGCTGGAGGCGATCTCGCCGATCGCGGGGATGGGCTGCTTTTACGGCGGCACCAGCGATCAGGCGACCGTGCTGGCGCTGGTCAGCGTCGGGGCCATCGGGGCCGGCGTCGGCGGCGCGTTCTGGCTGATCTACGTGGACAACCAGCACGCCAGCGGCATCGGCGGGATCGCGCTGAGCGCCGAGCAGGGCGCGGCGATCTCGTTGCTGGTCGCGGCGGGTGTCACCTACATCATCGCGCGGATCTCGGGGCTATCGCTGGCGCCCGACGCCACGCGCACGTTCAACGAAGAGCTTCGCCAGCGCGTGGGGCTGCCGCCGTCGGAGCCGACGATTCCGTTCCACGCCTGGGCTCCCCTGCCCGGCGTCGCTTTTCAGTTCTGAGCGCGCTCCCCCCCGGCACGGGCGTGGCAAGCTGGCGGGTATGCCCGCCGCGACGGGGACCGCCGATCTACCGCTGCATGGCGGGCGCGTGCCTGCCTGGCTGTCGGCGCGCATGGCACGGCTTGGCCGGGTGATCGTCGAGGCCATCGCCCAGACCTACGGGCGCACCGAGGTGCTGCGGCGCCTTTCCGATCCGTTCTGGTTCCAGTCGTTCGGCGCCGTGATGGGGATGGACTGGCACTCGTCCGGGATCACGACCAGCGTCATCGGCGCGCTGAAGCGTGGGCTGGCCCCGGTCGCGGACGAGCTGGGGCTGCACGTCTGCGGCGGGCGCGGGCGTCACTCGCGCCGCACGCCCGACGAGCTGACCGCGCTGGGCGAGCGCCGCGGCCTGGACGCGCCCGCGCTGGTGCAGGCCAGCCGCCTCGTGGCGAAGGTCGACAGCGCCGCCGTCCAGGACGGCTTCGAGCTGTACCTGCACGGGTTCATCGTCGGCGACGACGGCGCCTGGGTCGTCGTGCAGCAGGGGATGAACGGCGCGCGGCGGCAGGCGCGGCGCTATCACTGGATCTGGGACCGCGCCGGCGCCAGCGGCTTCGTCGACGAACCGCACGCTGCCATCGAGGGGCGCCCGGCGGGCTCGATCGTCAACCTGACGGACCACCGCGCGGCGTCCACCCGCGCGGAGCTCGTCACGCTGGCCGACGCCGGACCCGACGCGACGGTCGCGGCGTTGCGCCGGTTGCACATGCCGGCCCATCACGACGTGCGCGCCGAGGACATCGACCTTCGCCGGCTCGGCAAGACGCTGGCCGCCGTCGCGACGCGCGGCCCGCGCGACTTCCCCGACCTCATGCTGACCCCCGGCGTCGGCGCGCGGACGCTGTTCGCGCTGGCGCTGGTCGCGGAGGTCGTTCACGGCGCGCCCAGCCGGTTTGCCGACCCGGCGCGCTTTTCGCTGGCCCACGGCGGCAAGGACGGACATCCGTTCCCGGTGCCGCTGCGGGTCTACGACGAGACCGTCCGCGTCCTCAAGGACGCCCTCGCCCGCGCGAAGCTGGGCGAGCGCGAGCGACTGGACGCGATCCGCCGGTTAGACGATCAGGCGCGCCTCATCGACGCAGCCGCCGTGACGCCCGCCGAGCTGCAGGCCGGTTTCGCGCGCGAGTGGAGCGCCAAGACCGAGCTGGGCGGCCGGACCGTGATGGACGATCGACGGCGCGGCGAACAGAACGAGCGCCCGAAAAAATCAGCGCGCCGCCAGCTCCTTCTCCCGTTCTGATCGTTTCTGCATCGTTTCACGGTTTCGGATCTGGCGCCTCGAATTTACGGTGTCCGGGTCATCGCGACATCTCCCGGCAACTTGGCGGGACCTATCCTGGCCGACATGAAACGTTCTCTTGTCCTTTCCGGGTTGGCGCTGGCACTGCTGGGCTGCAACAAAGACGTGCCGCCGCCGCCCGCGGCTCCGGTCGCCGCCGCGCCGGCCACGCCGCCGCCACCCGCCGCCAAGCCGCCGCTGCGGATCGCGTTCAGCGACTGGCCGGGCTGGACCGCGTTCGAGGTGGGCATCGAGAAGGGCTGGTTCAAGGACGCAGGCCTCGACGTGAAGTTCGACTGGTTCGAGTACGCGCCGTCGATGGAGGCGTTCGCCGCCGGCAAGGACGACGCCGTGATGGTGACGATGGGCGACGCGCTGGTGACGGGCGCGCCGGGCGCACGCAGCGTCGCGATCCTCATCACCGACTACAGCAACGGCAACGACATGATCGTCGGCCGCAAGGGCCTCACCAGCATCAAGCAGCTGAAGGGGAAGAAGGTCGGCCTGGAGGTCGGCCTGGTCGAGCACCTGATGCTCACGAAGGCGCTGGAGAAGTTCAACATCAAGATCGGCGACGTCACGCTGGTGAACGTGCCCACGCACGAGACGGCGCAGACGCTGGCCTCGGGCAGCGTCGACGCCATCGGCGCGTGGCAGCCGAACGCCGGTCAGGCTCTGAAGGCGGTCGCCGGGTCGAAGCCGATCTTCACCAGCAAGGACCTGCCGGGGCTCATCTACGACCTGGTGTCGGTCAGCCCGCAGAGCCTCGCGCAGCGTCGCGACGACTGGGTGAAGTTCGTGAAGGTCTGGTACAAGATCGACGCGTTCGTTCGCGACCCTGCCACGCAGCCGGAGGCGATCAAGATCATGGCCTCGCGCGCGGGCGTCCCGCCCGAGGAGTACGCGAAGTTCATCCCTGGCACGCGGTTCCTGACCCCCGAAGAGGCGCTGACCCGGTTCGAGAAGAAGGACTCGCTGGAGTCGCTGTACGGCAGCGGCAAGGTCGCCGACACGTTCAACGTCGCGAACAAGGTCTACGCGCAGCCGCAGCCGATCGAGACGTACATCGACGGTTCGCTGGCCAAGGAAGCGCTGAGCGGCGCCCCCAAGGAGGCAGCGAAGTAATTCGCGTGCGCAGCGAAGCGTGGCCATGCGTAGCTCCTGGTCCCGGCCGCTCGCGGCGCTGACGCCGCGAGCCAGCGCGTCACTGTGGGTGGCGTCGTTCGTGTTGCCCGTCGCCCTGTGGTGCGCGGTCAGCTATCTCCCGTTCCTCTGGCACTCGATGGTGCGGGTGCGCGATCCCGGCGACGTGACCTGGTTCACGCCCGGGCAGCTCGTCGAGCGGGCGGCCTTCGACAGCGAGAACGCCACCGTCCAGGCGCAGCACGGCCGCCTGGCCAGCGGGCGGCTCGCGAACCCGGTCTTCTTGCCGGCGCCCGACGAGGTTCTGCACGCGCTGGTCCACGGCTTCATCACGCCGCCGGCCCGCCCCGATGAGCCCTGGCTGCACCAGAGCCTGTGGCACAGCATCCAGGTGATCTTCTGGGGGTTCCTGATCTCGTCGCTGTTCGGTGTCCCGCTGGGGATCATGTGCGGCACGATCCCCGCGCTCGGCCGGCTGACCGAGCCCTTCATCGAGTTCTTCCGGTATCTCCCCGCGCCGGCCTTTGGCGCGCTGGCGGTCGCGGTTCTGGGCATCGAGGACGCGCCCAAGGTAGCCATCATCTTCATCGGGACCTTCTTCCAGCAGGTGCTCATCATCGCGAATACGACGCGCCGGATCGATCCCGCGCTGCTGGAGGCGGCCGAGACGCTGGGGGCATCGCGGCGCGCGTTGATCACGCGGGTCGTGGTCCCGGGTGTGGTCACCGAGATCTACACGGACATGCGGGTCCTCCTGGGATGGGCCTGGACGTACCTGATCGTCGCCGAGCTGATCGGCGTCAGCTCCGGCATCACCTACTTCATCAACCAGCAGGCCAAGTACCGGGCCTACGACCGGGTGTTCGCGTCGATCATCCTCATCGGCCTCATCGGGCTCGCGACGGACGTCGTGCTGGCCTCGCTGGGGCGGCAGATCTTCCCCTGGCTGCGTGGCGCGAAGCGCGGCTGGTTCTCGGCGGCGATCGACCTCTTCCGCCGGCGCGAGGAGAAGCCGGTGGTGCCCGATCCGGTGGTGCACGCGTGAGCGCGGCGCTGTCCGTCCCCGACTACCGCGAGCAGGCGCCCGAAGTCGCGGCGCGCTTCACGCGCCTCAAAGAGCGGCCCGTGATCCTGGACGTGCAAGGGTTGTCGAAGACGTTCACGGCGCCCGGACGCCCGACGACGCTGGCGCTGGACAGCGTGTCGTTTCAGGTCCACCGGCGCGAGCTGATGTGCGTGATCGGCCCGTCGGGCTGCGGCAAGTCGACGCTGGCGCGCCTCATCGCCGGGCTGGAGGCTCCCGCCGGCGGGCAGATGCTGCTGGACGGAAAGCCGATCGCGGGGCCGGGTCCCGACCGCGGAATGGTGTTCCAGAGCTACACGCTTTTCCCCTGGCTGACAGTCCGCAAGAACGTGATGTTCGGGCTGGAGGTCGGCAAGGGCGCGTCGCACAGCGAGGCCGAAGAAGAGGCGGAGCTGTGGTTGAAGCTGGTCGGTCTGACCAAGTTCGCGTCGGCCTACCCGCACCAGCTTTCGGGCGGCATGAAGCAGCGGGTCGCCATCGCGCGCGCGCTGGCCAACCGCCCGCGCATCCTGCTGATGGACGAGCCGTTCGGCGCGCTGGACGCCCAGACCCGCTGCCAGATGCAGTCGTACCTGCTGCAGATCTGGAAGCAGGTCGACATCACCATCCTCTTCATCACACACGACCTGGATGAGGCGGTCTACCTGGCGGACCGCATTCTGATCCTGGACGCGCACCCCGGTCGCGTGCGAGAGATGATGGAGGTGCCGGTGCCGCGGCCGCGCGATCCCGAGCAATTCGTGTCGCCGGCGTTCATCGCCGCCCGCCATCACCTGGAAGAGCTGATTCACCCCCGGGCCGCACAGGCCTCCGACACCCTTCCGATGTTCCGCATGACGGTCGTCGGAGACGACGTGGAATGACCCCCATGACCAAAGGCCCCGCCCCCACCACACGCGAAGAGCTCATCGGCGGCATCGGCACCGCCGACGAAAAGGCGACCGGGCGCGAGCTGTTGCGCGGCGGGCAGGCCTGGTCGCGCCGGCTGCGCCGCAACCAGCAACTGCGCCTCACCGACGTCGACGGACGGGCCTGCGTCTCGGCGCTGTTTTACAACGCGCGCGAGCCGCTGGAACGGTACAACATGCCCGACACGCTGAAGGCGCAGTTCACCGCGTTCCTGACTGCCGGGCGCGTTCTTTACTCCGATATGGGGCGGGTCCTCTGCTCGATCGTCGCCGACGATTGCGGCTGGCACGACACGATCACGGGGCTCGGCGACGCCGCCGCGAACCAGGCCCGCTTCGGCGACGGCACCTACCAGTCGCTGCGGAACGCCTTTCACCGCAACGGCCGCGACAACCTGCTGGTCGAGCTGGGCAAGCACGGCCTCGGCAAGCGGGACGTCGTCGCCAACGTGAACTTCTTCACGCGCGTGATCGTCGGCGACGACGGCGGGCTCGCGTTCGTCCCCGGCAACAGCCGCCCCGGCGCGGCGGTCACGTTGCGGTTCGAGATGGACACGCTGGTCGTCCTGTCGTCGACGCCCCACCCGCTGGACCCCGGGCGCGAGTACCATCCGGGCGCCGTGACGCTGGACGTGACCGACGGGCCGGCGGCCGCCGCGGACGACCCCTGCCGTTTGTCGCGCCCCGAAAACGGCCGCGGGTTCGCCTTGACCGCCGCGTACAACGCCGAGATGGAGTCCGCCTCGTGACTCCCTTCCGCGAGAGCGAGCTCGATCCGCGGCACGCGATCGTCGACGTCAGGCTGCCGTCCGGCGAAGGCTGGACGCACGAGCTGGCGCCGGGGGACGTGTTCCGGATCGTCGACCTGGAGGGGAATCAGGCCGTCGACACGCTGTTTTTCAACAGCCGCGATCTGGACGAGCGTTACAGCGCGACCGAGACGATTCGCCGTCAGCGGAACATCTACCTCACGACGGGGACGGCGCTTTACTCCAGCGAGGGGCGGCCGCTGTTGACGATCGTCGCCGATACCTGCGGGCGGCACGACACGGTGGGCGGCGCCTGCTCGGCCGAGAGCAACCAGGTGCGCTATGCGCTGGGCAAGAAGTACATGCACAGCTGCCGCGACACGTTCCTGCTGGCCCTGGCGCGCTACGGGCACGGTATGGGCAAGCGGGATCTGCCCCAGAACATCAACTTCTTCATGAACGTACCGGTCACGCCGGCCGGCGCGCTGACGTTCGCCGACGGCGTGTCGGGGCCCGGCCGCTACGTCGAGATGCGGGCCGAGACGAACGTGCTGGCGCTGCTCTCGAACTGCCCGCAGCTCAACAACCCCTGCAACGCCTACGACCCGACGCCCGTGCGGCTGCTGGTCTGGCGGCGCGGCTGACGGTGTTCCGCAAGGTCCTGGTCGCCAACCGCGGCGCGATCGCGCGCCGGATCTTCCGCACGCTGCGGCGGATGGGGATTGCCAGCGTCGCCGTGCACTCCGACGCCGACGCGGGCGCCCTGCACGCCGCCTCCGCCGACGAGGCCGTCGGGATCGGGGGCGCCGCGGCGGCGGAGAGCTACCTCAACGTCGAGCGCGTTCTGGAAGCCGCCAAGCGCACGGGCGCCGAAGCCATCCATCCGGGCTACGGCTTCCTGTCCGAGAACGCCGACTTCGCCGAGCGCTGCGCGGCCGCCGGGATCGTGTTCATCGGGCCGACGCCCGAGAACATGCGGGCCTTCGGCCTCAAGCACCGGGCCCGCGCGCTGGCGACGGAGGCGAAATTGCCGCTGCTGCCGGGCACGGGCCTGTTGCCGGGCCTGCCGCAGGCCTGCGTGGCCGCGGCCGAGATCGGCTACCCGGTCATGCTGAAGAGCACCGCCGGCGGCGGCGGGATCGGGATGCGGCGCTGCGGCGACCAGGCCGAGCTGGAGGCGGCGTTCGACTCCGTCGCGCAGCTGGCTGGCCGGAATTTCAAGGACAGCGGCGTCTACCTGGAAAAGCTGGTCGATCCCGCGCGCCACGTCGAGGTGCAGATCTTCGGCGACGGGGACGGCGGCGTGCTGGCGCTGGGGCAGCGGGACTGCTCACTGCAGCGGCGCAACCAGAAGGTGATCGAGGAGACGCCGCCGCCCGGGCTGCCGGTCGAGACGCTGGCCGCCATGGACGAAGCCGCCGAGCGCCTGGGCGCCGCCGCGCAGTATCGGTCGGCCGGCACCGTCGAGTTCGTCGTCGACGCGCGCAGCGGCGCTTTCTACTTCCTGGAGGTGAACACGCGTATCCAGGTCGAGCACGGCGTCACCGAGGAGGTCACCGGGATCGACCTCGTCGAATGGATGGTGCGCCTGGCCGCCGGCGAACCAATGCCCCGCGACCGCCTCGTGGTCCCGCGTGGCGCCGCGATCCAGGCCCGTCTCTACGCGGAAGACCCCGCGCGCGCGTTTCAGCCCAGCGCCGGCTTGCTGACCGAGGTCGCCTTCCCGACCGGGGTGCGCGTCGAGACCGGCGTCGACACGGGCAGTGAGGTCTCGCCGTTTTACGATCCGCTGCTGGCCAAGATCATCGCGCGCGGTGACACGCGTGAGGCCGCGCGCGAAAAGTTGCTGGACGCGCTGGCGCGCACGCGCATCGCGGGCGTCGAGACCAACGGCTCCTACCTGCGGGCCGCGCTGGAAGCACCGGGCTTCGTCGCCGGGAAGGTCCACACCCGGCTGTTGGAGACCGTCGCTGCGCCGTCCGACGCGATCGAGGTGCTGGACGGCGGGACACAGACGACGGTGCAGGATCACCCCGGTCGGCTCGGGCACTGGGACGTGGGCGTGCCGCCGTCGGGGCCGATGGACGGGCTCGGGTTCCGCATCGCCAACCGGCTGGTCGGCAACGCCGAGGACGCCGCCGGGCTCGAGTGCACGGCGATGGGGCCCACGCTGCGATTTCGCGCGCCCACCACCGTCGCCGTCACGGGCGCCGACATGCAGGCGACCGTCGACGGCGTTCGCGCGCCGCGCTTCCGGGCCTTCGAAGTGCCGGCCGGCGCCGTGCTACAGCTGGGCGCCGTGACCGGACCGGGCGCCCGCGCCTACGTGGCGATCCGGGGCGGCCTGGACGTGCCGGCCTACCTGGGAAGCCGCGCAACCTTCACGCTGGGGCAATTCGGCGGCCACGGCGGGCGGGCGCTGCAGGCCGGCGACGTGTTGCACCCCGGCGGGCAAACGCCGCTGTCAGCGGCCGTCGCCCTGCCCGTTCCCGACGAGCTGATCCCCAGCCTGACGGACGAATGGGAGATCGCGGTCATGGCCGGGCCGCACACCGCGCCCGACTTCTTCGCGCCCGAGGACATGGAGGCGCTGTACGCGACGCCCTGGCGCGTACACCACAACTCCAGCCGCACGGGCGTGCGGTTGATTGGCCCCAAGCCGCGCTGGGCGCGCACGGACGGCGGCGAAGCGGGCCTGCACCCGTCGAACATTCACGACAACGCCTACGCGATCGGGACGATCGACTTCACGGGCGACATGCCGGTGATCCTGGGTCCCGACGGTCCCAGCCTGGGCGGGTTCGTCTGCCCGGCCACCATCATCGAGGCCGACCTGTGGAAGATGGGGCAGCTGAAGGCGGGCGACGCGGTCCGGTTCGTGCCCGTCACGCTGTCGGACGCGCGGTTGCGACGCGCCGAGCGCGAGCGCGACATGGTGGCCATCCGTGGAACGGCCGAGCCACGCGCAGTGCGCCAACTCGCCGCCAGCGCCGCGCCGCTGGCGTCACCGGTCCTGCTCGCGCGCGGCGACGTGGTCGTCCGGCAGGACGGCGACGCCAACGTGCTGATCGAGCTGGGGCCGCCGGTGCTGGAGATGGGGTTGCGGTTCCGCGTGCACGCGCTGATGCAGGCGCTGGTCGCGCGGAAGCTGCCGGGCATCATCGACCTGACGCCCGGAATCCGCTCGCTGCAGGTGCACTACGACGACACCCGCCTCCGCCGCGAGCGCCTGCTGGGCGTGCTGGACGAGCTCGCGGCCTCCGCGCCCTCGACGGACGCCATCGAGGTCCCGTCGCGGATCGTGCACCTGCCGCTGTCGTGGGACGATCCGGCGACGCGCCTCGCGATCCAGCGCTACATGAGCGGGGTCCGCCCCGACGCCCCCTGGTGCCCCAGCAACATCGAGTTCATCCGCCGCATCAACGGGCTCGACAGCATCGAAGAGGTGCGGCGGATCGTGTTCGAGGCCAGCTACCTGGTGCTGGGGCTGGGCGACGTGTACCTGGGCGCGCCGGTGGCCACGCCGCTGGACCCGCGGCACCGGCTGGTCACGACCAAGTACAACCCCGCGCGCACCTGGACGCCCGAGAACGCCGTCGGCATCGGCGGCGCATACCTGTGCGTCTACGGCATGGAGGGTCCCGGCGGCTACCAGTTCGTCGGGCGCACCTGCCAGATGTGGAACCGGTTCCAGACGACGCCGGAGTTCGTGGCCGGACGCCCCTGGCTGCTGCGGTTCTTCGACCAGATCCGCTTCCACGAGGTCGGCGAGCGCGAGCTGCTGGATTTCCGGGCGGCGTTCGTGCGCGGGCGAGCGCGGCTGAACGTCGAGGAGACGACCTTCCGGTTCGCCGACTACCAGGCGTTCCTCGAGGCGAACCGCGGGTCCATCGAGGCGTTTCGCGCGCGGCAGCGGCAGGCGTTCGTCGAGGAGCGCGAACGCTGGGCCGCGCTGCCGCCTGCCGCCGAGCCGCCGGAGCCGGCCCAGCCCGGCGGCGAGAGCGCCGAACAGCCGCTGCCCGAAGGCGCCATCGCCGTCCGCGCCGGCGTCACGGGGAGCGTCTGGAACGTGGCCGTCGCCGCGGGCGCGCGTGTCGCGGCCGGCGATCGGCTGATCGTCCTCGAGACCATGAAGATGGAAACGCCGGTGGTCGCGCCGCATGCCGGGACCGTCGTCGCGATCTGCTGCGCCCCGGGCAACCTGGTCCGCGCCGGCCAAACGCTGGTCGGCCTGCAGCCGGACGCCTGACCACCCCGTCCTCCGCCCCGTCCTCCGCCCCGTCCTCGTCCTCGTCCTCGTCCTCGTCCTCGTCCTCGTTCCGACCCGCCGGATCGAGGACGAGGACGAGGACGAGGACGGGGCGGACGGCGCGCTGGACCGGGAGCGGGGTTATCGCCAAACTGCGCGGCCATGTCGACCGCCAATGGGAAGCTCGCCGGACGCCGGGTGTTCATCACGGGAGTCTCGCGCGGGATCGGGCGCGCGACGGCCCGGCTGTTCCTCGACGAGGGCGCAGAGGTCCTGGGCGTCGCGCGCGACCAGGCCCGCCTGTCCGCCGCGTCCGAGGAACTGGCAAAGCACGGGCGCTTCGAGGCCTTCGCGCTGGACCTGACCGCGCCGGACGCCCCCGCGCGAGCCGTCGAGCGGATCACCGCGCGCTGGGGGGCGCTGGATGTGCTGGTGAACAATGCGGCCGTCATGACCGAAGGGCCTCCGACGTTGGAGGACGAGCCTGCTGGAACACTGGAACGAACTCTGGGCGTGAACCTCCTCGCGCCGTTTCGACTCTCGAACGCGCTGTTGCCGTTGCTTCGCAAGGGACGCGAGCCGCGCATCATTCACGTGACTTCGGGCGCCGGCACCTTCTCCGGATTGGGTGAGAGCGGGATCTCCAGTTATCGACTGAGCAAATGGGCGCTGAACGGCCTCGTGCGCCTGCAGGCGTTGCACCTGGCCGGGCAGATCGCCGTGAACGGCCTCGATCCGGGCTGGGTGAAGACGGACCTCGGCGGACCGCGCGCGCCCGGCGTCCCCGAGGATTCGGCGCGCGGCGCGCTGGCCCTGGCGCTGGAGCCGTTCGCCACGACGGGGCTGCTCTTCAAGGACGGCGCGCGCATCGACTACTAAGGCCGTTCTTCCCGTATTTCAGGGGCGTTCTAGGAAGTTAACAGAAGTCCTTCGCCCACGAAATCTACCGTTAACGCCCGTTCGATATGGTCGGCTCAACAACAAGGTTGCCGGCGCGGACAAAGTGATTGCCTGCGTCGGTCTGACGGCGCAGCGAGGGGGGCTCGGCTGCGCCGGGGCCGCAATCACGAGACGGGAAAAGGATGAAAGAGTACGCCGCAGGTGCGCGACGGGGTTTGGCTGTCTTCTCAGTACTGGCGATTACGTCGCTTGGAGGGATGACTTACGCGCAGACGGCACCGGCCGATGTGCCTCCGCCGCCGCCGGCACCGCCGGCCGACATGGCGGCACCGCCGGCGGGAACGGCGACGCCACCGCCGCCGCCCATGGCGCCACCGCCAGCGGCTCCGCCGTCGGCCGTCGAGGCAGCGCCCAAGCCGCCCACCGCGACGGAGACGATGCCCGCGACGCGTCCGGACGTACTGCCGCCGATCGACGTCGGCGCCTGGCTGCGCGTTGGCGGCAAGTTCCAGGGTCAGGACCCGAGCAAGGTCAACGACTGGCACATGGACAACGCGTACGTCGAGCTTCACGCCGGCGGCAAGGTGCACAAGAACGTCGGCGTCACGCTGAACCTGAACGCCAACATGACCGGCTGGAGCCCGTCTGGCGTCCCGACTCAAGCATCGCTGGTCGCGCTTGAAGACGCGATCATCTCGTTCGACTTCTACGACGAGTTTCACGTATGGGCCGGCCACTTGCTGGTGCCGGTTGACCGGGCGAACGCCTCCGGTCCCTTCTTCATGATCCCCTGGAACTATCCAGGGTTCTTCTCCGGCCCGTTCGTCGGCGCACCATACGAGGGACCGTCCGGCCGCAACAACGGCGCGGTGATCTGGGGCGACATCGCGGGCGGCAAGTTCTCGTACTTCGCCGGCGCGTTCGACAACGCTGCTCTGTCCAGCAGCCCGCTGTTCTCCGGAAAGCTGCGTCTCGCGCTGTGGGATCCCGAGCCGGGCTTCTGGGGCAACGGCAGCTTCTTCGGCGACAAGGACATGTTGTCGATCGACGTCGGTGGCCAGGTCCAGAAGAACGGCGCCATCAACGGCACCCAGACGTACGGTGAGGTCAACGTCGACGCGCTGCTGGAAAAGAAGCTCGGCGGAGGCAGCTTCGTGACTGCCGAAGCGGCTTATTACCACTTCGACCAGAGCGCCGGCGGCGTCAGCGATTCGATGTACGCCCTTCTGGCGTACGCGACGCCGACCGTGGGCGTGGGCAACATCCAGCCGATGGTCCGCTTTCAGTGGGAAAAGGTGAAAGACAACACCATCACCAACCCGTGGAATCTGGACGTCGGTCTGTCGTACCTGATCAAGGGGCCTGCGCTGCGCCTGCTGGCAACCTACAGCTACACGAAGCTGCTCAACGTAGACGCGACGACGATGGGCCTTTCCAACTCGACGGCGAACTCGGTTCAGCTGGGTGCGCAAGCAATCTTCTTCTAATTGCGTATCCGACTGATTCCAATTGTTGAGCAATCGGTTCATTAAACAAGTTCATTACGCAGAAGCAACACACACGAACGGGAGACATTGACCATGCGGAAACATTTAGTTGCACTCTTGCTGGCGGGCGCCTCAGCGGCGTCTTGCCAGAAGCCGGCCGAGACGCCGGCCCCCGGTGCCGCCGCGGCAGCTCCTGCGGCGCCGGCCGCACCCGCCGACGACAAGGGACCGATCAAGGTCGGCATCCTGCACTCGTTGTCGGGCACGATGGCCATCAGCGAAACGTCGTTGAAGGACGTTGCGTTGATGACGATCGAGGAGATCAACGACTCCGGCGGCGTCATGGGACGCAAGCTGGAACCGGTGGTCGTCGACCCCGCCTCGAACTGGCCGCTGTTCGCCGAGAAGGCCCGCGACCTGATCCAGAACCAGAAGGTCGCCGTCACGTTCGGCTGTTGGACCTCGGTGTCCCGCAAGTCGGTGCTGCCGGTGTACGAAGAGCTGAACGGTCTTCTCTTCTACCCGGTGCAGTACGAGGGTGAAGAGTCGTCGTGGAACGTGTTCTACACGGGCGCCGCGCCGAACCAGCAGGCCATCCCGGCCGTCGAGTACCTGATGAGCAAGAAGGGCGGCGGCGCGAAGCGCTGGGTGCTGCTGGGGACCGACTACGTCTACCCCCGCACGACCAACAAGATCCTGCGCTACTTCCTGCACGCCAAGGGCGTGGCCGACGAAGACATCATGGAGAAGTACACGCCCTTCGGTCACAGCGACTACCAGACCATCGTGGCGGACGTGAAGAAGTTCGCGACCGGCAAGCGCACGGCGGTCGTGTCGACCATCAACGGCGACTCGAACGTTCCGTTCTACAAGGAGCTCGGCAACCAGGGGATCAAGGCCACCGACATCCCGGTGGTGGCGTTCTCCGTCGGTGAAGAAGAGCTGCGCGGCATCGACACCAAGCCGCTGGTCGGGCAACTGGCCGCCTGGAACTACTTCCAGTCCATCGACAACGCCAAGAACAAGGCGTTCATCGACAAGTGGATGGCGTACGTGAAGAAGAACAACCTGCCGGGCGGCGACAAGCGCGTCACCAACGACCCGATGGAAGCGACCTACATCGGCATTCACATGTGGGCGCAGGCCGTCGAGCAGGCGCACTCGACCAACGTCGACGCCGTTCGCCAGGCGGTCGGGTACCAGCACTTCCCCGGTCCCGACGGGTTCGACATCACGATGGACGCCGAGAACCACCACTTGCACAAGCCGGTCTACATCGGCGAGGTCAAGTCGGACGGACAGTTCCACATCGTCTGGAAGACGGAAGGCCCCATCAAGGCCGAGGCCTGGAGCCCGTACATCCCGGACGACAAGGGGAAGATCGCCAACTGGCTGTACCCCTGGGCCTGCGGCAACTGCACGTCGCCGAAGTTTGGCGGCGCCGGAACGGTCGCGGCGAAGTAACGACAGGCAGCACGAAAGGACCACGTGAAGCTGGTACGTCACAGAACTCACGCACGGCGCTGGGCCCTGGCGGGCCTGGCGCTGGTCCTGGCCGCGCCTGCGGCGGCTCGTGCCGGCGCGCTGGAGGATGCCGTCGACGGACTGACGGCATCCACCGACGAAAAGGTCATCGAGGCGGTGAACAAGCTCGCCGCCCTCGGTGACCCGCACAGCATCGGCGTGCTGGACGCGCTCTGTGACGACCGGCTGCGGGTGGGCGCCGACGGCCACCCGTATATCTGGGATTCGAAGATTCGCGAGGTGCGCCGGGCATTGACCAACGAGATCGTCAGCCCGGCGCCCCCTGCGCTGAAAGAGGTCGAGGTCAGCAACGAGATCCGCCGGGTGGCGTTTCCCGTGCTGGCGCAGTTGAAGCTGGGGTCGCCCGACGCCGACGTGCGCCTGGCCGCGGCCACCGAATTATCGAAGGGCGGTTCGCCCGAGGCAGCCGTCCTGCTCCACAACGCGCTTCTGCACGAGAAGGACGGCAACGTTCTGGACGCCTTGAAGCTGGCCGGCGCGCGCGTCGATCTGCAAAGCACGGATCCGCAAGCCCGCATCGCCGCGCTGCAAGCGATCAGCGACAGCGGCAACGACGAGTTTCTCTCCGCACTGCAACAGATGGTCGGCAACAAGGACGACGGTACCCCGCGCGAGGCCAACCCGCAGCTGCGCGCCGCGGCGCAGTCCGCCATCCGTGCCGTGGTCAGCCACCAGCGCATGATCAGCTTCGCCGGTGACCTGCTGCACGGTCTGTCGCTGGCCAGCGTGCTGCTGTTCGCGGCGCTGGGCCTGGCCATCACGTTCGGCCTGCTGGGCGTCATCAACATGGCCCACGGCGAGATGCTGATGCTGGGCGCCTACGCGACATATGCCGTGCAGACCGCTCTGCACGGGCACCGCATGTACCTGTTCATGGCCATCCCGGTCGCGTTCCTGGCCACCGCCGCCATCGGCGTGTTGCTGGAACGGACCGTCATCCGCCACCTTTACGGGCGTCCGCTGGAGACGCTGCTCGCGACGTGGGGGATCAGCCTGGGCCTCATCCAGACGGTCCGCCTGCTCTTCGGCGCCCAGAACGTCACGGTCGCGAATCCCGACTGGCTGTCGGGCGGCGTCGAGATCGCGCACGGCCTGGTGCTCCCCTGGTCGCGCATCGCGGTCGTCGGTTTCGTGGTGGTCGTCTCGGCGCTGGTCTGGTTCGTCCTTCAGCGCACGCGCTTCGGCCTGCAGGTCCGCGCCGTCACCCAGAACCGCGCGATGGCGGCCTGCCTGGGCATCCCCACCCGCCGCGTCGACGCGCTGGTCTTCGGCCTGGGCTCGGGCATCGCCGGGCTGGGCGGCGTCGCGCTGTCGCAGCTCGGTAACGTCGGCCCCGAGCTGGGGCAGAGCTACATCATCGATTCGTTCATGGTCGTCGTGCTGGGCGGGGTCGGCAAGCTGGCCGGCGCCGTGGCGGCCGCGCTGGGGCTGGGCGTCGTCAACAAGCTGCTGGAGCCGCTGGCGGGTGCCGTCACCGGCAAGATCGCCGTTCTCGTCTTCATCATCCTCTTCATCCAGCGCCGGCCGCAGGGGCTGTTCGCGCTGAAGGGGCGCGTGGAGGCCTGATGTTCCCCGCCCGCCTTCGCCAGATGCACTCGCCGCGAGCCTGGGGAGCGATCGGCGGCGCGGCGGTGCTGCTGGCGCTGATTCCGGTGGTCGCGCCGGACTATCTCGTGCCGCTGCTCGGCAAGTTCCTCTGCTTCGGGATCGCGGCGCTGGCGATGGACCTCATCTGGGGCTACGCCGGCATCTTGAGCCTGGGGCACGGCCTCTTCTTCGCGCTGGGCGGCTACGCGATGGGGATGTACCTGATGCGGTCGATCGCCGGCGAGGGCGTCTACCGCAGCCAGCTCCCCGACTTCATGGTGTTCCTCGACTGGCACACCCTGCCCTGGTACTGGCACGGGTTCCAGAGCTTCCCGTTCGCCGCGCTCATGGCGGTGGTGGCGCCGGGGCTGCTGGCGCTGGTGTTCGGGTACTTCGCATTTCGCTCGCGCATCAAGGGCGTCTACTTCTCGATCGTCACGCAGGCGCTGACCTACGCGGCCACGCTGCTGTTCTTCCAGAACGCGACGGGCTTCGGCGGCAACAACGGCCTCACCGACTTCAAGCGCATCCTGGGCTGGCCGCTGCACGCCGCCGAGACGCGCCGGATGCTGTACGTCGCGACGGTGATCGCGCTCTGCGTGACGTACCTGGTGTGTCGCTTCGTCGTCACCAGCCGCCTCGGGCGCGTGCTGACGGCCGTGCGCGACGCCGAGCTCAAGACCCGCTTTTGCGGCTACGACTCGATCAAGTACAAGCTGTTCGTCTGGACGCTGTCCGCGATGCTGTGTGGCGTGGCCGGCGCGCTCTACGTGCCGCAGGTCGGGATCATCAACCCCAGCGAGATGCAGCCGTCGAACTCGATCGAGATGGCGATCTGGGTGGCGGTCGGCGGCCGCGGGACGCTGGGCGGCGCGCTTCTGGGCGCCTGGCTGGTCAACGGCGGCAAGAGCTGGCTGACGGCGGCGTTCCCCTCGGCCTGGCTCTACGTCTTCGGGGCGCTGTTCGTCGGCGTCACGCTGTTCCTGCCGCGCGGGCTGGTCGGCCTCGTCCCCAGACTGATGGCGCTGATCCCCAAGCGGGCGGCGCCGACGCCCGCGCCTACACCCGCCCCTGCGCCTGCCCCAGTGACGGAGACGCAGGCGTGAGCGCGACGGTCATGAGCGAATTGCCCCATAAACCCGAGGTCCACGCCGGCACAGAAGAGCGCCCCACCCCGATCCACGCGGCGCCCGTTGCCGAGGCCGCCAAGCGGCCGCTGTCGCTGTGGGTCGAGAACCTGTCGGTCAGCTTCGACGGATTCAAGGCGCTGAACGACGTCACCCTGTTGCTGGAAAAGGGCGAGCTCCGCTGCCTCATCGGCCCGAACGGCGCCGGGAAGACCACGCTGATGGACTGCATCACGGGCAAGACGCGCCCGACCAGCGGGTCCGTCTTCCTCGAGAGCCGCCTCAACGATCTGACCCGCCTGTCGGAGGTGGAGATCGCCGGCCTGGGCATCGGCCGCAAGTTCCAGCGCCCGACCGTCTTCCAGGGGCACTCGGTCTTCGAGAACTGCGAGCTGGCGTTGAAGGGGAACAAGGGCGTGTTCCGGACGCTCTTCGCCCGTCTCACCGCCGCCGAGAAGGACCGCATCGGCGAGATCCTGAAGCTGATCGGCCTCGAGGATCACGCCGAGCGGCCGGCCGGGCTGCTGGCGCACGGCCAGAAGCAGTGGCTGGAGATCGGGATGCTGCTGGCCCAGGACCCGCAGGTGCTGCTGATCGACGAGCCGGTCGCCGGCATGACTCACGCCGAAGCCGAGCGCACGGCGGAGCTGCTGACCAGCCTGGCCGGGCAGCGGACGATCGTCGTGGTGGAGCACGACATGGAGTTCGTGCGCAGCATCGCGCGCAACGTCACGGTGCTGCACGAAGGGCGCGTGCTGGCCGAAGCGCCGATGGCGCAGGTCCAGTAGGACCCGCGCGTCATCGAGGTCTACCTGGGCGAATAGAACATGCTGGCCACCGACAAGATCAATCAG
>JBJMQQ010000218.1:0-20483 GCA_045802645.1 Polyangia bacterium
GGGGCGTTACGTACGAATCACCCTGACGGGCGGAACGCCGACCCAGGCAGGCGTTCCGCTGGCCTGGGACGATCACGGCTACTACGAAGTGGCCCTGGACGCAGGCGAGCTGACCGTTGCTCCGTAGCGCGCCATGATGAGGGGTCGCTGGCTTCCATCAGCGCTGGCGGTGGCGCTCGCATTGGCGGCCGGTTGTTCGCGGCCGCGGCCCGCCGCGCCTGTGCCACTCGCCGGACTGGCGCTGCCTGACGTGTCCGGGTTCACGGCAGCGGCGCCCGAGCCTGGCGCCGGGTTCGTGCGGCGCACCTACGTCCGTGGTTCCGCTCGCGCGCAGGTCACCCTGGCCCGGACGCCGCTGTCCGCGGAGGACTACCAGCGGTGGCAGTCGGCCAGCGCCGGATTCCCCCAGGCGGACCTTGGCGTTCCCGCCGCCGACGCCAACGGCTTTTATCAATGCAACGAGAGCGCAAAGCCGAGCTGCGATCTGCTGATCCAGCTCCGGAGCGGCTTTCACCTCGAGCTGCGCGGCGGCGGCACGACCTCGCGCACCGACGTCGACGCGCTGGCGCACGGGCTTCCGCTGCAGGGCTGGTCGGCGGAGTTGCCCGCCCGCGGCGAGTGAAACCAATCCGCTCGCGGCGTCATCAATCAGCGACGGAGGAGGCGACGGTATGATCGTGAAGCGCTTGGCGAATGAACGGGGACACGCGGACCACGGGTGGCTGGACTCACGGCACACGTTCTCGTTCGCGGACTACTACGACCCGAAGCACATGGGCTTTCGCGCCCTGCGGGTCATCAACGAGGACCGCGTCGCGCCAGGCCAGGGCTTCGGGACGCACGGGCACCGCGACATGGAGATCCTGTCGTACGTGCTGGAGGGCGAGCTCGCGCACAAGGACAGCATGGGCACGGGCTCGGTCATCCGCCCCGGCGACGTCCAGCGCATGAGCGCCGGCAGCGGCGTTCGCCACAGCGAGTTCAACGCGTCCGCCATCGAGGTCGTTCACTTCCTGCAGATCTGGATCGTGCCCGACAAGGAAGGGATCGCGCCCGGCTACGAAGAGAAGCATTTCTCGAACGTCGACAAGCAGGGGCGCCTGCGGCTGATCGCCTCGCCCGACGCGCAGGACGGCAGCGTCACGATTCACGCGGACGCGCGCGTCTACGCCGGGCGGTTCGGGCATGCGCAGTCCGCGAGCCTGGCGTTACCGGAGGGGCGGCACGCCTGGGTGCACGTGGCGCGCGGGCGCGCCCGCGTCGCCGGTCAAGAGCTGTCCGCGGGCGACGCGGTCGGCCTTTCGGGCGAGAAGTCTCTGGACGTCGAAGGGCTGGACAAGGGCGAGGACGCGGAGGTCCTGGTCTTCGACTTGGCCTGATCGGCCGCAGCGCGTTGACGGAGCTGGGCTTTGCCCAGCGGAGTCGTCGCGGGAAGTCCAAGGAACCCTCCCAGGGTTCCTGTCTGTTGACGGCCTGCTAAGGTGCGGCCGGACCGCTGAACGGTCCGCCCATGCCGTCTCCGCTCCGCGCCGTCGCCACCCTGTTTCTGTTCGCCGCCACGTTGGTCCTGGTCCTGCGGCGTCCCCGCGGCTGGAATGAGGCCTGGTGGGCGATGGGTGGCGCGGCGCTGATGATGGGTCTGGGCCTGGTGCGCGCGCCCGAGGCGGCCGACACGCTGGCCCGCGGCAAGGACGCGCTGCTCATGCTCGTCGCGCTGCTCTGTCTGTCGGCGGTCGTGGCGCGCAGCGGGTTCTTCGAGTGGGCGGCCGTCGTGTCGGCGCGCCGGGCGGGCGGCGACGCCGGCGCGCTGTTTCGCAACACGTTCGTGCTGGGCGCGCTGGTCACGATCGTCCTGTCGCTGGATACGACCGCGGTGATGCTGACGCCGGTCGTGATCGCGGGCGCGCGGCGACTGAACCTGCCCGCCAAACCCCACATCCTGGTGTGCGCCATCGTCTCGAACTGCGCGTCGTTGTTGCTGCCGGTCAGCAACCTCACGAACCTGCTGTTCGTCAGCGCCTTCCGGATGCCGTTCGCCCCTTTCGTCGCCCGGATGCTGCTGCCGCAGATCGTGGTCTTGCTGGTGACCTACGTGATCTTGCGTCGCCTGTTTCGAGCCGACCTGCAACGCTCGTTCGGGATAGGCCAGCTTCCCGCGGCGGCCAGCGCGGTCACCGACCCGCGGCTTTTCCGGGCGAGCTGCGTCGTCCTGGTCCTGGTCAGCCTGGGGTACTTCGTCGGCCCGCCGCTGGGCGTTCCGGTCTACGTGGTGGCGTTCGCCGGTGCCTTGGCTCTGGCCGTGTACGCCGCCTTCCGCGGCGGCCTCCTACGGGCCGGGTCCTGGCGCTGGTTGAGGGACGTCCCGTTCGGCGCGGCGGGGCTGGCCGCCGGCCTCTTCGTGGTCATCCGCGGGGTCGAGAACCTCGGTCTCGCGCGCCTCCTGGTCCCGGCGGTCGGCCGCCTGGCGTCCCGGCCGCTCTGGTTTTCGTTGCCGGTCGCGGCCGGTGCCACCGCCGTCGCGTCGAACGCGGTCAACAACCTACCCGCGGCGCTGGCGGCCCGGTCGATCTTGCAGCAGGCGCACGCCCCCGGGCCGCTGGTTCTGGCGGCGCTCATCGGCGCGGACGTCGGCCCCAACGTCACGATCGTCGGGTCACTGGCGACCGTGCTGGTCCTGACCGTGGCGCGCGGCCGCGGCGAATCCGTGGGTGCCCGCGATCTGCTGCGGGCGGGTGGTCTGGTGACGCCAGCGGCGTTGGTTGGCGCGGCGCTGGCGCTGGCCGCCACGTACCTCTAAACATCCTCGACCTCCGACCTGGCGTCGTCCAGGACGATGCTTATCCTGGGCTCGACCGGGCGCCCCAGCCGGCTGGTGTTTTCCCCCTCGACGATGGCAGACCCCTCTCTCGCCAGCAATGGCTCGAATCTGCTCCGTTTTCCGCCCGCTGATCAGTTCGCGGTGCTCGAATCGGTGCCGGAGGCGATCACTGTTCATGACGCGCAGGGCAATCTGGTGTTCGCCAACGCCGCCGCGGCCAAGTTGTGTGGGTTCGCCGACCCCGCCGCGCTGCGGGCGGCCAACGTCCAGGACTGGGTGGGTCGCCTCGAGCTCTATGACGAAGCCGGGCAGCGGGTTCCGCTTTCCGAGCTGCCGGGCCGGCGGGTCCTGGCCGGCCTGGACGCGCCCGAGCGGCTGATCCGCTTCGGGCAGAACGGCAGCCAGCGGTGGGCGTGGGTCTCGGCTCGCTTGATCCCCCAGTCGGACCCGCCGCTGGCCATCAACTCGTTCCGTGAGGCGACCGGAATCATCGAGGCCGAGCGGCGGCTGTCCGAGGAGCTGCGCCTCAGCCGCGCGCTGGAACGCGTCGCGCTGGCGGTGAACGCCGAGGTCGACGCCAACCGGCTGGTCCAGCGGATCACCGACGAAGCGACGGCCATCTGCGGCGCCCAGTTCGGCGCGTTCTTTCACACGAGAGTCACGCCCGACGGGGGGCGGTACCAGCTGTACACGCTCTCCGGCGCTTCGCGCGAAGCGTTCGACAGCTTCGGCCACCCGCGCCCGACGCCGGTCTTCGCCCCGACGTTCCGCGGCGAGGCGCCGGTCCGGTCGGGCGACATCAAGAAGGACCCGCGCTACGGACAGATGGCGCCCCATCACGGGATGCCCGCCGGCCACCTGCCGGTGACCAGCTATCTGGCGGTCCCGGTGGTGGGCGGCTCGGGCGAGGTCCTGGGCGGCCTCTTCTTCGCCCACGCGGAGCCCGACCGCTTCACCGAGGCGCACGAGCGCGCCATCGTGGCCATCGCGGCCCACGCGGCGGTGGCGCTGGAGAGGGCGCGGCTTCTGGAAACCGCCCGCCTGAACGAGGCCAGCATGACGGCCGAGCGGTCGCGCATCGCCGAATTGATCGAACAGGCGCCGGTGGCCATCGCCGTGTTCCGGGGCCCCAGCCACGTGTACGAGATCGCGAACTCGCGGTACCTCACGCTGGTGGGGCGCTCCGGCGGGCTGGTCGGTCACCCGATTCGCCAGGTCTTCCCCGAGGTGGAGGGGCAGGGGGTGTTCGAGGCGTGCGACCGGGTCTTTCGCACCGGACAGCCTTTCGTCGTCAACGAGATGCCGATCTCGTTCGACCGGAGAAACGGGGTCAAGGACGGGTGGTTCTCGCTCACGATCACGCCCGTCCGCGAGCGCGGCCTCATCGCCGGTCTGATGTGCGTGGCCGTCGAGATCACCGAGCAGATCAAGGCGCGCCAGACGATCGAGGCCGGCGCGAAGGCCCTGGCGCGCAGCGAGCGCCGCTTCCGGTCGCTGGTCGAGGCGACGTCGCAGATGGTCTGGACGACGACGCCCGCGGGCGAGGTCGTCGAGGACTCCCCGAGCTGGCGCGCCTTCACCGGCCAGAGCTACGAGGAATGGAAGGGGTACGGCTGGCTGAACGCCGTCCACCCCGAGGATCGCCCGCGTGCCGAGGAGGCCTGGCGTGCGGCCGTCGCCTCGAAGCGCCCGTACGAAGTCCTGTACCGCGTGCGCCGTCCCGACGGAACCTACGCGGACACGCTGGCCCGCGGGACGCCGATCCTGGCCGACTCGGGCGAGATCGAGGAGTGGATCGGCCTCAACTTCGACGTCAGCGCTCGTATGAAGGCCGAGGCGTCGTCGCGTGAGAGCGAGCGCCGGTTGCGGCTGGCCCTGGAAGCCGGTCGAATGGGGACCTGGGAGCTCGACCTCACGACGGGGGCGGTGCAATGGTCGCCCGCGATCGAGCGAATGCACGGCCTCGCCGCCGGCAGCTTCCCCGGCACCTTCGAGGCGTACGAGGCGGACCTGCACCCGGACGACCGCGAGTGGGTGCTGGCCACCGTCAAGCAGAACATCGCCCGCGGCGTCGAGCACCAGCTGCTCTATCGAATCATCCGCCCCGACGGCGCCGTTCGCTGGCTGGAGGCCTTCGGGACCTTCGTGCACGACGCGGCCGGCAAGCCGATCCGGTTGATGGGGGTCTGCAGCGACGTGACCGAGCGGATCGAGAGCGAGGAGGCCCGCAACGCGCTGCGGATCCAGCGGATGCTGGAGGGGATCAGCGACTCCTTCGCGGTCTACGACCAAACCTGGACCGTGCTGTTCGCCAACCACGCAGCCAGCGCCCTGGGCGGCCTGAAGCCTGCGGACATCATCGGCAAGAACCTGTGGGAGCTGGCCCCCGAGGCCCTCGGCACCCGGATCCATCAGGAGTTGACGCGTGTGCTGGAGACGGGGCAACCGGCCACGTTCGAGGATTACTACGCGCCGTTCGACCGGTGGTTCGACGTCCACGCATATCCGGTGCCGGACATCGGGATCGCCGTCTACACGCGCGACATCACGGCGCGCCGGAACGAGCAGGCGCTGCAGGCCCGGCTGGTCAAGTACGGCGAGCTACGCGCGGACGTGGGCAGCGCCCTGTCCCTGCAGCGCGACATCCGCGCCATGCTGCAGGACTGCTGCCAGGCGATCGTGGACAGGCTGCGCGTCTCGTTCGCGCGCATCTGGCTGGTCGACGACGCGGGGCAGACGTTGGAGCTGAACGCCAGCGCCGGCAAGTACACGCACATCGACGGCGGCCACGCGCGGGTGCCGGTCGGCGCGCTGAAGATCGGGCGCATCGCGGCCGAGCGGAAGCCCCACCTGACGAACGACGTGCTGAGCGATCCGTGGGTCGGCGATCCCGCCTGGGCCAAGCGCGAAGGGATGGTCGCCTTCGCGGGATACCCGCTGGTCGTCAGCGATCGGGTGGTCGGTGTGATGGCGGCGTTCGCGACCGAAGAGCTGCCCGAGGACACGCTGGTGGCGCTGGGCAGCGTGGGGGACGCCATCGCCCAGGGCGTCGAGCGCCGGAAAACCGAGCTGGCTCTGGAAGAGCGGGCCCGCGATCTGGCGCGCTCGAACGCCGAGCTCGAGCAGTTCGCCTACGTGGCGTCGCACGACCTGCAGGAGCCGCTGCGGATGGTGGCCAGCTACGTGCAGCTCATCGAACGGCGGTACAACGCGAAGCTGGACGACAACGCGCGCGAGTTCATCGGCTTCGCCGTCGAGGGCGTCACGCGCATGCGCCGCCTCATCGAGGACCTGCTGGCGTACTCGCGGGTCGGCACGCGCGGCCGTGCGCCGGCGCCGGTCGACGTCGGAAAGATCGTGGCGACGGCCGAGAAGAACCTGGAGCAGACCATCGCCGAGTCGACGGCCGAGATCACGAAGGACCCGCTGCCCCAGGAGCTTCTGGGTGACGAAGGGCAGCTGACCCAGGTGTTCCAGAACCTGATGGGCAACGCCATCAAGTTCCGGCGCGAGGACCCCCCACGCGTGCACGTCGGCGCCCGCCGCGAGGGCGCGGATTGGGTGTTCTCGGTGCGGGACAACGGCATCGGCATCGAGCGTGAGTACTTCGACCGGATCTTCGTGATTTTCCAGCGCCTGAACCCGCGGGAGATCTACCCGGGGACGGGCATTGGCCTCGCCATCACCAAGAAGATCGTGGAACGCCACGGCGGACGCATCTGGGTGGACTCGACACCGGGCGTGGGGTCGACGATATCCTTCACCATCCCCGTCACCCCGCGCACCTGGAGATCCGCCTCATGAGCGAAGCACTGCCAATCGAGATCCTGCTGGTCGAGGACAACGCCGCCGACGTGCGCCTGACCGAAGAGGCGCTGAAGGAAGGCAAGGTCCGCAACAACCTGACCGTCGCGCGTGACGGGGTCGAGGCGCTGGAGGTGCTGCAGCGGCGCGGCGCGCACGCGGGGGCGAGCCGGCCGGACCTGATCCTGCTGGACCTGAACCTACCCCGCAAGGACGGGCGCGAGGTGCTGGCGACCCTGAAGGCGGACGAGTCGCTGAAGCACATTCCGGTCGTCGTCCTCACCACGTCCAGCGCCGAGGTCGACATCCTCAAGAGCTATCAGCTGCACGCGAACTGCTACATCACGAAGCCGGTGGACCTGGAGCAGTTCGTCAGCGTCGTGCGCTCCATCGACGAGTTCTGGCTGACCGTCGTGAAATTGCCGGCTGAACATGCCTGATGACCGCGAGCAGACGCGCGTCCTGCTCGTCGAGGACAACGCCGGCGACGCGCGGCTGTTGCAGGAATACCTGGCCGAGGTGCCGGGCCAGCCGTTCGTCGTCACGACCGCCGGCACGCTGCGCGACGCCGTGGCGGCAGTCGGCGGACAGGACGTGGTGCTGCTGGATCTCTCGCTGCCCGACGCGCACGGCATCGACACGATCAGCCGCATGGCGGAGGTCGCCGACGGTGCGCCGATCATCGTCCTCACCGGCAATACCGACCAGGACATGGCGCTGCGGGCCGTCGCCAAGGGCGCCGACGACTACCTGCTGAAGTCGGAGATCACGACGTCGTTGATCGCGCGGACGATCCTCTACGCCGTCGAGCGCCGGCGGCGTGCGCGGCAGATGACGGCGCTGGAGGTGTCGCGCGCCGAGAGCGAACACAGCGCGCGACAGGCGCGTTTCCTGGCCGATCTCTCGTCGGCGTTCGCGATCGCGCTGGACGTCGACGATGTCGTTCAGACCCTGATCAAGGTGGCTGTCCCGGAGCTGGGGGATTACTGCGGCCTCGACCTGGTCGGCGGGGACCAGCGCCTGCGCCGGGCTGCCGTGCGCGTGGACGGATCGCGATCGGCCGTCGATGCGCTGGCCTCGTCGACGCCCACCGAGGTCTTTCCGTCGTTCCAGGCGGTGCAGGGGCGGCGCATCGTCGAGGTGCCCGACATCCCCGCCGCGCTGGACGCCATGCCGGCGGATCCGCTGCACCGGAAGGCCGTCCTGTCGCTGGGGCTGCAATCGGGGCTGGTGCTGCCGCTCATGGCGCGGGACCGCGTCGTGGGCGCGATGATGCTGGCCACGAAGGTGGGGCGGCAGCTCGACGCGCCGGCTCGCGCGCTGGCGGAGGAGGTGGCGCGCCGGACCGCGCTCGCGGTGGATAACGCCATGCTCTATCGGGCCATGAAGCGGGCCCTGCGCGCGCGCGACGAGATGCTGGCCATCGTGTCGCACGACCTGCGCAACCCGCTGCTGATCTTCGGGCTGACGCTGCAGTCGATCCGGCGGTCGCTGGACACCGGAAGGACGCCGACGGCCGAAACCCTGGCCAAGGGAACCCGGGCCATCGCGCGGATGGAGCGCCTCATCAACGACCTCCTGGACGTGGCGCGCATCGACGCCGGCACGTTCGTCGTCGACAAGACGCCGACCGATCTCCCGACGCTGCTGCGGGAAGCCGTCGAGCAGCACGGCCCGCTGGCGACCGACAAGGGCATTCGCCTGCAGATGACCGCGCCCGCCGACCTGCTGATCGAGGCCGATCGGCACCGTCTCATGCAGGTGATGGCCAACCTGATCGGCAACGCCATCAAGTTCACGCCGGAAGGCGGCGCCATTACCGTCAGCTGTGGCCGCGGTGACGTGGGCGCGCGGGTGGTGGTCGCCGACTCGGGGCCGGGCATCGACGCCGACAGCCTGCCGCACGTGTTCGACCGCTTTTACCAGACGGACGCGCACAGCGGCGGCGCCGGGCTGGGTCTCACGATCGCGAAAGGGATCGTCGATGCGCACGGCGGCAGCATCGGCGTCGAGAGCCAGCCGGGGCAGGGGGCGCGCTTCTGGTTCGAGCTGCCGACCCGCCCCGAGCTCTCCCAGGCCGCCGCCGTCGCGTAGCGCGGCGGTCGGCCCGGGTGCTCTGCCGTCAGTGGTCGGTGCCGGCGTCGGACGCCAGCGTCGAGACCAACGTCGTCGCCATGGTCAGGTGCATGTTGACCGCGGCGCGTTCGGTTGTCAGCTCGTTCTTGAGCGCCGCGTTCGTCGCGCTGGGGATCAGGACCTGGTCGAAGAGGTTGAGCACGGTCTGGTGCTGCATCACCTGCGCCGTCGCATAGGCTTTGTCGAACGCCGTTCCCGACAACCCAAAGAGCTGGTTGTAGACCGCCGTCGCGTTGTTCGAGAGCGTCATGCGGGTCGGGCTGTCCGCGGTGACGAGGTTGTTGGCGTCCAGGACCTGCTGCAGCCGCATGACCGCGGCGTTGTGGTCGGTGATCATCATCATCGCGAAGTCGAGCACCGCGGTGTTGGTCGACTTGCTCTGCGCGAGCTGGGCCTGCTGGACTTCACCCTGGTTCGCGGTGAAGGCCACCCCGGCCGCCTGCGGGTCTGTCAGCGTCGCGGCCGCGCCGCCGTTACCACCGGCGGCAGCGCCACCGCCGCCTGCAGCACCGCCCGCGCCAGCCGCGCCGGCCGCGCCGCCGCTCCCCCCGACGGCGCCGTTGCCGCCGTTGCCACCGTTCGCACGGTTGCCACCGTTGCCCCCGTTGCCGCCGTTGGCTCGGTTGCCGCCGTTGCCGCCGCCGCCGGTGGTCGCGCCGGCGCCGGCGCTGCCGCCAACGCCGGTGGTCGCGCCCGCTCCGCCGTTGCCGCCGCCACCCGTGACCCCGCCCGCTCCGCCGTTGCCGGCTCGGCCGCCGCCACCGCCGCCTTTACCCGTGATTCCGCCGGCTCCGCCGCGGCCACCCGTTGCTCCCCCATCGTTGTTGTTCGACGAGCTCGAGCAGGCCGCCGCCCCCAACAAGATCGCCGCGCATATCGTCACCGAACGAAATCGAGTCTTCATGGTCGTGTCCTCCATTTGCGCCCTCAAGATGCGAGTCACCATCTCGTGCGGAAGAGGGGAGCTCATCTGAATTGGCAACCGCGAAATTCACGGAAATGCGCGCGAGCGCTCGAGACGTTCAGGGGCAGCTCGCATTCGCGGTGAAAGGCCGGACGCGACGTTGTGCGGCGTTGCCCGATCGTTAGATTGCCGCGCCGGGAGGTCACCATGGCGCTGGACATCACCAAGGAGCGTGGCGTGCCGCTCGATCGTCAGGTCTTCACCTGGCGCGAGCTCGCGGGCCCGACTTACAGCAAGCTGGACGTGGACGCGTTCACCCGGGTACGGGTGATCCTGATGAACGGGATCGAATCGGAGGCGGTCCGGTTCTCACACGCCTGTGCCCGCATGAATGCGCGGCTGCAGGGACCGCTGGCACGCGTGCGACGCATCGACCAGCACCAGCAGACGCTGGTGAACTGGCTCAACCCGGCCGACCAGTCGGCGCTGGAGACCACCATCGGGTACGAGCAGGTCGCCATCGAGGTGACCGCCATGCTGGCCCAGCAAGAGCCGGACGCGTACCTGGCCCAGGTCTATCGCTTCGGTCTCCTCGAGGACTTCGATCATCTTTATCGATTCTCGGGCCTGATGGATCGTTTGTACGGCAAGGACGCCAACAACATCCTGCAGAGCTACACGGATATTCGTCCGGGGCGCCCGACGATCGTCGAGCACCGCGATCCGCAGGACGACCTGCGCCTGCCGTACGACAAGACCAGCGCGCAGCCGCTGACGAAGCTGAACTCCCTGGTGCTGGTGTCGGCGGAGCACCAGGTGCACGACTACTACATGAACATCGGCCCGCAGTTCGCCGATCCGATCGCGCGGCAGCTGTACGCGGAGATCGCGTCGATCGAAGAGCAGCACGTCACGCAGTACGAGACGCTGATGGACCCCACGGAGACCTGGCTGGAAAAGTGGCTGCTGCACGAGGCCACCGAGGTCTACACGTACTGGAGCTGCGCGCAGACCGAGAGCAACAAGATGCTGAAGGCGATCTGGGAGCGCTTCGTCGACTACGAGCTGGGGCAGCTCCGGTACGTCGGCGAGCTGATGAAGGAGATCGAGCGGCGCGACCCGGCGGAGCTGCTGCCGCAGACGCTGCCGTCGCCCCTGAAGTTCGAGAGCCAGCGGCCGTTCATTCGAAAGACGCTGGAAACGGAGATCGAGCTGCGGGCTCAGGGCACGCAGATCGTCCCCGGGTCGATGGAGCCCGCCGACGGGCCGTCTGCCCAGTATCGCGCGCAGCTGAATCGCGACGGCTCGCCCAGCGAGATCGTCGCCGACGGCTACGTCTGGGTGCCCGGTACCGAGCTGGTGAACCGGCTTGGCGCGCAGCCCGTCAACGGAAGGAGGATGTGATGAGTAACCCGACAAAGCCGACCGAGACCGGGCCGAACCGGACTGGCATCGCCACTTCGCCGATTGACAGCAAGGCCACGATCGAAGGAGCGCGGGCGGGCTCGCCGGCGCCCGTGTTCGAGCCGCCCGGGCTGCTCGCCACGCGCATCCAGTACGCGACGAACGTGGGGCCGGTCGGGACCATGCCGCCGCCGCTTTCCCTCAAGGGGGTCGCGACGACCGCGGTGGAGATGGTGAAGGGGAACAAGCCCACGGTGTTCCTGGACCTGCTGGGTGAGCGCATCGCTTTCGAGCGCACCGGCACGCGGCTCTACGAGGCGCTGCTGGTCAAGCTGGAGGCGGCGGATGCGCATCCCGGTGGTCCCACGCGCTTCGATCTCGAGCGGATTCGGGACGAGGAGCTGGAACACTTCGGGCTCCTCAAACGGGCGATGGAATCGCTGGGCGCCGATCCGACGGCCATGACCCCCAGCGCCGACGTCATCGCCGTGGCGAGCCACGGGCTCGTCGAAGCGGTGTCGGATCCGCGCGTCACGCTCAACGAGTCGTTGAAGGCGATCCTGACGGCGGAGCTGGTCGACAACGACTCGTGGCTGATGCTGTCGGACGTTGCGGAGCGGCTGGGTCACACCGAGATGGCGGCCGAGTTCCGGCGCGCGCTGGCCGAGGAAGAAGACCACCTCGCGCGCGTCCGCAGCTGGCTGAACATCGCCGTCGAGGGCGAAGCCGGCATCACCGTCCACCCGGGCGACGGTTCGACGGCCTCCGTTCCGGCCCCATAAGTCCAGATTGAAACGCCAGGACGCCAGGACGCCAGGGTCCTGGCGTTCTTGGCGTCCTGGCGCTTTTTCTTCCCATCACTCGTTGTCGGTGGGCGCGAGCTCGATCAGCGGGATGTCCTCCCGGCGCTTCGGGCCCAACAGCTGGCCCACGGGCGGCCCGAACAGGGGCGGCTCGACGGGGGACGCGTGGGGGCTGAGCCAATCGGCCATGGCCGGATGTAGCCGGCGCGGTTCGAGGCGCGTCTCGCCGATCTCGCGGCCGTGCACCGAGGGCAACACGACGTGGTTGGCGCGCGCGGCCAGCTCCAGCAGGAACGCGAGCGGGTTGTACGAGTAGATGATCTGATTGGCCGGCAGCCCGGTCGCCGCCGAGAGGGCGTCCGTCCAGAACAAATACGGCGCCACGGCGATCGCGTACAGGCGCCGGCGGTCGGCCTCGTCTATCCCCGCCAGCTCGCGCAGGCGAATGAACTCCGCCTCGCTGTTGCGGTCGCCCCATTCGTGGCGATGGCGGATGGCCACGCGGCGAAAGGCCTGCCGTCGATCGAGGCTGCCACTCTTGAAGAAGCGGGCGACCTCGTCGGCGTCCAGCTCTTGATCGCCGTTCGCGTCGGCCGGCGTCACGAGATCGGCCCGTCGCACGATGCCGGCGTCATCGGTCGCGTTCACGTAGTGGAACGCGCGCCCCAGGTCGCCCGGCAGCTTGTCAGTCGTGAAGATCTCGAAGTGGATCTCTGGACCTTCCTCGGGACCCCGGCTCACCGTACCCACGTAGCCCACCAGGTCGCCGGCCTCGACCCGCTGGTCGACGATCACGATCTTCCCGGCGTCGAAGGCGGCGGCGGCGGTCGGCCCCATCGCCTGAAGCCACGGGACGGTCTTGGCCTCCGGCGACGTCGACGGCGGCAGGTCCAGGTGCGCCAGCAGGGAGTAGAAGGTCAGGCGCGCGTCATCGACGTCGACGTCGTGGCGCGTGAGCACGAACGACGTCGACGACATCCCGACCGCCCCGCGCCGCACGGCGACGATGTGCCCGCGGGTCGGCGCGCGCACCGGCGCGTCGACGGCCGCGCGCAGGTGCGCGCCCGAATGCCACAGCCGCGCCGCCCCGATCGGGAAGAAGCCGGTGGCCCGCTCTTCGGCGTTGAAGAAGGCGGCGCGGCGGGCCGCCAGCAGCTGCGGCTGGACGCGCGGCAGCTCCGTGAAGCCGCGGATCTGGACGGGCAGCTCGAACCCGTTCAGCGCGCGCAAGATGCGGTCCCAATCCAGCGCGCCCGGGTCCCACTTCTTCCGCTCGATGTGCAGGTGCCCCATGATCCCGGCGAAGGACAGCGGCTCGCTCAACGTGTCCATGATCGGCTTGCCGTTCTCTTCGGGGATGACGGGGCGGATCTTGGGGAAGATGCGCAGCAGCGTGCGGGTCAGCGCCACGATCGCCTGGTACTGCTCGGGCCGGAAGTCGTACGCCTCGTGGTCCTCGCCGTTGATGACCACGTGCTTCGTCGCGCGCGTGCGGTAGTCCGCCGGCAGCTTCGGCCATTCGCTACGGTCGACGCGCCCGCGGTTGCAGATCTCGACCCCGATCGACCCCGAGTTCGCCTCCTCGGCGTGGTAGGCGCGTTCGACCAGGTCCAGCGTCTGGTAGATGGTGCCGTCCGCGTCGATCATGAAGTGGGCCGACAGGCCGCAGCCTTCGCCGCTGGGGCGTGGCCGGTTGTGCATCGACTTGAAGCACGAGCGCGAATTCACGCAGCCGTCGAAGTGCAGCACGAGCTGCGAGACCCGGTCGCGCAGCTCATCGAGGCTGCGTTGTTCGACCCCCTTGCGGACGCCGTAGCGCCTGGATTCGCCGTCGCAGCAGCCGCCGCTCTGGTCGATGCAACGGGTCTGGTAGGCGTCGAACCCCTGGGGATCGCTCCACAGGACGACCGGGTGCCCCACCGCGAACGGCTGACCTGCCACGACGATCGAGGTGCCTTGCCGGGGCGCCGGTTCCACCGCGGCCGCGCGGCCCCACACCAGCGCCACGACGATGGCGGCCGCGAACAGGTGGTGGCGAAACGGGAAGGTCATGCGAAGACGGCCGGAGATCCCCCGCGCGCAGGGGGCGCACGGAGGGCGCCGGTTTGACCGTCGCTGGGGCTGAACTTATGATGAGGCGCGTCGGGACGTGTTCGAAAAGTTTAAACAAATCTTCGGTGGAGGCGCGCCCCGACCCTCCGAATCGCGGGGGGGATCGGCCGGGCCGCGACGTCCGGCCAAGCCGCGCATGATGCCGCGCGCGGCGATCCCCGCCGCGGGCGTGCCGGACCCCCGTCCGCCCGGGCCCGTGGCCAATCTGGCGTCGGCCGTCACCCCGCACGAGGTCCCGTGCCCCAACTGTGGTGAGCCGATGCTGTCCGGGTGGGGGACGACCTGCGGGCGCTGCCGCCCCAACCTGGTCGCGCCCAAGACGCTGTTCCTGGCGCCTGGTCAGATGGCCGCCACGCCGTCGCAGGTGCTGGCCGCCGAGGGGATGACGCTGGGCTGGCTGGTCGTGGTCAGCTCCGTCGACAGCGCGCGGCGGGGCGTGCTGGTCGAGCTGACGTACCGCCGCTCCATCCTGTCGCGTACCGGGACGATGCCGCCGGGAACGCCGGGCGTCGTCGAGTTCGCCGACACCTTCATGTCCAGCGGCCACGCGATCGTCACCCGGCCGCAGACCGGCAACCGCAACGAGGCGTTCGAGATCCGCGATCGCGAGAGCGCGCCGTCGGCGAACGGCACGTTCGTCAACTCGCGCCGATTGGTTCCGGGCGAGGTGATGCGTCTCGGCGACGGGGACGTCGTGAAGGTCGGCGCGACCGAGATGGTGTTCCGATCTCTCTGGCTTCCGGGGTCCGGCGCGCGGCCATCATGAAGCGAGCTCTGATCGCGCTGGCGGCGGGGGTTGCGCTCTGCGCGTCGCCCGCGATCGCGGCACCGACGGTGGTCAGCACGCGCCCCGTCGCGGACGACCTGGCGGCCAAGGTCCATTTCCTGGTCGGCGGGATCGAGGAGAGCGGGCGGTCGCTGAAGACCACCGACCTGACGGTCTCCGTCGACGGCCAGCCGGCCGCGCCCGTCGCCGTGCAGACGCTGTCCGACTGGGCCGCGGCGTCCGCCGAGGCGAGCAGTAGCTTCCGGCCGTCGGCCGCCATCGGGCTGGTCTATCTGTGGATTGAAGGGGTGCCGCCGGCCGTGCTGGACGGGATCCATTCGTTCTTCCAGCGCATCCCGTCCCGCACGGTCGTGTACCCCACGATCTACGGCCGCATGCGGCAGGGGCGGGCGCGGTTGACGGCCGGCGACATCAGCCGCCTCGACGAGGTCCCTTACCTCGACGGGTATCGGCCGAACCTGATCGACGCGATCAGGCTGAACGCCGGCGATCTGGCCATCGATCCAGCCGCCCTGAAGGTGTTGCTGGTGGTCACCGACGGGCGCGACTTCGCGGACCCGAAGGGGGAGGGCCCCGGCAACTTCGCCAACCTGGGCGCGCAGCTGCGGCGCGCGGGGATCACGCTGCTGGTCGCGCGCTATCGGCCGGAGGCGGACGCGGCGCAAGCGGCGTCCAACCTGCGCGACCTGCACGACGCGGCCGGCGGATTCCTGAGCGCGCGCGATCAGATCGAGGACCTCGAGAACACGCTGGAGTCGCTGGGCCAGGCGGTGGCGGACCTGCAGCGGGTCGAGCTGGAGGTCCCCTGGACCTGGCGCCTGTTCGGTGGAGAGCACCGGTTTTCGGCGCGGCTGACCGGCGCCGACGGTGAGCCGATGACGATCGACGCCGGTGCGGTGACCGTTGGTCCGGGCGGCGCGCGCTGGATGATGTTCGCGTTGATCCTGGCCGCCGGCGGAACAGCGGCGGGCATGACCATGCTGGCGTTCCGGCGCCGGGGCGGGCCGGGTGCTCCTGTCAGCGCGGAGGCCCTGGTCGCGGCGGCGCACGATCTCATCCGTCGCGGCGCCTCGCCCGAGCGGGCTGCCGAGGAGCTGGTTCGCCGGTTCCCCCAGGCTCCTACATTACTGGCGGGGATGGACGAGGCCCTGCTGGTCGATCCGCGTTTCCCGTACCTGCGCACGCGCCCTGGGCGCAAGCGCATGCAGGAGATCCGCGATCTCGTGGCCGAGCGCTCGGGCGACACCGCCGGTCTCGGCGAGAGCCTCGCGCGCGTGCTGGCCGAGGCCGTCGCCGGCCAGATGCCCGCCGAGCAGGCCGCCGAGAAGGTGAACGCCCACGCCAGCGCCGAAGAGCGGGCATCGTTCGTGGGCCTGGACCTCGATCGCCTGGCCGAGGCGCTGCGCGGAGCGGCGCGGGCCCACCCGCCGCTTGGAACGCCCCGCGCCCGCGGCATTGCGGTGGCCATCCAGGACGCCCTGCGCACGGGCGAGAAGGCCTCGCAGGGGGTGGCGGTCGCGTGGCTGGTGCGGTCGGGTGGTCCGGGGCGCCGCGGTGAGACGCTCCGGCTGGCTCCCGAGCGCACGGTGATCGGCTGCACCGTCGCGTGCGCCGTGCGCATCATCGACGACCCGGCCATGGCTCCGGAGCACGCCGAGATCGTCGCTGACGACGAGGAGTTCGCGATCGCGCCGCTCAACGGCGCCGTGCGCGTCGAGGGTCAACCGGTCACGCGGCGGCAGGCGCTGGTCGACGGCGAGACGATCGATCTCGGAAGCGGGATGTACGTCTTCAAGTGCGCCAGCGTCGGCAACCTGGCCACCGTGCGCGGGACCAAGGGCGGCATCCGGCGCTGACCCGGTTTCAGTCGCTGTCGTTCTCGCCGCGCTTGTTGCCTTCGCCCTGAGTGACGCGCGCGTAGGCCCGCGCGAACTCGGCGCCGAAGATGGCGGCGTGCAGCTCTTGATCGTCGGTGAGCGCCTGGTCGAAGCGCTCGAGGTAGGCCTTCCAGTGCCCCTTGGCTTTGGCCGCCGAAAACAGCCGGCCGCCGACGTCCAGATCGTTGGCGCGCGGATCCAGCGACTGCAGCAGCGCGCGAACGCCTTCGGTGACCGCCTCCATCATGGCGATGTGATGGATGCCGAAGTCCGCGAAGACGGCGATCAGATCGTGCGTGACCGTC
The DNA here is from genome assembly GCA_045802645.1 of Polyangia bacterium. Taxonomy (GTDB): domain Bacteria; phylum Myxococcota_A; class Polyangia; order Fen-1088; family Fen-1088; genus JADGRB01. The sequence goes on from JBJMQQ010000218.1 coordinate 16,951, forward strand.
GCGACATCCACACCGGGCCCCAGCAAGTAATCGAGGATCTCGCGGCTGGCGCGGGCCCGGTGTAGCGGCGTGCGGCCGTTGATGGTGCGGACACCGACCTCCGCACCGAACTGCTCGTAGCCCTTTCGCAAGCCGACGAACGCCTCGCTGAACGCTTCGAGGATCTTCTGGCGGCGGATGAGCGCGTCGAACTCGGCGTTCTGCTCGGCGATGCCGGGCTCGAACACGGCAGGCACCGCTGCCGGGCGGGCGACCTCGGCGACGCGGGGCGGCTCCCGGACGGGCGGCGCCGCCATTCGCGGCGGCGGCGCGGAAGGGTCCGCCGCGTCGGCGCGCCCCCAGGCCATCGTCTTGCGCGGTCCCGTCTCGTGCTGCTGGCGCCGGTTGACGACCGTCACCTCGATCCGCCCCAGGTGGATGCGCGATATATCCGTCAGGGGGGCGGGCACGTTCTTCGCAAGCCGCTTGCCGTCCAGCACCGTGCCGTTCGTCGATCCGAGGTCGTAGTAGTCGACCGTGTCGGCTCCAAAGTGGATCAGGCCGTGCCATTCCGAGACGAACGGATCGTCGAGCGCGATGTCGTTCAGCTGGTTCCGCCCGATGCGCACGGGTGACTTCGCGAACGTCAGCGTCCGGTTCGACGTGGAAGTGGGATCCTTGACGGTGACCTCTAGGGGCATGGCGCAGGTCGCAGGGCATCATAATCCGAACGCGGCGGCAACCCAGCCGCATTGACAAGCTGCGTGGGGCGATGGCTAATAAGCGCGCACTTTTAGGTCATCATGGCGGCCGTCGACGTGGATGTGTTGGTGAGCCCGGTCCCGGGGAGCGAACCCTGTGGGCCGGATCTGGAATATGGCGATCCCGCCTTCGCGGTCCTCGAGCGGGCCGCGCAGGGAAAGCCCGAGCAGCAAATTGGTTCCACGATCGTCCCCGCCGAGCCGCCCGACTGGAAGGCCGTGGGGCGTCAGGCCAGCGAGCTGCTGTCCCGCACCAAGGATTTGCGCATCGCGGTGCACCTCGCCAAGGCCCTGCTGCACACCGACGGCCTCAAGGGGTTCGCGGCCGGCCTGACGGTGATCGACAAGATCATCCAGTCCTTCTGGGACGGCGTCCACCCCCGCCTCGACCCGGACGACGACAACGATCCGACGATGCGGCTCAACATCCTGGCGACGCTGGCCGCGCCGGACACGCTGGCCGCGCTGCGCGCCACCCCGCTCGTCTCGTCGCGCACGCTGGGCCGGTTCGCTTACAAGGACCTGGAGGCAGCGACGTCCGCGGCGCCGAACGCCGAGGCGGCGGGGGCCTCCGTGGCCGCCATCGATGCGGCGGCCATGGACTCCGACCTGGCGGAGCTGCAGTCCGACACGGCGGCGGCCGGGGCCTGCGTGGCGGCGCTGGTCAGCCTGGACGCGGCGCTGACGGAACGCGTCGGCTCCGGGAGCATCACGGGCTTGCCCGCCCTGTCGGGGCTGGCCCAGAAGATCGCGAATTTCTTGAAGGCCGCGTTGACCCGCCGATCGCCGGCGGCCGCCAGCGCGGTCGAGGGAGGGGCAGACGTGGGGGCGGCATCCAATTCGGCGACTCCGCAGACGATTTCGTCACTTCCCGGGGAAATTGGGTCGCGCGAAGACGTTCTCCGGACATTGGACAAGATCGCGGCGTACTACACCCGGCACGAGCCCTCCAGCCCAATCCCGCTCTTCATCGAGCGGTGCAAGAAGCTGGTGACGATGAGCTTCATCGACATCGTCAAGGAGCTGGTGCCGGACGCTGCGACGCAAGTCGGGGTTTTGACCGGTCACCGGTCGGAATGATCAACACACAAACGGGGCAGAGTTTTTCATTTAGGAGGCAGGCGGTCACATGAGCAGCCAAAAATTCATCGCGCGAAACCGGGCACCTCGGGTCCAGATCGAATACGACGTCGAGCTGTACGGGGCGCAGAAGAAGGTCCAGCTCCCGTTCGTCATGGGCGTCATGTCGGATCTGTCGGGACAGCCGGCGGAGGCGCTGCCGCAGGTCTCGGACCGGAAATTCCTGGAGATCTCGGTCGACAACTTCGACGACCGCCTGAAGGCGATGAAGCCGCGCGTCGCGTTCGCCGTTCCCAACACGCTGACCGGTGAAGGCAACCTGAGCGTCGACATCACGTTCGACAGCATGGACGACTTCTCGCCCGCCGCGATCGCCCGCAAGGTCGGCGCGCTGAACGAGCTCCTGCAGGCGCGCCAGCAGCTGGCGAACCTGGTCACTTACATGGACGGCAAGAGCGGGGCGGAAGAGCTGATCGGCAACGTCATGCGCGATCCGACCCTGCTGAAGACGCTCGCCGCCAACCCCAAGCCGTCGGATGCGCCCGCGGGCGAGCCGGAAAACAAGGACAAGTAGTCATGGCCGAGACCGAACAGACCAAAGCGCAGGGCGAGACCGCCACCGCGGAAGCGGGCGATTTCACGTCCCTGCTGCAAAAACAATTCAAGCCCCAGTCCGAGCGCGCCAAGGACGAAGTCGAGGCGGCCGTCCGGACGCTGGCCCAGCAGGCGCTGGAGAAGACCACGCTCATCGGCTCGGACGTCGTCGAGTCGATCAACGCCATGATCGCGGCGATCGACCGCAAGCTCACCGAGCAGGTCAACGCGATCATGCACCACCCGAATTTCCAGCAGCTGGAAAGCGCGTGGCGCGGCCTTCACTACCTGGTCAACAACACCGAGACCGACGAGATGTTGAAGATCCGGGTGATGAACGTCTCGAAGAAGGACTTGCACAAGACGTTGCGCAAGTACAAGGGGACCAACTGGGACCAGAGCCCCATCTTCAAGCGCCTGTACGAAGAAGAGTTCGGCCAGCTGGGCGGCGAGCCTTACGGCTGCCTGGTGGGGGACTACCAGTTCGACCATTCGCCGCCGGACGTCGAGCTGATGGGCGAGGTGGCCAAGATCTCGGCGGCCATCCACGCGCCGTTCATCGCGGGCGCCTCGCCGTCCTTGCTGGGCATGGAGACCTGGCAGGAGCTGTCGAACCCGCGCGATCTCACCAAGATCTTCACGACGCCCGACATGGCCGGCTGGCGGTCGCTGCGGGAGTCGGAGGACGCGAAGTACCTGGGTCTCGCGCTGCCCCGGTTCCTGGCGCGCCAGCCTTATGGCGCCAAGAGCAACCCGGTCGAAGAGTTCGACTTCGAAGAGGACACGGCGGGGGCGACCAGCGACAAGTACACCTGGGCGAACGCCGCCTACGCGATGGCCGTCAACATCAACCGGTCCTTCAAGACCTACGGCTGGTGCTCGCGCATCCGCGGGATCGAGTCCGGTGGCGCCGTCGAAGGGTTGCCCACCCACACGTTCCCGACCGACGACGGCGGCGTGGACATGAAGTGCCCGACGGAGATCGCGATCAGCGACCGCCGTGAGGCCGAGCTCGCAAAAAACGGCTTCATGCCGCTGATTCACAAGAAGAATTCGGACTTCGCCGCGTTCATAGGGGCACAGTCCCTTCAAAAGCCGGCCGTGTACGACGATCCGGAC
>JBJMQQ010000219.1:0-20441 GCA_045802645.1 Polyangia bacterium
AGCTTCAAGACGCCGGTGTTTGCCGTGTCGTCGGCCAGCGGGATGATAGCCGCCGGCTTTCTCAGGTACGCGTCGTCGGTGCAGGGCTGGGTTTGTCCCGTGATCGGCAGGCATGCCAGCCAGGTCACCGTCACCGTCGACAAGCCGCCGGGGTTCGTGACCAGAGCTCGCAGGTGCACGGTGTCGCCCACGTCGGCGTCCGCCCAGTCGGTTGGCTTTGCCATCGGATCCGTCTGCATCGTCGTGTCGTCGACGTGCTGGCCGATGGCCAAGATCCGCAGGCCGCTGACGATCTGATCGTTGCGATCGAAGCCCGAAACGCAGCCCAGGAGGCCGGTGGCTGCAAGGGCCAGACACACGGATTGCCGGCGCATCAGAACTCCGCCCGCAACCCGATGGTCGGGAAAATAGGCAGACCGGTCAGGGTCGCGTAGCCGTTGCAGTTGTAGTTCGGGAAGATGGCTTCCGGGTTCTGGCGATTCGTCGCGTTCTGAACGTCCAGGTAGCCCGTGAAGATCCAGTTGTCGTAGACGAAGCGCCGGTCGATCCGCACGTCGGCCTGGAAGAAGGCCGGCGCCCGGGCGGAGTCGGGATTCCCCGTGATACAGACGTAGCTGCCGCTGTTGGCGTTGAAGATCCCGTTCACGTACGGCGTGAACGGGTCGCCGCTGACGTAGCGCACGCGCGTCCCGAACGTCCAGTTGTGCTCTGTCTGGTACGAGGCGATCACGGTCAAGATGTGGGTCTGGTCGAAGTCGTAGAGGTGCCAGCCATACTGGTACGTCGGCTCCGAGGGATCATCGAGGCGGGTCGACCGCGATAAGGTGTACGCGATCCATCCGTAAAAGCCCTTCATGATCTGCCGGCGAAGCAGCAGCTCGAGACCGTACGAGCGCCCCTTGCCCAGGTTGGAGGTGAAGAGCGGCGCGCCCATCGGATCGGTGAGGCGGGTGGGCGTTTCGAGGTGCCACATGTACTTGTCGTACAGGCTCAGGTCGAGGTCCATCTGGAAGGGCAGCTTCTGGTTGATGCCCACGCTGTACTGAAACGATCGCTGGTACGTCAGGTTCGGGTTGCCGAACAGCGCCTGGATCAGGTCTTGCGGTTGCGGAGCCTGCGAGTAAAGGCCGACCGCCCCCTTGATGACCGTGTTGGGCGACACCGTGTAGAACGCGGAGAACCGCGGGTCGAACCACCACGAGTTGCCGTTCTGGATGTCGCTGCTGGCGTCGAAACGAACGCCCGGCTGCAGCCGCAGGCGCGGCGTGGGAACCCAGGTCAGCGTCGCGAACAGTCCAGGCTGCGCCCAGTTCGTCGTGGCCGACGAGTTCCGCGAGGGGTTGGCGTTCAGTCCACCAGTCCCGAACGAGCTGTTCGCCTGCGCTTGCGTCAGCCGCGGCAGGTCGATGTTGTAGGTCAGGTGGCGGAGCGACGAGTCCGTCCCCATCTCCAGCGAGACCTTTTCGGACGGCCGCCAGTTCAACGTGTCGCGCAGGCTGACGGTCCACAGCGTACCGTCCAACCTCACGGCATTGACGATCTCGTTCGCGGTATCCGTGTAGCCGAGCGAAAGGATCGCGTCGTTGCGCCAGTTGTGCGCGAACCCGCGCTGCCAGCGCGCCGCGAGCCGGTGGAACTGGATCTCGGAGTCGAACGAGATCTTGCGGGCGGTGTTCTCGTCCAGGATGTTCAGCGCGTCGCTGGACCCGTACCAGAAGAGCGTCCCCTGGCCGCCCCACAGCGAATGCACGTACTTGGCCTGGTAGTCCCAGAACACGGGCGCCACGGTGAGGCCGCTCGGGAGCGCCAGCTTCAGGACCTCGTCGACCCAGCTGCGGCGGATGGAGACGAAGAAGCTGCCTTTGCCGACAGGCCCCTCGACCATGGCCGCCCCGTCGTAAAGGTCGATGTGCCCCGCGCCGTGCCATTCGTGCTTGGGATCACGGGTGCGCACGTCGATCGTGCCGCCCATCGCGTTGCCGTAGTTGGTCGCGAAGTTGCCGGGGTAGAAGTCGAGGCCCGAGATGACGTCCGAGTTCACGACGGCGGTCAGCGCGCCGAAGTGGAAGATGAGCGGGATCTCGACCCCGTCCATGTAGACTTTCGTGTCCTGCGGCGCCGACCCGCGCACGATGAGCAGCCCCAGGCCGAACGGGGCGCGGGCCACGCCGGGGAAGTCCTGCAGGACCTTGAGGACGTCGCCCTGCGTGCCGGGGATGGTCGCGATCTCCTGGGCGGTGATCTCGTGGACCGCCACTTCCTTGCGTTCCCGCTGGCCGCGGACGACCGCCTCGAACTGGCCGTACCGGCGGCGGTTCATCCGGTATTCGACCTCTTTGACCTTCCCGGCCTCGATCACCTCGTCGACGGTCAGGTTGTGGTGCGCCGAGGACACCAGGTGGACCTTGACCGGCCCGATGGGCAGGCCGCGCAAAGTGAAGCGGCCGTCGTCGTTGGTTTCGGTCGTGACGCCCGCCGCCTCGATGCTGGCTGCCACGACTGGCGAGCGCGTGCCGCGCTCGACGATCCGCCCGATCAGCGACACGGGTCTTTCGCTGGCGGGGGGCGGGGGGGGCGCCTGCTTGCGCAGCACGAACTCGTAGCGGTATTCGATCTCGACGGGCGTCGGCTTGCCGTTGATGAGCGCCGGCGAGAACTGGAACTGCTTGACCGCCTGCTCTGCCGCGGCCGCGAACTTCGGGTGCGGACCAGGGTCCAGGACCTTGACCGCGCCGACCTTGCCGGTCTGGTCGATGACGATCGAGAACGTGACGGAGCCAGCCACCCCCGCTGCTTCGGCGTCAGGCGGGTAAATGGCCGGAACGAAGTGGGTCAGCGCGGGGGGGACGACGGCGAGCTGGCCGCCGTCCGGCGCGGCGGGCGCTGCGTCGGGCGCCCCGGCATCGGGGGCGGCCCCGACCGTCGGCGATTGCATCGGCGCCTGGAACTGAGCGGTCGCCTGGGCCTGCAGAAGGCACACCACCAGCGCGGCACCAAGAGAGCCCATCGTCGGCAGGACAATGGACTACCGCGACGCGCAAAGCGATGCCAAGCAAGATGCGACGGGCGGTGCGATTTATTCGGAGCCGCGCCCGTCGACCATTTTTCCGATGCATCCGCCGGTCCTGGGGTATAAGACCCCACTGCATCCCCCGCGTGAGTCCCCCCGCGTTAACCCCTCGTAACAGAAGGAGCAGCCGCATGACTCGGCAAGCTTATGTAGGTACCCGTCCGCGAATCGCTTATCTGGCCGCCCTCTCCGCCGCCGGCCTTCTCGCCTGCGCTTCCCCCGCCTCGACCGGCACCTCCGGAAACGGTGGCAGCAACGGGAGTGGCAACGGTGGCTCGAACAACAGCGGCAACGGCGGATCGAGCAACAGCGGCGGCTCGAACGGCACCGGCAGCGGTGGCTCGAACAACACGGGCAACGGCGGGTCGAACAACAGCGGCAACGGCGGCTCCGTGACCACCGGCAGCGGCGGCTCGAACACCGGCAGCGGCGGTTCCCACACGGGCGGCACGACCGGCGCAGGCGGCTCGAACACCGGCAGCGGCGGCTCGAACACCACGGGCAACGGCGGCGCGACGAGCACCGGCGGCGCCGGCGGCGCCTTCTCCGGCACCAACCCGCCCGGCTACTACTCCACGAAGGACTGGAGCGTCAGCAGCGTCGACTGGCACGGCTGCGTCTGGACCGGCAAGGACAGCACGGTCACCGGCAGCACCACCAGCGTCACCCCCCAGGACTTCACGGCGGCGACGAAAGAGGGCGGCCCGTACGAGGTCAACGGCACCGTGTACAACGACTACAACGCCGTGGCGATGTTGGGCTTCAACCTCAACGAGGCGCCGACGTCCAGCAACACGCAGTGCAAGTACAACGCGGCCGCCGCCACGCAGGCCGGCCCTCCTGCAGCCACCATTCCGAGCTCGGCGACGGGCATCGCCGTGAACTGGACGGCCAAGGTTGCTCCCCCGACCTCGTTCCGAATTCAGATCCAGGGTGTGGACGGGGCGACGAATGCTGCGCATCGCTGGTGCACGACCATCACGGATGCTCAGGGACCAAGCTTCGCTCCGTTCAGCGCGTTCTCTACCCAGTGCTGGACTGGTGCGACCGCCCCGGTCAAGTACATGAACGAGCCGATCGACGCGGTCGTCTTCCTGGTCCCTGGCGACATGGCGAAGCTCGCGCCCTTCGACTTCACCATCGTGGGATTTGCACCGGGCACGACCAAGGCCGACGCTCCGGGGGGCACTTCGGCCTGTGGGACCATCATGGGGTCGCTGGGATCCACGACGGCTTCCATGGGAGCGTCGTATGGCCGGGCCGCCGTTACAGGCAGCGACTGCAAGAAGTACATCGTCCAGAACAACAACTGGGGTAACCCCACCGGTAGCACTCAGGTTGTGAACTACACCGGCACCGGCTTCACTGTCGCCAGCAGTAGCGGTTCAGGCAGCAGCGCGCCAGCGTCGTTCCCGTCGACCTACGTCGGCGCCAACGGTAACGTCGCGGGCGGTACGTACGACACGTGGTCCGACACGGGACTGCCGAAGCAGATCAGCTCGATGCAAAGCGCAATGACTTCGTTTGGCTGGTCCGGCGGTAGTGGCAGCGGTCAGTTCAACGCGACGTACGATGTGTGGTTCGCAAAAACGCCACCCACTGCCGGGTCCTATGAGGACGGGGTCTCGGGATTCATCATGGTGTGGCTCCGTTCGCCCAGTAACTTCCATCCGATCGGCACCAAGGTTCGCAGCGCGACCATCGCTGGCCACACCTGGGATGTCTGGGCGGGGCCGCGCGGCCAAGGGCAAGGCTCGAGCACCGGTACCGACGGCGCGGGTCGTCCGGTCATTTCCTACGTGATCAGCGGCTCATCGATCCCGAGCTTGTCTTTCGATCTGAAGAACTTCATCGACGATGCGGTTACTGCGAAAGACACCGCAAACGGAATCACGCAGGCCTTCTCTAACACCTGGTACCTGACCGACGTGTTCGCCGGATTCGAGATCTGGAGCGGTGGCGATGCCACCGGCCTCAAGAGCACCGGGTTCAGCATCGCAGTGAAGTAAGCGGTCCTCGTGCGGCCGAGCGGAGCGCGCAGCTCCCGCTCGGCCGCCTGTTTGTAATCCGACCTGGTATCTGACCGGCGGTTGTCAGATGTTGGCCGGTGCCCTCCTCGTGCTTCCGCTGTTCGGGGGATGCCCGACGCGAACGGTGTATGACAGCGACGGTGGTCCAGGAGGATCGGGGTCCGGTTGCTCGGGGACGTACCACTATTGCGTCAGCGTTTCGTGCGAGGGACCAAGCGATTGTCCGATGGGTACGGTCTGCTGCTGGATCTGGGCGGGCGGTCAGGATTCTTCCTGCAAGGCGCCTCAGGATTGCGTGAGCGGAACCTACTCCACCGCAATCGTCATGTGCGAGCCTGCCCTCGGCAATACCGATTGTCCGTCCGGTACGACTTGCTCAGGCACGTATAGCGATTCGGTTATCTTCGGAAGTTACGGCTCGAGCTATCACTACTGTAAGTAGGGCGAGCTCAGCGAAGTCGACGCCGCGTGACTGCCCCGGCCACCTCGATGGTCCCCAGGCAGTACCCGCCGGGCGACGCGCAGTTCCGTTCAGAGAGGCCGGGCGGGAGAGCGCGACGCTCTCGCCCGGCTTTTCTATTTGTGAGCTGCCGACACCGTGGGAGCGCATCGACCCCGCCGACCGTCTGTGCGTGCGGCCGTGTCGCAGACGACGCTGGCCTGCGGGCGGCTCTGGTTGGTGTCGAACCTCGCGCACCCGGAACCGACCACGCCATTGAAGACGCACACGTGCCGGCGCTCGCAGGTGTGACCGCTTGTGCACGCGTGGCCACACGTGCCGCAGTCGTGGCCGCGATTGCGACCAACCACCACGGCTCTGTTGCTGCGGTCCTGCCGGCCTGTTTCAGGCGCTATGCGAACTGGTGACGCAGGTAGAGCTCGTCGCCCAGCGCTCTTCACGCCACCGCGGTGCGGTCAGACCCGCAGTGTCAGAGGCAGCTGATCTTGTATGAGGTGAAGCATTCACGCGTGCAGGAGGCGCTGCAGTCGCACCCGGTGACCGAGCTTCCACAATCAGCGGCGGTGAGACTTCTTGTGACTGGCGTGCACCCCGCACTGTTGTCGCACGAGATAACAGGCTCCTGACCGGGACTGACGTCGACGCGTCCATCGCAGTTCGTATCGCCTGCCGCCGACATGCATTCTGAATCGAACGACGAAGATGCGCTCCATGCCACCGGATCCGTCGCCCCCGGGTGTACGGAGCTGATCTGATCGCAGCAATCCCACTTCGCGTCTGAGCGCGGCACTATCCAATGCGTGAAGTCCGTTGGTGATTGAAGGTCAGGAAATGAACAGAACTTTTGCGTACTGAAGTGGTCCGGATATCCATCTTGGTCATAGTCTGCATAGAAGAGTTTGCAGGCGCCGCTGGCGCAATCAGCGTCCGTCTTGCACACGGCGCCGTCGTCCAACCGGCACACGCCGGTGTGGCAGTGAGACCGGATGTAGCCGCCCATTTGAGTGCAGTCCGCGCTCGTTCCGCTGCACGCGCCGCAATGCATGTCGTCGTTCACTAGGTCGACGCAGGTGCCGCTGCAGTTGGTCTTTCCGCCGGTGCAGCAGAGTCCCGATTGGCACGTCCCGCTGCACACCGCAGCAGTGCAGCTGCCGCAATGGTTGGGGTCCGTCTGCAGGTTCAGGCAGGTCCCGCTGCAATTCGTCTGTCCGGTCGGGCAGGTGATGGCGGCGCATTTCCCGCCCGTGCAAGTCTGACCGCTGGCGCACGGCTTGTTACACCCGCCGCAGTTGGCGGCGTCGGTCTGAAAATCTTTGGCGACGCAGGTGGTGCCGCTGCAGCAGCCGTTCGTGCAGGAAGCCGCGGTGCAAGCGCAGGCACCGCTGCTGCACGTCTGCCCGGAGCCGCAGGGGCCGCAGGTGCCGCCCCCGCTGCCGCAGGACGAGGCGCTCTGCGCGCTGACGGCGACGCACGTCGCGCCGCTGCAGCAGCCCGTCGGGCAGGTGCTTGCGTTGCAGACACACTTGCCGGCGCTGCAGGTCTGGCCGCTCGTGCACGCGTGCCCGCACATGCCGCAGTTGCCGGTGTCCTTCTGAAAATCCTTCGCGACGCAGGTCGCTCCGCTGCAGCAGCCGTTCGTGCAGGAAGCCGCGTCGCAAACGCAGGCGCCGCCGCTGCATGTCTGGCCGGAGCCGCAGGGGCCGCAGGTACTGCCCCCGCTGCCGCAGGACGAGGCGCTCTGCGCGGTGGCGGCGACGCACGTCGCGCCACTGCAGCAGCCCGTTGTGCAGGAGGTCGCGTTGCAGACGCACGCGCCCGCGCTGCAGGCCTGGCCGGTCCCGCAGGTCTTGCACGCGGCGCCGCCGACGCCGCAGGACCCTGTGCTGGACGTGTGGCAGACGCCGCTGCTGTCGCAGCAGCCGCTCGGGCACGAGGTGGCGTTGCAGACGCAGGCGCCGCCGCTGCACGTCTGGCCAGTCGCGCAGGGGCCGCAGGTCTTGCCCGCGGCGCCGCAGGCCGAGACGGTCTGCGCGGTGGGGGCGACGCACGTCGCGCCGTTGCAGCAGCCGGTCGGGCATGACGTGGCGTCGCAGACGCACGCGCCCGACGCGTTGCACTCCTGGCCGGCCCCGCAGGCCTTGCACGCGGCGCCGCCGACGCCGCAGGTGGTGCTCGCGGACGTGTGGCAGACGCCGCTGCTGTCGCAGCAGCCGCTCGGGCAGGAGGTCGCGTCGCAGACGCAGCTCCCCTGTGTGCCACACTCCTGGTTCGCGCCGCAGGCCATGCAGGTCGCCCCGTTTGCGCCGCAGTGGGCGGTCGTGGCCGTGACGCACTGGCCGTTCGAGCAGCAACCCGCACATGTGGTGCCGCCGCAGCTGCAGGCTCCGGCCGTGCAGGTCTGGCCCGACGCGCAGGTGCCGCAGGCCTTGCCCCCGGATCCGCAGGCGGCGGTCGTTTGCTGCGCGACGGCGACGCACTGCCCACCCTGGCAGCAGCCGTTCGGGCAGGAGGTCGCATTGCAAACGCACGCTCCGGCGGTCCCGCAGGTCTGGCCGGAACCGCAGCTGGCGCAGGCGGCGCCGCCCGTTCCGCACTGGCCCGCGGTCTGGGCGGTCGTGGCGATGCAGGCGCCGGTGCTGCTGCAGCAGCCGTTCGGGCACGACGTGGCGTCGCAGACGCAGGTCCCCTTGACCGTATCGCAGCGCTGGCCGGTTCCGCAGGCGACGCAGGCAGCACCGCCGGCGCCGCAGGTGGCGGTCGTGGCGGTCATGCAGTGGCCGCTGGAGCAGCAACCGGTCGTGCACTCCGTCGCGCTGCACGAGCACACGCCCGCGGAGCACTGTTCACCGGGGCTGCACGCGGCGCAGGCCTGTCCGCCTTTGCCGCAGGCGGCGGCGCTGGTCGCCGTCACGCAGACGCCGTTGCTGTCGCAGCAGCCGCTGGCGCACGTCGTGGACGAGCAGGCTGGCGGCGGGCCCCCGTCGGGGCCGGATCCGCCCGTTGCATTTCCACCGTCCGGCGATACTTCGTTGGAGCCGCCGATGCCGCCATGGCCGGCGCTGCCGCCGTGCCCGGCGCCGCCACCGGTGCCTCCGCGGCCTGCCCCCCCGCTGCCGGTCGTGCCGCCGCCGGCATCCGGGACGTGCCCGTTGTGATAACAGCGGTTGTTGGCGGTCGCGCAGTAGTAGTCATCCGGACACTGGTCTGGCGCAGGCGCGCACTGCTGCTGTCCGTCCGGTGGTTCGTTCGAGTAGGCGCAGGCCGTCACGAACGCGCCGAGCCCGAGCACCAGCAGCGTTGCCGCCAGCCGCGCGTTCTGCACCAGGCGACTCACAGCGACCCTACCAATCCGGCGACCAGCCCGCCGGCCGTCGGGACGATCGATGGCAACAGCGCCGTCGTCGCCGGCGCCGGCTCGCTGTCCTCGCGCTGGTACCCGATGATGTACGTGATGACGCCGGCGACGAGCAGCGCGCCGCCGACACCGTAGCCGACGTACTGCAGCGTCTGGTACTGCTTGCCCTTGCTCTGGTTGTCCGGGGCGAACGTCATTGCTTGGGTATCGGTCTGCCCTTGCGAGTGCGCGAGAACGCCGAACGCCAGCCCGGCGCCCGCGAACGCGACGCCCGCCGCGCCGAGCGAGAGGCCGACGATCCGCAACGTCCGGCCGCTGTCCGGAGCCGGCCCGGTGTCGGACGAAGATGCCTCCACGGCCGGCGTCGCCGCCGGCGCGGGGCTGACCGGTTGCGGTTCGGGGGTGGCCGCCGCGCGCGCCACCTGCGAAAGGTGGACGGTCTCGCGCGTCAGGCTCGCCACGCTGATCTCGACCGTGCGCGTGATCGGCTCGTACCCGGTCGCACGAACGTCGAAGCGACACTCGCCGGCACGCACCCGGATCGGCTGCTCCATCGGAAGAGTACCGCGGACGGCGCCTTCCACGACGACCTCCGCGCCGGCGGGCCCGCCCAGCACCTGGAGGCTCCCCAGGTGACGCGCGACCTTTGCCAGCGCCTCGTTCAGGGTCGCCGTGTTCTTCGTGACCCAAGTGTCCGACGAGGCGGCGAGCGCCTCTTGCAGGTGGCCTTCGGCTTCCGGCCAGCGGCCGATCGCGATCTCGGCCAGCCCCATCTGGGCGGCGGCGCGCGGGCTCTTGCGAATTGCGTACGCCCGCGTGAAGAGCTCCAGCGCGGCTTCGTCGTCCTGGTGTCGTCGCTTGGCGACGCCCTGGCGGATCAGATCGTCTTCGCTCGGCTCACCTGCGTGCGCGCGAGCTGTCGGAAATCCCGCCAGCGAGAACACGAACAGGATCGCCGCCCAAGCTGCTCCCCGCCCCGGAAATAAGAAACATCGCATAATTTTCGCCATCGTACCCGAGCGCATGCCCGAAGAGTCAACTGACCCTCCGGAAAATATTCCGCACAAATGCGCCGCGCCGATGGCCGAAGGGTTACGGCCACGTGAAGTCGTACCGGAGATAGAGCTCGTCGCCCCAGCGTTCCATCGAGGCGAGCTTGGGGTCGGGGATTTGGTCCGGGGCGAAGCCGGCGCCGTCGGCGAGGGTGGGGGCGCGGGAGCCGCCCAGGATGCGGGGCACGAGCGTCACATAGAGCTCATCGACCGCGCGCGCGGCGAAGAGCTGCGCGCACAAGCTGCCGCCGCCTTCGCAGAGTAGCGTCGCAATGCCGCGGCTCGCCAGCCATGCCATGAGGTCCTCGATGGCCACGCGCTCGCCGCCGAGCTCTGCCAGCTCGGCCACAGCGCCTAGACGCTCGCGCTCGAAGGCGGGCATGGCCTTGGCGTGCACGACCACGGACTTGCCGCCCCGCGCCGGGTCGAACATGCGCATTTCGGGAGAGATCCCGGCGGCGGTGCTGGTCAGCACGATGCGCAGCGGCTCGGCGATGCCGGCCGCCCGGCGGCGATCGCGTTCGTCAGCGGGGATGGCCAGGTCGGGGTTGTCGGCGCGCAGGTTGGACGCGCCGATCAGGATCGCGTCCGCGGTCGCACGCAACGCGACCATGCGCCGGAAATCCTCGCGCGCGCGGGACATCATGAACTTGCCCTGTCGCAGCCCGGGCGCGGGATTGATCTTGCCGTCTACGGACGTTGCGAAGTTCACCAGCACGCGCGGCCGTGCAGTCTGGTCAGGCGCCATGACGCCATTGTGGCATCACGGCGACCCGCACGTCAGAGCTTGACGTGCCCGGTGTGCCGCTGGTCCGTGTCGGACTCAGGGCGGGTGTTTGTCACGTAGGCCTTGGCCATTTCAAAGAAATACTTGAGGCCGGTCGCCCCCGCGGCGTCCCAGTAGTCCGCTTCCTGCGGCTCGAACACCAGCAGGCACAGCGACGGGTCGGCGGGGCCGTTCGGGAACCAAACGCGCCACGACTCGGACCAGAGCTGTTCAATCAATGTGCGATCACGCTGGATGTGCGCCTCGCCGGTCAACGACACGTACTTGCCGTTCCCCTGCAGCACCACGGCCACGTGCGGGTCGTTTTCGAGCTCGTGGACTTTCCCCGACTCGATGGCGGTCGAGAAGTACATCGTTCCGTCGCCGCTCTTTTCGGCGATGCTCAGCGGACGCGCCCGAATGGTCCCTTCGGTCGTTCGGGTAACCAGCATTGCGGTGTCGAACCCCGAGATCAGCTCGCGGACGTGTTCGCGCTTCTCGGCCTCGGATACGTGCGTCGCCATGAGAAACCAACCTAGTGGCCCATGCGCTTCCGCCAACCCCCGAAAGCCCCGGCCGTGCTAGGGATCGAGATATGTGCCGCAGCATCAAGACACTGTTCAATTTTGAACCACCCGCGACTGACGAAGAGATCCGCGCAGCTTCATTGCAATTCGTGCGGAAGCTTTCGGGTTTTACGGCCCCGTCAAAGGTCAACCAGGCCGCCTTCGACCGGGCCGTCCACGACGTGTTCCACGTCGCTCGTCACCTGATCGACGACCTCGTTACGACCACGTCGCCCCGCGATCGCGAGATCGAGGCGGCCCGCGCCAAGGCTCGGTCGGCAATCCGTTTCGGTCGAACGCCCGGCTAGCTACTGCGCGCGCATGAAGGTGCCGGCCTCGAGCCGGTCCAGGGCGCGCGACGTCAGCAGCAGACCCAGCAGGCTGGTCAGCGCGGTCGACAGCGCAAATCCGTACCCGTAAAACGGCGGCCCGGCGTGCTGGGTCGCGACGGTCAGGGCGGCGTTCAGCGCGGCGAACATCGCCGCCAGCATCAGCGCCGTCTTGCGCTGGTCCAGGTAGAAAAGGACGTTGAACACGGCCAGCACCAGGACCTGCAATGCGACGCCGGCCAGGTCCACCGAGAAGAGCTGCAGGTAAAGCGGCGAGATCCCCAGCGCGTCCAGCAGGCGAGGGGCGGCCAGAAGCAGGATCAGGACCGTGACCCCCTGCACCTTGAAGATGTCGGAGATCCCGCTCTTCACGGCCAGGGTCAGGCGGTCCCGCCGTCGGCGGATGTCGGCCAGCGTCTCGCCGTCGTGCACGCCGGCGAAGAACCCTTCGTATTCCTCGGCAAAAGCGGTCTCGACCCGGACCAGAAAGACGGCCATGCCCGGGACGATCGACAGGTAGGCCAGGAAGATCGGGATGTCGTAGATGATCGAGGCCCGTAACGGTCCCAGAACCGGCTCCGACGTCGACGGCGTGAACCAGAAAAGGAGCTTGTCGATCCAGATGCCGAGGTTGTAGAGCAGGCCCGTCAGCGCGAGCCCCAGGTACGCGCGCTTGCGGCTGAGGAACTCGAACGACACGATTGCCTTCGTCGGGAACCGGCGCGCCACGAGGCCGACCATCGCGATCAGCAGCACGACCTGGCCGGCCAGAAACCCGGCGAGGAGGCCGGGCAGCCCCCAGGGGCGCAGCAGCAGCGCCCCGCCGACGGAGATCGAATACCCGACCAGGAACCCGGTCACGACGCCGCGGTAGTCGCGCAGCGTCGACAGGAGCACGACGGCGATCCACGAGGCCGACAGCACGATGAACGCGACGACCGTCAACAGACGAACCGCGGGCGAGCCCGCCAGGACGAACAGCAGGGGAACGGCCAGCGCGCCGGCGCCCAGCGCCACGACCGTCAGCGCCCCGAACAGGTTGGGCAGCACGCGGCTCTCGGCGCCGCGATAGATGCAGTCGGCGATGAACCGCGCGAACATCAGCTGCAGGCCGCCCGTGACGATCAGCGAGGCCGCCATCAGGTACGTGACCGTCACCAGGAACTGCCGCACCTCCGCCGCCGGGACCGGCCCGACGCTGAGGAGGCCGATCCCCATGACGCCCAGGATCGACAGCACCCACGGACCGGAGCTGATGACGCCTGCGTACGCGTAGGCCCGGACGAGCCCCCACAGCGTCTGTCGATCGAGCAGCCTACGAAGCTCGAAGCCGATGCCCGCCATTCGTCTCTCCCAGCGCGGATTGGTAAATGTCGTCGTATGCGGCCAGCATGCGCGCGCGGTCGTAAAGCGCGTTCACGCGCGCGGTGGCGACGCGGCGGACCTCGCCCCAGCGGGCGGGATTGCGCAGCAGCTCCAGGATCGCGCGCGCTGTTTCCTGCGGCGAGGCGATGGCGGTGATGATCCCGGCGTGCCCGGGCACGTCGCCGGTACGGCCGTGTCCCTCGATGAGCTCGCGACAGGACCCGACGTCCGTCGCCACCACCGGCACGCCGGCGGCGAACGCTTCCAGAACGAAGAGCGGTAGCGCCTCACTGATGGACGTCAGGACCGCGACGCCCATCTCCGGCAGCACCTCTTCCGCCGGCCGGTAGCCGAGAAACCGAACCGCGCCGTCCAGGCCCAGCGTGGTGGCCAGCGCGCGGCATTCCTGCGCATAGCGGGTGTCTTCCTCTTCGGGGCCCACGATCCAAGCCTCGGCGTTGGGGACGGCCGCCACCACCTCGCGCATCGCGCGGATGAACGTCTTGATGTCCTTGATGGGAACGATCCGCCCGATGAGGCCGATGACGGGCGGGGGCGCCTGGCGGTCCTCGCGACGCACGGCCGCGAACCGCTGGACGTCGATGCCGTTCGGCACCACCGCGGTGCGGTCCGCGTCGGCGCCGTCGGCGATCTGCCGGGTGCGGTTCCCTTCGTACAGCGACACGATGGGGTCCGCCGCCGCGTAGGCCATGCGCCCCAGCGCTTCGAAGAACTGGATCCAGAGCCGGCGCAGGCTGCCGAATCCTGCCTGCGACACGTGGCCGGGGCCGTCGTTGATCCAGGCGGCGTGGGCCAGATCGATCGTCCGCTCTTTGGTGTAGATCCCGTGCTCGGTGAGGATCAGGCGCGTGCCCGTGCTCCGGTGGACGAGGGCGCCCAGCGCGCCCGCGTACCCCGTCGACACGGCGTGCAGCGCCCGGAACCGGGGCAGCGACCGGGCGATCGCCGCCACCTTGAACAGCGGCACGTGCATCGTGCGCAACGTCCAGAAGTAGTCGATGAACGAGGTCTCTTCGTGGTGGGCGTCGTACTCCGCGCAAAGCTCGGCGAAGACCCGGTCGTCGTGCAGGAACTCGTACAGGGACAGCCCATCGTCGCCGTCGAGAGACAGCAGCGTGTCGACGACGTCCGGCGCGGGCGCGGTGCCGGCGCGCATGGACGCGTGCAGCCGCGCGAGCGCGGCAAGGCTGCCCGCGACGTCGCCGGAGCGCCGGCCGTGCGGCACCGGGCGCATCGGCTCCATCAGGTGGTGAACCTCGACGTGCACGACGTTGCGGGGCAGGCGGTACTTCACCTCGCCGTAGGTCTCGGGCGTCGCGCCCAAGAAGCAGATCCCGAACGTCAGCTCCGGGAAGCCGCTGATGATCTCGTGGACCCAGGTCGAAACGCCGCCGCTGACGTAGGGGTACGTGCCTTCCAGCAAGAGGCCGACGTCAGCGACGCTTCCCGGGGCGAGCCGCGGAAAGGCGGGGGCGTCCGCGGTCATACGCGCTCCTCGCTGCCCGAGACATTTCGGCGCGCCTGGAAGGCCACCTCGGCGACATAGGGGGCGAGCAACGGCGCCGGCGCGCCCAGGCGGCCGCTCTCCTCGAACGCGGCGCGCGCGGCTGCGGCGTCCCCCTGGCGCAGCAGCAGGCGGCCGTGCAACAGCGCCGCGTTCGCGGAGCCGCGGATCGGGCCCGCGCCGCGCGCCTCCTCGATCCACTGCCGGGCCTGGCGTAGCGTGAAGCTCTCCAGCTCGCCGCTCACGAGTCCGGTCGTGCACAGCTCCAGCGAGGCCTCGGCCAGCAGGCAGGCCAGCGGCGCGCGGCGATCGGCGGGGGCCTCCGCCAGCTCGCGGGTCAGCGCCTCGATGGCGGCGTAGGCGCGGCGATCGCGGTCCTCGAGCAAGGCGTGGGCGAGCAGCCTCACGTCCTCGGTCCGATCGCGCAGCGCCACCCGCAAGAGGCGCACGGCGTCCCCGGCGTCGTGCAAGCGGCGCGTGGCCAGAACGGCAGCCACCCGGCTGGCGGAGTCGGGATCGAAGCGAAGCCGCGCTTCCAGGCTGCCCATCCCCAGGGCGGCGGCCGCATCCGGCGCTGCCGGAACGGCATACGCGGCGGGCATCAGCGCGGTGCCGGCCAGCACGGCGTCGGGCAGATCGTCACGGCGGGCGAGGCGCGCCAGCAGTTGCCCGAGCAAGAGCGGCCCGGCCAGCGGCAACAGGGCGGCAACGGTCGCGAACAACAACCAGCGCTGGCGCCCCTCGCGCTGAAGGCCAAGCTGGCCCGCCCGTGCGTCGAGCCACGCGGCGAAGCAGAGCGAGGCGAGGGCGTGCGCCGCCGCCGCCAATATCCAGCCCGTCGGCCCGGAGCCGGCGTACAACAGCGCCGCGACCGCCGCCTCGGCGGCAACGCCGCTAGTTGCGAGCAAGCTTGTGCGGCTGGGGCTCATCGTCGTCCAGGGTGTTGCGGCCTTCGCCAAGGTCCAAGGAAGCGATGCGATCGGCGGCGTCGATGGTGGTGTGCTCGACCTGCACGTCGGCCTCGCGCAGGGATGCACCCATCGATTCGCGAATGACCGCCTCGACGCGGCCCAGGTAGCGGGCGAGCCCGATGTCGTCGGTCATCGGCAGCAGCAGCGTGACCGTCTCGGCGCCGTCGCGGCGGCGCGACGTCAGCACCGAATCGGTGGCTCGCCGCTGCTTGACGATGATCGCCGCCGTCGTCGACGCGCGTTTGCCGGCGATCGCGAACTGCACGACGCCGCTGGCCAACCCGTGCGCGCGGCGATCGTGCGCGGCCCGTCGCAGCCGGCGCGTGAACGCCTCCCGTTGCTCTTCCCGGTGCGCCTCGGCCAGCCGCCGGGGCGCGCCGAAGGCCAGCAGGTCGGCGATGTGTCCCGCCAGCGCCGCGATCCGCGTCCGCCCTTCGGCCCCGTAGGCCGAGAACGGCAGGTCGGAGACGGCCAGCAATCCCCAGAGCCGCCCCTCGCAGTCCTCCAGCGGCGCCGCCAGGACGACCGCGCCGGGCCGGGTCTTGGCCTTGGCGGCGGCGATCGGCGAGTCGAAGGCCACCACCTCGCGGCGGCGCAGCGCCTGCTCGACGACGGGATCGGACAGCTCGGGCGCGGGCCCCAGCTCCGCCGCCGGCTTCGCCGACAGCGCGCCGTCGGGCTCCGGCGCCAGGAACAGCGACGCCTGCCGGACCTGCCCGTACGTGGCGAAGAGCTCGAGGATCTGCTGCGCCAGCGGCGCCGGCCGGGTGTCCTCGGCCAGCGCCAGATCACCGACGACCCGCAGCGCTTCCCGCAGCGTCGGCTGGGCGCCGCCCAGGCGGCTCTCGAGCAGATCGTGCGACGCGCTCAACGTCTGGTGAGCGCGGACCAGACTCTCGAACCGCAGGCTCTGGTGGGCGTGGACGCTCTCCAGCGTCTCCAGCCGCCGGTGCCACAGGCCGCTGAACTCGCCCGCCACGATTCCGCACAGCAAGAGGCCCACCTGCCGCTCGGCGGATAGATCGCCGGCCGGGAAGCGCAGCGGCAGGACCCCTTTCCAGGCCGCGACGGTCGCGAAGCTGAGCGCGGCGGCCGCGGCGAACCCGGGGGCGAACCCGTACCGCAAGCCAACCAGCAACGGCGCCAGCACCGCCCAAGGAAACGCGCTGCGAACGAACAGCGGATCGGCCGGGTTCAGCCACAGGCCGAAGGCGGGGACCAGCAGGACGACCAGCAACGTCTCCAGCCACACGCCGACGGGACGGCGCGCGACGGGAGCCCGCGACAAGAGGTGCAGCGCCATGCTCAGAGCCACCGCAGCGTGTAGTGGATCGACGCGCCCGTGTAGCGCTGGCCGAGCTGCCCGCCCTGGTCATTGCGATAAAACGCCGTGGCCGCGAATTCCTGGTTGCGCGCGAAGAGGTACCCCAGCCCGCCGTCCAGGCTGTACGTCAGCGTCTGCGCCGGCATCAGCCAGCCGGCCCAGAGATCGGCGAACGGGCGCAAGCAGCGGCGGCAGGCGAACGGCTTGCGCCCGGAGGCCATGTCGTCGTCGTTGTCGCTGAGGCCCATCAGCGTCACGCCGAGGCCGACGGTGCCGTACGTGTCCGGCAGGACGCTGTCGATGGGCGTCCCGGGTTGCACGACCGCGGCGATGCCGGCCGGCATGGTGGTTGCCGTCCGGTTCACCTCGACGAAGCCGTCGGCGCGCACGCGAATCAGCGGCGCCGCCTTGCGCAGCACGGCCGACAGCTCCAGGCGGCCGATGCCGCCGTTCGACAGGAACGCGCCGGCGCGGTCCGTGTAGTGCGTCGCGCCGGCCGCCCCGGTGAGCAGCAAGCGTTGGGCGAAGCTCCACCCGATCTCCAGCTCCGCGCTGTCGCGGAGCGCCGCCGCGCGCAACGCCGCCGTGTCCGTCGGCCGCTGGTTGTAGAGCGCCTGCAGATCGACGGAGAGCCCGCGCAGCGGTTCCGTCTCCAGCGCCGCCGTCGCGTACGGCACGACGCCCGATGAAAACGCGTAGCCGCCGCCCTCGACCCGGGCGTCACCGACGGCGGAGCGGAATCCCAGGCCCAGACCGGCCTTGGCTTCCTCGGCGGAGATGGCGCCGACGACCGAACCGGCGGCGCTCTCCAGGCGGTCGTGCTCGGCGACGGCGCCGATCGACAGGCGTCCGCGGTTGAAGTCGACCCGTCCCTCCTGGTCGATCATGCCCAGGCCAGAGAGGTCCTCGAAACGTCCGGCGGCGAACGCGCCGCTCATTCGATCCTGCGTGAGCTCGTGCCGCAGCAGCGCCAGGCTCGCGTCCTCGTCGGGGTCACCCGAATGACCGGGGGCCCGTGCCAGCAGGTCCCAGGCGCGATCGTCGCGGCCCAGCTCGCGCTCGGCGTCGACGCGTTCGCTCAGTGGCAGCAGGCTGCCGTCGCTGGCCAGGATGGCGCGGATCTCGGCCCGATCGTGACGATCGACGGCCGCGGCCAGCCGCCCGCTGGCCTGGTCGGCGGCCCGATCCCGCGCGTCCTCCGGATCCTCGGGCGCCCGCTCGAGGCCGGCCTCGACGCGGGCCGAATGAAGGTCGTCGGCCAGGCCGGCGTCGCCGGGCGCCAGCGCGACGGCCTGCGTGAAGGCCGCGACCGCTTCCTTGGCATTTCCGTCGTGGCTGGCCAGCTGGCCCAGCGCCGACCAGTACTCGGGCTCGCCCTCCAGCGTCGCGCGGCGCGGCGCCGCGACGTTGGCCAGCGCGCGCGCGTCGCTCCAGCGCTCGCCGTCGATGGCGGCTTCCATGCCCATCAGCAGCACGGAGCCGGCGCCCAGCTTCTGGAACGCGTCGCGCGCGAGGCTCACCAGATCCTCGGTGCGCCGTTGCGCGCCGTAGAGCGTCGCCAGGCGTTCGGCGACCTCGGTGTTGGCCGACGGCGTGGACCAGACGTGCTCGTACGCGTTCTGCGCGTCGGTGTCGGCCTCCATCGACCAGGCGAGATCCCCGTACAGCTTCCAGAACTGGCTGGCCGACGCGGGGGCCGACTGGGCCTCGATGCGTGCCACGGCCAGCGCGTCCTCGGGCCGGTCCAGCGACCACAACAACTCGGATTCGACGCCGACCTCGACGGAGCCGGCAAATCGCCGCGTGACCTGGCGGATGCTGAACAGCGCGCCGTCGAGATCCCCGACGTGCTCGTCCAGCGCCGCGCGCTCGTGCCAGTACTCCGGCTGGTCCGCGAACAGCGGCTCGAACCGCCGCAGCGTCGCACGCGCGCTGTCTGGATCGCCCGCCGATTCCAGCGCGTCCGTCAGGTACAGCACCTCCGGCAGCTTCAGTTGCCGCTGGCGCGCCCGGGCCTCGATCAAGGACACGACCGCCTGGTGATCGAACAGCGCCTGCGCCAGCTCGATGGCTTTTTCGCCCGCGTCCGCCGACCCGCGGGCCGCCAGCCAGCTCCAGGCCGTGAGCGCCACGCGCGGTTCACCGGCCCACGACGCCACCTGCGCCAGCCGCCGGCGCAGCGATTCGTCGTCGGGCCGCCGTTCGACCAGCGCCGACAGCGTGCGCAAGGCCGCCTGGTTGTCGCCGGCCGCCAGATCGAGGTCCAGCTGCTTCGACAGGATCGTCGTGTCACCGGGGACGAGGCCGACGAGACGCGTGTTCCAACTTTGCGCGCGGGCGACGTCGTTCTGCGCCAGCGCCAGCCCGATGCCGCGCTCGAGAAGGGCCCGATCGGACGGCCAGCGCTGAATCGCCTGCGCCGCGATCCGCAGGGCGTCGGCGCCCTTGTCCGCGGCCTGCAGGACCTCGATCGCGACGGCGGTGTCCGCGAGGCCCTCGGCGGGCGTGGCGGCGGCGGTGCTGGCTGCGGTGTAGGCGGCCGCGCTCTCCGTCAGGCGGCCGGCAGCCCGGTACCAGCGCCCCGCGAGCAAGCTCCACTCGTGCCGGCGCGCCGGCTGCTGGTTTGCGAGCCGCTCGTAAATGGCGGCCGCGTCGGCCGGCGCTTCCAGGGCCAGCGCCATCTGCGCGATGCCCGCCAGGTCCGTCGCCTCGAACGGGGCGGCGCCCGCGAGCCGGCGCAGCTCTTTCACCGCGCCCGCCTGCCGCGACGTTCGCGTCGGATCGGCTGCGGCCAGGGCATCGACCTCGGCCCGCTCGAGCTCGACCAGCGCCAGCCGCGCGCGCCAGGTGATCGCATCCTCGGGGACGCTGGTGCGCGTTCCGGGCTGCTGGTCGGTCAGACGGTGCAGATGCGCTTCTGCCTCCGACCACTTGCCCAGGGCAAGCTGCTGTCGCGCCAGCAACAGGCGCGCCGGTCGATCCTGGGGCCGCTGCCGCAGGACCTGATCCAGGTAGGCGATCGACAGTTCGTCGGGATGGGCGAGAAAACGCGGATGCCCGAAATCGAGCCCCGGAAACAGCAGGGCCAAAGACGCCGCGACTGTGGCCGCCACCAGGACCAGCCCGTGGGGCGTGATCAGGCGGGGGCGGCGCAGAGGAGCAGCAGCAGGCAAGGTCGCTTCAATGACATGAGACATCGAGTTCTCCCGTATCTGGTCCAGGGGACCGAACGCTCTGACCCTTGACGGTGACGGCAGCGGCCGGCCCTGGATGGGTCGGCTTGACGGAAATGGATCCAGCGCAGCCGCCGATCTCGGCCTCGACGGGTATGTGCCCGCGGAGATGAAATCGTATCGTGTCCGCGCCCAGGCGGCGGAACGAAGCGACGGCGGCGTTCGAGGCGAGGACGTACGGGCCCCGCGGCCGGTCCGGGGCCAGCGCCAGCGCCACCGGGTGCCCGGGGTCCAGGGTCACGTAGCGTCCCTGGGGCAAGTCGCGAACGCCGACCACCCCCTGGGACTTGTCGAGATCCGGCCAGCCGAGCGCGGCCGGCAGACGCAGCGTGGCGAGCGCGCCCAGGTTGCGAACCAGCCAGGAACCGTCCGACCGGCGGGCGAGCGTCGCGGTC
>JBJMQQ010000220.1:0-20323 GCA_045802645.1 Polyangia bacterium
CCATCGAACTGATATTACGTCGTCGGCTTCGGTCCGCCTAGGCGGCTTGCGCGTCGACGACGAGCGGGGATATATAGACGCACTTCTATGCGAAACGAGAGGATGTTGATGCACAGGAGCTCGATCGTGATCTTCGGGGCCGCGTTGTCGGCCATGGGCTGTGCGGCCAGCCAGCCCTCGGCGCCGCCGCCGGCCACCGCGGCAGCCGCACCGGCCGCCCCTGCGCCCGCGCCCGCCACGTCTCCCGCGGCGGCGCCCGCTGCGACACCGGCGCCCGCACCGGCCGACACCGCGCCCAATGAGCCCAGCGGACCGACGGTCAACTGGGCGGCGATGAGCAAGGAGCAGCGGAAGGACTACATGAAGACGGTGGTCATGCCGCAGATGAAGCAGACCTTCTCGTCGTTCAACGGCGACCGCTACAAGTCGATGACCT
This sequence comes from Polyangia bacterium, assembly GCA_045802645.1. Taxonomy (GTDB): domain Bacteria; phylum Myxococcota_A; class Polyangia; order Fen-1088; family Fen-1088; genus JADGRB01. The sequence goes on from JBJMQQ010000220.1 coordinate 437, forward strand.
GCCTGACCTGTCACGGTGACGGCGTCACCCAAGGGAAGTTCACGATGCCGAACCCCAAGCTGCCGAAGTTGCCGGCCACGCCCGAGGGGTTCCAGAAGCTGATGTCGGACAAGCCGGCGGTCATGCAGTTCATGGCGACGAGGGTGAAGCCCCAGATGGCTCACTTGCTGGGGATGCCCGAGTTCACGCCGCAGAACAAAGCCGGCTTCGGCTGTTTCCAGTGCCACACCAAAGAAGGTCAGTGATACTGCAGGCCTGCGTTCTGCACGGCTGTTCTGGGACACGAAGGAGAACGAGCTCGCGGCGGCTACCCGCGAGGCGGGCGGCCGCGGCGACCTCATCGACCTGACCGAGAGCAACCCTACCCGCGTTGGGCTGCCCTATCCGGCGGCGGCGCTGGCCGCGGCGCTGGCGCGCGGCGCTGCCGGCCCCTATGAGCCCGCGCCGCTGGGTCTTCCGGACGCGCGCCAGGCGGTCGCGGACGAGTACGCGCGCGCAGGTGTCGCCGTCGGCGCCGGGCAGCTGCTTCTGACGGCCAGCTCCAGCGAGTCGTACGGGTTCTTGTTCAAGCTGTGCTGCGATCCCGGGGACGCGGTCCTGGTCCCGGAGCCGAGCTATCCGCTTTTCGAGTATCTGGCCCGCCTCGAGGGCGTCACGACGCTGGGTTATCGGCTGGCGTTCGACGGTGAGTGGCACGTCGATTTCGCCAGCCTGGACGAAGCCGCCGGTGCCGGGCAGCGCGCCGGTCACGCGCCGCGCGCCGTGGTCGTGGTCAACCCCAACAATCCGACGGGCTCTTATCTGAAGCGGGGCGAGCTGGAACGGCTGGCGGCGTTCTGCCGCGCGCGCGATCTGGCGCTGGTGTCGGACGAAGTCTTTGCGCCCTACCCGTTCGCGCCCGCGGCGGAACGGGTCGTCTGCGCGGCGGCCGCGCCGGAGGCGGGTGACGCGCCCGCGGTCTTCAGCCTGGGCGGTCTCTCGAAAGCGTGCGGGTTGCCCCACCTGAAGCTCGGCTGGATCGCCGTCGCCGGACGCGAGACCGAACGATCGCTGGCGGCGCTGGAGCTGATCGCGGACACCTACCTCTCGGTCTCGACCCCCGTCCAGCGCGCGCTGCCCGAGCTGCTGGCGGCCGGCGCCGAGATCCGGGGGCGGATTGCGGCGCGCGTGGCCTCCAACCTGGCTGCGCTGGGCGGCGCGCTGCCGGCGGCGTCGGCGTGCTCGCTGCTTGCCGCCGAGGGGGGATGGTCGGCGATCTTGCGCGTTCCGTCGCACCCCACCGACGGAGATTGGGCCGTCAGCCTGGCGCGCGAGACCTCCGTTTTGGTGCACCCGGGCTACTTCTTCGACATGCGGGGCGGCACGTTCGTGGTCGTCAGCCTGCTGCCGGCGCTCGACACCTTTGCCGAAGGCATCGCACGGGTGGTCTCGCATATCGACGCGTCCCTGAGATAATGGGCCCGTGCTCGTCGCCCTCGCGTCCGCGACCGCGATCGCGATCCTGCTGCCAGCGGGCCCGGACGACGGCTGCCCGTCGCCCCGGCAGGTCAGCGACGCCGTGTCGGCGCACCTGCCGGGCGTCGTGCTGCCGCTTGGCCGCGCGCCAGGGCCCAGCGCCTTGCGCCTGTCCGTCACGAGCGACGGCGCGGGCACGCTGCGGGTCGACCTCAGCGATCCCCAGGGCGGCGCGCTGCTGCGGCGACGGGTCGCGCCCGAGACCGCCGCGCGGACGAAAGCGGCTGAGTGCGTTGCGCTGGCCGAGACGGCCGCGCTGATCGTCGATCGCTACTGGCACGAGGTCGGGTACGAGGTGCCGCCCGCTGCGGCGTCGGTGGTCCCGAAACCGCCGCCCCGGCCGCCGGCGGAACCGAAGCCCGCGCCCGTTCCGCCTGAGCCTGCGCCCCCGGAGCCGGAACCCACGTCCGCCGAGCCCGACGCGGTCGAGCGCCCGGTGTCCTCACAGCCCGAGCGACCGCGGGGGCCGCCCCACCCACCCGATTGGTGGCTCGCGGCCGGCGTCGGCGGACAGGTCGGCGACCGGGGGCGCGCGCACCCATCAGCGTCGCTCTCCTTTGCGGTCGAGCGGCCTGTCCGGCACCGTCGACTCGGTCTCCGATTTTCGGTGAGCGGCCTCTATCCGGACTGGCCAACCTGGTCGGGCATGATGGGGGGCGCCACGATCACCGGCAACGCCGCGGTCGTGCAGGTCCCGGTGGGGATGGACGCGTATCTGGCATTTCCGGTCCGCGTGGGTCGGCTGGAGCCCGGTCTGGGGCTCAACCTGACCATCATCAGCGCGACCTCCGCGCAGGGAACGAGGTCGGACGCCATCATCGGCGCGGCGCCGGGCCTTGACGCATCGCTCGCCTGGAGAATTCCGCTGCCCCACGACCTGTTCGTACGGGCGCTGGTGATGGGGGCCGCCAGTTTCCCCAATCGAATCGCGGATGACGTGATTAGTCACGTCATCATCGAAACGCCCCGGTTCTGGGCGGAGCTTGGGCTACAATTAGGTCTTTCGTTCTACTGATGAATTAAAGGGGGCTCGGGGCACTAATGGGTTCAGAGGCACAGTGAACACCCCAGGCCTGGTTCGAGCGGTTCAGTCCGGCAGCGGCGGCGGCCCCAACGGCGATCTCGAGTTGGTGACCCGCTGCCGCCGTGGCGACGCGGTGGCCTGGCGCGGGTTGTACGACCGGTACGCCCCTGTCGTACACCGGTTCCTGTCGGCCTTCGGCGTACCGACCGAAGACCGCGAAGACGCCGCTCAAGAGGTGTTCGTCGCCGTCTATCGCAGCCTGGGCCGCTTCCGCGGCGAGGCGCGGCTGTCGACCTGGATCTACCGGATCGCCGCCCGGCACGCCGGGCGCATCGCGCGCCGCCGCCGGGTGCGCGGCCTGCTGTCGACGCTGCTGGTCCGTGAACCGCTGCCGCCCCCCGCGCCCGATCCGTCCGAGCGCAGCGAGCGCCTGCAGATCTTGGACGAGATGATCGGCAAGCTGTCGCCGAAAAAGCGGCTGGTGCTGGTCCTGTTCGAAATCGAAGGGATCCCGATCGAGGAAATCTCGAAGATCGCCGGCTGTCCGGAAAACACCGCCTGGTCGCGCCTGCACTACGCCCGCGCCGAGCTCATGGCGATGGCCAAGCGGAGGATCAAGTGACCCAGCGTCACTGGCCGGAGGGGTCGGACCGCGTGTCGACCGAGCTGCGGCGCGCGCTGGACCAGGCTGCGCTGCGGGGTCCGGACGACATGACGCTGCGCCGGGGGTGGGCGGCCGTCGCCAACCCGCCCGAGCCCGAGAGCACCCGCCGCAGCTTCTGGTTCGCGGGCGGCGTGGCCAGCACCGCGGTCCTGGGCGTCGTGGCGGCCGTCTGGCTGTGGCCGCGCGCTCCCGAGCGAGCGCCGGCGGCGCGGCCGCACGTCGTGGCGCACGCCGAGACCGTCGCCGGTCCGGGCGCCCGGCACCTGACCCTCGAGGGTGGTGTCGAGACGATCATCGGCCGTTCGGGCGTGATGCGCATCGATGACGGCGCCCCGCGCGTCGAGGCCGGCGAGGTGCGCTTCAGCGTGCCGCACCGGCAGCCCGGGCATCCGTTCGTCGTCCGGGCCGAGGGCTATCGCGTGGTCGTGGTCGGCACCCGGTTCGGCATCTCCGTGCAGGACACGGGCGTGCTGGTCGATGTCGAAGAAGGAATCGTCGAGGTCTGGGAGTCGGCCACGCACCGGCCGCTCGCGCGCCTCACTCCCGGCGAGAGCTGGCAGAGCCCGCCGCGCGAAGCGAGCAACGACACGTCGGCGGCCACGCCGCCCGCCGCCGCTGGCGCCGCCAGTGCCCCGGTCGCTGCGGTCCCGGTGGCGCCCGCGCCTGCTGCCGCGGCGCCCTCGTTCGTCGTGCCGTCGTTCATCGCGCACGCCCGCCACAATCATCACCGCAGCGTCGCGCTGTCGTCCCCGACCGGCGCGGCCGACAGTGGCGCGCCCAGCGCCGCTGACGCGCGAGACCCCGCCATCGCGGCGCGCTCCGCCGTCGCGGCGGGCGATGCGCCCCGGGCGCTGCAGCTTTATCGCAGCCTCGCGGCCCAGGGAAACGGCCCGGGCGCGGAGAACGCCGCCTACGAGATCGGCAAGGTGCTGAACGAGAAGATGGGACAGCCCGCAGCGGCCGTGTCCGCGTGGCGCCAGTACCGTTCGACGTATCCCGACGGGATCCTGCGTGCCGAAGCCGACGTGTCGATCATCGAAACGCTCGCCCGGTCGGGCGATGCGGACGGCGCGCTGATCGAGGCGAACGAGTTCCTGCGGCGCCGTCCCGACAGCGAGCGGCGCGCCGAGATCGCCCGTCTGGCAGGCGACCTTTACCGCTCGCGCGGCGACTGCCGGCATGCGGTCGGGATGTACCAGCTGGCGTCCGGCGCCTCGCGGCCGCGCGACGCGGTCGAAGCCGCCGCTTTCCATCGGGCGGAGTGCCTTTCCACCCTGGGCGACTCGGCCGCGGCCAACGCCGCCCGCGGCTACCTGCGCGCCTACCCCGGCGGCCGGTTCCGCAGCGAAGCCGAGGCGCTGGCCGGCGGCGCCTCGCGCCCGTGAGGGCATGCGCCACCCGCGCCGCGGCTGGCTGCTCGGAGTTGCGGCGGTCGCGCTGGCGGCCGGCTGCGAGCAGACGCTGCACCTGTACCCGACGGTGGCGGACGGCGGTGCAGCCGGGAGTAAAGGCGGCGCGGGCGGCGGAGCCACGGGCGGAGTTGCAGGCAGTGGTCCCGGTGGAAGGTCCGGGACCGGCGGCCTGATCGACGGCGGGGCGCCCGACGGCGGCTGCTCCCGATCGAACATGGTGGCGTTCACGGCGGAGCCTCCGCAGATGCTGATCGCGCTCGACCGTTCGACGAACATGAACCAGCCGCTCGACAGCAACAACACGCATTTCGAGGCCGCCGCTCAGGCGCTGGGGCAATCGGTCGGCTTTTACAGCACCGTCACGTCAGGTCACGGCCCACCGCACCCGACGATCATGTTTTCGTTCCTGGACTTTCCGGACACCGACGGCGGCTGCTCGGCGCAGGCCGGTTGCTGCACGACGGACGTCTCGCGCGTTACGGGGTTCGGGGACTTCGCGATGGATGCCTACAATTGCACTCCGACGACTCCGGCGTGCCTGAGCAGCGATCACCGGCCCATCGCGGCGGCCCTGATGAAGGCGGACCAATGGGCGGCCAGCACGACGGGCAACGGCGGCCGGTACGTCGTTCTCATCACGGACGGGCCGCCGTCCGGTAACTGCGTGAAGATGTACGACGACTGCACGAACGCCGAACAGCAGGCGATGAACATCATGAGGGACACGAACCGCCAACCGACCGTGCTCCGGATCGGCGGCTCCAGCGGCAGTGATTGCCTGATCTACTTGGCCGGGGGGCTGAACTCGCCTTCGTATTTCGAGGGCTTCGACTATGGCGGCGTGAGCAAAGCCGTGGCGGACATCATGTCGTACGCCGTCTGTGAGGTCACGTTGACGCCCCCGCTCCCGGCGTCGCAGACCAACCAGCTGCAGGTCAACGTCGGCACCAAGACCTATCAATACGACCCGGCCAACACCAACTGGACCTATGTCCCCACCTCCGGTCGGCTGCGCCTGCACGGCGCCGCGTGCGACGCCTACGCGGGCACCGGCGACCTGCACATTTTCTCCGGTTGCGAGCCGGGACGGGGCGGAGCAGGCTTTCAGCCCTGACGATGGGCGCGCGGATCCTGGCCATCTCGGGCAGCCTGCGCGGCAGCTCGAAGAACACCACGCTGCTGCGGGCAGCGCAGCGGCTGGCGCCGGCCGACGTCGAGCTGTCGTTCTACGAAGCGCTCGGCGACGTGCCCCCGTTCAACCCCGACCTCGATGATCTGGACGGGGGGAGCGCGCCAGCGCCGGTGCTGGCCTTCCGGCGAGCCCTGCGGGAGGCGGACGGGTTGATGATCTGCAGCCCCGAGTACGCGCACGGGGTCTCGGGCGTGATGAAGAACGCGCTCGACTGGCTGGTCGGCAGCGGCGAGCTGGAAGGCAAGCCCATCCTGCTGCTGAACGCCTCGCCGCGGTCCGCGTTCGCCCACCCCGCGCTGCTGGAGACCGTCCGCGTGATGGGCGGCGTGACCGTCGAGGCGGCGCTGCCCGCGGCCATGGCCGGCGACCGGCTGGACGTGGAGATGATCCTGGCCCGCCCGGCGATCGCCGACGTGCTGCGGGGCGCGATCGAAACGCTCCGGGTGGCCATCGCCGCCCGTTCCGCGGCTTAGCCGCGCATCGCCTGCTCGAGGTCGGCGATCAGGTCGTCGGCGTGCTCGATCCCGACGGAGAGCCGCACCAGGCCGTCGCTGATCCCCAGCGCGCGGCGGCGGTCGGGCGGGATCGAGGCGTGGGTCATGATGGCCGGGTGCTCGGCCAGCGACTCGACGCCGCCCAGCGATTCCGCGCAGGTGAAGACCCGCAGCCGTTCCAGGAAGCGGCGGGCCTTCCCCAGCGCGCCCCGGCCGTTGCCGAAGGTGAAGCCGACCATGCCGCCAAAGCCGGTCATCTGGCGCCGCGCCAGCGCGTGCTGCGGGTGCGATTTGAGGCCGGGGTAGATGACCGCGTCGACGTCGCGACGCGCCTCCAGCCAGCGGGCGACGGCCAGTGCGTTCTGCTGGTGCCGGTCCATGCGGACGGCGAGGGTCTTGGTGCCGCGCAGGACCAGGAAGCTGTCGAAGGCCGGCTGGCTGCCGCCCATCGAATTTTGGACGAACGCCACCCGCGCGCGGAGCTCCGGGTCGCGGCCGATGACGGCGCCGCCGACCACGTCCGAGTGCCCGTTCAGATACTTGGTCGTCGAGTGGACGACCAGGTCGGCGCCCAGGTCCAGCGGGCGCTGGAAGTACGGCGTCATGAAGGTGTTGTCGACGCACAGGCGCACCCCGCGCGCCGCGCAGACCTTGGCGATGCCGCGGATGTCCGCCAGGCGCAGCAGCGGATTCGTGGGCGTCTCGATCCAGCAGAGCTTGGTGTTGGGCTCGATCGCCGCGGCGACGGCGGCCGGGTCCCGGGCGTCCACGTAGGTGAACGTCAGACCGAACCGGCGGAACACCTTGTCGAACAGGCGATACGTGCCGCCATAGACGTCGTCGCCGGCCACCACGTGGTCGCCCGCGTCCAGCGTCGACAGCACCGCCGTCGAGGCGGCCACGCCCGCGTTGAAGGCCAGTCCCCAGGCGCCGCCCTCCAGCGCCGCCAGGTTCGCCTCCAGCGCGAAGCGGGTCGGGTTCTGGGTGCGTGAGTACTCGAACCCCTTGTGGCGGCCGGGCCCCGTCTGGGCGTAGGTCGACGTCAAGAACACCGGCGTCATGACGGCGCCCGTGACCGGCTCGGGGGCCTGTCCGGCGTGAATCGCCAGGGTCTCGAACTTGGGAGCCGGTGCCGTTCGCCGCTTTTTCATGCCCGCCGCTCCGCCAGGAACTCGATGAGGTCGATCTTCGTGATCACGCCCGTGATGGTGTCACCGCTCTCGACGACGACCATCTTGGCGTCGTTGAAAATGTTGCGCAGCAGGTGGACGCGGGTCGCGGGCGAGACGGTCGCGTAGTCCGACTCGACCAGCGCGTCGATCGGCGCGTCCAGGCCGCCCTCGCCCTTGACCAGGAAGTCGAGGAGATCGGACTCGGCGACGATGCCGACCAGCCGGCCGCCTTCACTCTCCAGCACCGGCAGCTGAGAAAAGCCGGTGTCGCGCATGCTGGCGATCACGTCGCGAACGGATTCGCCCTTTTTGGCGGTGATCAGCGCGCGCTGCTTCTTGCGGCGCAGCAGCTCACCGACGGTCCCCAGCGGATCGGGCTCGTCGAGGAACCCGTTTTCGCGCATCCACTTGTCGTCGAAGATCTTCGAGAGGTACTTCTGCGCGCCGTCGGGCAGCAGCACCAGGATGTTCTCCTTGCGCTTGCTGGCCTCGGCGTACTTGATGGCGCCCGCCACCGCCGCGCCCGAGCTGCCGCCGACGAACAGCCCCTCTTGGCGCACCAGCTCGCGCGTCATCAGGAAGCATTCCTTGTCGTCGACGCGCACGATCTCGTCGACCAGCTTCAGGTTCATGGTGCTCGGCAGGAAGTCCTCGCCGATGCCTTCCACGTAGTAGGCGAACGGGCGCGTCATGCGGCCGGTCTTCACGAACTCGTAGTAGAGCGACCCGATCGGATCGACGCCCACCAGGCGGAACTCGGGCTTCTTCTCCTTGAAAAAGCGCCCGCAGCCCGAGATCGTTCCGCCGGTCCCCATCCCGGCCACGAAGACGTCGACCTCACCGTTGGTCTGCTGCCAGATCTCGGGCGCCGTCGACGTGTAGTGCGCGTCGGGGTTGGCGGGGTTGTGGTACTGGTTCGCGTAGAACGCGCCGGGGGTCTCGGCGACGATTCGCTTGGCGGTCTGGTAGTAGCTGCGGGGGTCTTCCGGCTCGACGGCGGTCGGGCAGATGACGACCCGCGCCCCGAACGCGCGCAGCCCGGCCACCTTCTCGGGCGACATCTTGTCGGGCATCACGAAGACGCAGCTATAGCCGCGGAGCGCCGCGACCAGCGCCAGGCCCATGCCGGTGTTGCCGCTGGTCGCCTCGACGATGGTGCCGCCCGGACCGAGCAGGCCGCGGCGCTCGGCGTCGGTGACGATGTTGCGCGCCACCCGGTCCTTCATCGAGCCGCCCGGGTTCAGATACTCGCACTTGACGTAGATGTCGGCGGCGACGTGGCGGGCCAGCTTCTGCAGCTTGACGATCGGCGTGCCGCCGACCGCCTCCAGAATGTTGTTCTTCGCGCCCGTCACGACGCGCCCTTTTCGCTGATCGGCCCTTCGCCGCTAGGCCTTGAAATGGTCGCGGCCGTGCGCCGAACGGAAGTGCTCGACGACGCTCTCTTCCAGCAGTTCCTGCATGGTCTGGCCGCCGTAACGGGCGGCGATGCGGTCGTCGTATTCGTCGGCGATGATGGCAACGTCGCGGATGGTGGTGGTCAGCTCTTCTTGGTCCAGCGTGTCGCCGCCCAGCAACGTATGAGAGAAAATGATGACGTCGCCAGCCGGGACGTACGCGAACGCACCAAACCGCAGGAGGGCGTTCATTTCCAGCAGTTGCAACGCCAGGGGGACCTCCATCGTCACGCCCTTGACCAGCTGGGCGACGCAACGGACCACCGCCCGATCGGGATTCCAGGCGATGACGTTGATCATGACGATCGACGACCCCTGCTTCACGACGTAAAGCCCCTCGTCGACCTTCTTGAACGCAGGGCTCTTGCGCAACGTCTTCTCGATGAGCTGGCAGCTCGTCTTGGCGGCGGCGTTCATATCAAATCGGTACCACGGATAAAGTAAACTCACCACCGCCGATGCGCGCCTGCCGGCATTGCTCTCACGCCAACGCCGACCACTTGAGCTTCTGCTCACAGTGTGGCCGGTGGCTTGGCGCGCCCACGGCCAAGTTCGCCGCCGCAATCGGGAGTATTCCCGATCGGGTCCGCGCGCCGGCCGCTTACCTGCGGACAATGGCGGCGACGCCGCGTCCGATGGGTCTGACCGGGCCGGCCACCGTCGCGTTCAGGGGCGGCCCGGGCGCAGCGGTGGCGAAGTCACCGACCGGAATCCGGTGGGCAGGCGACGCCATCGGCTACATCTACGTCTACCTGCGCGACAAGCTGGACGCGGGCGAGCGCCGGCGGCGCCTGAGCGACGAGCGCGCCGGCGCCGAGGCGTTGCTGACCGGCGCCGTCACCGCGCTGGGGACGACCATCCTGCGCGAGGGGATCCAGCACCCGGACCTGACCGGCCTGCTGGAGGCGATCGGCCGGGCCCACGCCCGCCGCGAATCGGCCGCCGCCGATCTGACCGCCGCCGACACACTGCAGACCGCCGAGGCGGCCCGATTGACATCGCAAGAAGAGGCGGCCGAGGTCGAACTGCGGGCCAGCGACCGGGCGAGCCGCGACGCCGACGAGATCCTGCGCGGCGCGGCCGATGACCGCGGCGTGGCGGGCGCGCGGCTCGGGCGCGTGAAGGACGAGCGCGCCCGGCTGGCGCGCGAGATGGCCAGCGGGGGTCTCAGTCAGGCGCGCGCCGCCCAGCTCGCGCATGAGGCCGTCGGGCTCGCGGACGAGCAGCGGGCGCTGGAGCAGCTCACGGAGCGGCTCGACCGGCAACTGGCGGACCTTCGCGACAACTCGATCGCGTTGCGGACCGCGGCGGCCGGCGCCAAGACCAAGCTTGAACAGGCGGTAGCCGCCCGGCGCGCGGCGGCCACGTCGATGGCGGCCAGCATCGCCGGGCGCCAGCGCGATCGCGTGCTGGCCGAGCGCGAGGCGGCGGAGCTCACCGAGCAGCTGGGACGGGTGGCGGCGGAGATCCGTGCCCCGCACGGCGCGCTGCTGTCGACCTACCAGACCATCGACCGGCTGGCCGCGACGATTGCCGACCGCGGGTCACAGATCGCGCTCATCGAGCAGATGCAGGCCCACTACGATCAACGCAAGTTGCTGACGGGCGTGGGCCTTCTGACCAGCTTGCTGGGTGCGACGGCAGCGGCCATCTGGGCCGTCCTCAGGTAGCGCGGGCGGGCAGCGCTTCGGCCGCCAGCAGCGCCCAGGCAGCCAGCAACATGAGGCCGCCGAGCGGGGTGACCGCGCCCAGCACGCCGACGCCCGTCAGCGCCAGCGCGTAGAGGCTCCCGGCGAACACGACGACCCCGGCGGTCAGCAGGGCCAGGATCGCGCGCCGGCGGCGCAGGCGGTCGCCCGCCGCCGCGACGGCCAGCGCCGCGACCGCGTGCACCAGATGGTAGAGCGCGCCGGTGCGATAGATCTCCATCATGGCGGGCGTGAGCCGGGCCCGCACCGCGTGCGCGCCGAACGCGCCGGCGGCGACCGCCGTGAAGCCCAGGATTCCGGCCAGGCCGAACCCGCCTCGCCTCACGCCGGCGGCGTCCCCTGGCTGTCGCGCGACAGCCCCAGCGCGCGCATCTTCTTGTGCAGGTTGGTGCGCTCGATGCCCAGCAGCGCGGCGGTGCGCGAGATGTTCCAGCCGTTCTCGTCCAGCTTGATGCGGATGTACTCGCGCTCCATGTGGTCGCGGAACTCACGCAGCGGCAGCGCACGCGCCTCGGCCGGCAGCTCGACCCGCGGCAACTCGGTGGGCGCGGCGGCTGCGTCGCGGCGGCTGCGTGACACCTCGGCGACGATCTCGTCGCGCAGGTCACCGACACCGATGCTCTCCTCGGACAGGATCACCAGGCGTTCGATCTCGTTGCGCAGCTCGCGCACGTTGCCGGGCCACGAATAGGCCGACAGGACCGCCAGCGCGTCGTCGGAGATCGGCTTCAATTTCATGCCGTTTTCGCGGCAGGCCAGCTCGACGAAGGCGGCGGCCAGCAGGGGGACATCGTCCGCGCGATCGCGCAGCGGCGGCGCGCGCAGCGGAACCACGTTGAGCCGAAAGAAGAGATCCTCCCGGAACTCGCCGGCCGCCACGCCGGCCTGCAGATCGCGATTCGTCGCGGCGATGACGCGAACGTCGACCTTCAGCACCTGCTCGCCGCCGACTCGCGAGAACTCGCCCGACTGCAGGACACGCAGCACCTTGGCCTGGGCGGACAGGTTCATGTCCCCGATCTCGTCGAGGAAGATGGTCCCGCCGTCCGCCATCTCGAAGAGGCCCCGCTTGCGGGCCGTCGCGCCGGTGAACGCCCCGCGCTCGTGCCCGAACAGCTCGGACTCGATCAGCTCCTTCGGGATGGCCGCGCAGTTCACCTTCACGTAGGGCTTGGCCGCCAGCGCGCTCTGCCGGTGGATGGCCTTCGCGATCAGCTCTTTCCCCGTTCCCGACTCGCCGGTGATGAGGACGCGCGTGCGGGTGGGCGCGACCTTGGCGATCTGCGCCTTCAACGCGTTCATGGCCGCGCTCTGGCCGACCATCTCGGACCGCTCCTCGGCCATCGCGCGCAGCCCCTCGACCTCCCGGGCCATGGCCCGCCGCTCGAGCGCGTTGCGCAGGGCGACCATCAGGCGCTCGCGGTCCAGCGGCTTTTCGATGAGGTCGTAGGCCCCGGCCTTGGTGGCCCGCACGGCGTCGGCCAGCGTGGCGTGGCCCGAGATCATGATGATCGTCGGCTGCGTCTCGGCCTTCAGCTTCGCCATCCGCTCCAGCGTGTCGAGTCCCGATATGCCGGGAAGCTGGACGTCCAGCAGCAGCACGTCGGCGGCGACTTCCGGCAAGCGGGCCAGCGCCTCCTCGCCGCTCGAGGCCTCCTCGACGTTGAACCCCTCACCCTCCAGCACCATGCGCACCGTGCGCCGGATGTTTTTCTCGTCGTCGACGATGAAGATCGTGGAAGACATGCGCGGTAGACCCTAACAGAGAACGCGCGCGGCGGGGCGAGACTCAACCGCGCGTGATGGCGACCACGGCGACCTCGTCGCCGCTCGCCACGTCCAGCGCGCGGCGCACCTCTTCCGACAGATGGATGCGCGCCTCCGGCTCGGGCACGGCCGGCCAGCGCGCTTCGGTGCGCACGGCCAGGAAGCGCGGCGTCTGCGGGCGCTCGCGAGCGACCAGCACGGTGCGCACGGCGGCCGTCAGCTCGGGCGCCAGCGGATCGGCGACGCGCGCCGCGCCCGTCGCGCGCACGATCGAGATCTCGTCGGTGGGCGCTTGAAAGTGCGGCCCCCCGTCGAACGGATCGATGCGGCTGGCGAACGAAAAGCCCACCGCGCGAAGCATCTTCTCGACGCCGCGCGTGTCGGGGCCGACCTGCCCGATCAGCTCCTGCACGTGCGGCGGCAGCAAGGTCACGTAGATCGGGTCCTGTGGGAACAGAGCCCGGATGAACTCCTTGTTGCTCTGCGAGAGCCGGTCGGCCTCCTGGTAGCTGAGCCCCGTGAACTTCCGTCCCAGCGACTCCCACAGCAGGCTGGTTCCGTCCGGCTCCAGCGGCGGCATCAGCTCGGACAAGACTTCCTCGCGGAAAAGCGCGCGGTGGCGGGCCAGGTACAGGAAGCGGATGTACGCCAGCGAGCGGCCCAGCCGCTCGGGGTGGCGCCGCAGCTCCGGCAGCAGGACCAGGCCGCCGATCTCGGTCAGGCCTTTGTAGTTGTAGCCAATGCGCAGGACCCGATGGGAAAAGTGGACGTCCAGCGTCTCGCTGTAGCGCTCTTCGTCCAGCACGTCGAAGAAGACGTGCGGGACCCGCCGGCTGCCGTGCTGCGCGAAGATCATCGACGTCCCCAGCACCGGCCCAGACGGGCCGTCCGTCGTCACGAACACGAAGCACCGGTCGGCGACCGGGAGCTCTTCGGCGAACGACGCGCGCGAGCGGGCGATGATTTCGGTCAGCGACGCCCGGTCGTCCGGGAGATTCACCGAATCCAGGTGAACCGCGGCGCGCTGGAGGTCGTCCAGATCGCCGGGCGCGATGTCGCGGAACAGGAACATGGTGGGGGCGGCCCGCCCCGGCTCAGCGGAGGTGGCGCTGAACTGATCCTGCCGCGTCTGCGACCAGGGCGCCAACAAGCTGCGGTAATCCACCGGCCGACAGGTCGCGCCGGGGGATGATGGCCCGGTAGTCCGTGATGGTGATGGGCGCGCGGCCGGCCCGAACGTCGCGGGCGTTTTCGCGGGCCATCCAGTCCAGGATTCGCGGCAGCGCGTGAACGGACGCCAGGTGGGTGTCGTGCAGCAGCAGGATCCCCCGCCCCTTGAGCTGGGTGAGCTTGCGGATCAGGTACGTGTAGACGTACTCCTCGTCGCGGTCGACCTTCCAGTCCTGGGGGTCCAGGTTCCAGCCGATGTCGACGAGCCCGCGCGCCTGCAGGGTCGCGTCCAGGCTGCGGCAGAACGCCCCGTACGGCGACCGGAACAGGAACGGGCGTACGCCCGTGGTCGCGGCGATCAGCTCGGCGTTGTCGTCGATCTCCGTCGCCTGCTCGGTGGGGTTCTGACAGAGGTTGTGGTGGCTCATGGTGTGGTTCGCCACCAGATGGCCGTGCGCGGCGATGCGGCGGACCAGGTCACGCCGGGCGGCCTCTTCCGGCCGGTCACCCTTGAGCCGCCACCCCGTCACGAAGAAGATCGCCTTCAGCCCGCGGCGATCCAGCTCGTCGAGGATCAGCGGCGTCCCGCGCAGATCGGGACCGTCGTCGAACGAAAGGACGATCTCGCGCGGGGCAGCCAGCACCCGGAAGGGGACGTGGGGGCCGTGACCCGGTGACGCGAAGGGCGTCCCCGGCTCGGCCACGACGGCATCGGCCGCCGCCGTCGGATGGGACTCCGCCTGCAGGTCCGCGACAGCCGAGCGACCGCCGCCCATGTCGCTTCCCCCGACGAGGGCAGGCACACAGAGCCCACCGCCGAGCGCGCAAAGAGCCAGCTGCCAGCGACCTACCCACATGGATTCCCAGGTGGAATCGGCAGTTTGCCGACCGGGCTGGAGCGGACGCGGCCGGGACCCCTCTCAGGGTCCCCGGGACGTCAGGAGATGCTCAAAACGGGATGTCGTCGTCCGAAGGGCCGGGGCCGGGGCCGCTGCCACCGCCCTCCATCGGCTCGTCCGGACCGCTCTCGCCGCGGCCGCCGAAGCCGCCGCCCGAGCGACCGCGGCCTTCACCGCCGCCACCCCCGCCGCCGCCACCTCCGCCTCCGCCGCTGCCCAGAAAGACGACGCGGTCGGCGACGATGTCGGTGGCGTAGTGCTTCTGTCCGTCCTTGTCGTAGGAACGCGTCTGCAGGCGCCCCTCGATGTAAACGGAGCGCCCCTTGGCGAGGTACTTGTTGCAGTTCTCCGCCTGATCGCCCCATACGGTGACCCGGTGCCACTCGGTCTTTTCCTGCCGCTGCCCCGACTTGTCCTTGAAGACCTCAGTCGTGGCAATGCGCAGGTTGCAGAGCGGCCGGTTCGACGGCGTGTATTTCAGCTCCGGGTCGGCGCCCAGGTTGCCGATCAAGATGACCTTGTTGACGCTTCCCATCGCGGTCTCCCTTCTAGCATAGGTAGCTTCGTTTTCGGGAGCCACGCGCCAGCGGTTGCGTGGTCGGGCGATTGCGTGGGTAAAATGCGCGCGTGTCGCGCCTGCCCCCCGCGCTGTTGCTGTTCGCCATGCTCGCCGCGCCCGGCACCGTTCGCGCCGCATCGGGCGCCGGGCACCTCGGTCGCGGGTTCGCGGCCTATCGCGCCGGCGAGTATCACGACGCCGCGCGCGCGTTGCGCGCTGCGCTGGCCGATGGCGTGAAGAGCGAGGACTGGGCGGCGTTCCTGCTGGGTGAAAGCGAGTTCTACGACGGCGACTACCGGGCCGCCCGCGCCGCGTTCGAGCGGGCCGGGCGCGGAAAGGGCGGCGGGCGCCCGGTCGCGATGGCCGCGTTTCGCATCGCCGACTGCCAGTGGATGCTGGGCGACCGCGCCGCCGCCGCGAAGGCCTACGACCACCTCTTGAAGAAGGCGACGCCCACGACTGCCGACGTGCCGCTGCTGCGGTTCCGCATCGCCGAGGACCTGGCGGGCCGGGACGCCGAGGGCGCGCGCAAGCGCCTGCTGGCCATTGCGCGCGAGTTCCCCGCGCACCCGCTGGCGGACGAAGCGCTGCGCCGCGCCGCCCCGCCGGGACCGACCGCCGAAGCACCCACGACCGTCACACCCGCCGCCCCGCCGCCCGCGGCCGAGGCGGCGCTGTCTCCCGCCGATCGGCTGCGGCGCGCCGAGTCGCTGACCAAGGACCGCCACTGGGACGACGCGCTGGCCGAGCTGGACCGGCTCCCGGCGCAGCTGCCGCCCGAGCTGGCCGCCGAGCGCGACTACCAGATCGGCATGACCAAGTTCCACATGCGGCGCGACTACGCCAAGGCCGGCGAGATGTTGCTGGCCGCCGTGCCGCATCTGACCGGCGACAAGGCGGCTTCGGCGGCGTTCCACGGCGCGCGGGCCCTGTCGCGCGCCGACCGCGACGACGAGGCCATCGCCGGCTACCGGCGCGTGGTCACCGCCTATCCGAGCTCGCGCTACGCCGCCGAGGCGCAGTACCTGTCGGGCTGGCTCGAGTACAACCGGGGGCGTTTTCGCGAGGGGCTGCCAGCGCTGGAAGCGACGCTGGCGCGATTCGGATCCAGCCCGTTCGCCGACGACGCGGCCTGGTGTGTCGCGTTCGCCCACTTCCTGCTGGGCGACGCCGCGGCGGCCACCAGCGGCCTGGAACGGTACGCGCGCCTGCCAGCCACCGGCATCACCACCGACGAGCGGGGCGACCGCGTCGCCTACTGGCGCGCGCGATTCCGGGAGAAGCTGGGTGCCTCCGACGCCGCGAAATCGGAGGCACGCGAGCAGTACCGGGCGCTGGTGCGGCGCGCGCCGCTGTCGTTCTACGGCCTCCTCGCGCGGGCGCGCCTGGCGCAGGCCGGGCAGCCGGAACCAGTGCGCCTGCCCCCGAAGAAGATCGAGGTCGCCAATCCCGCCAAGGCTGCCAGCGACCCCGTCGTGGCGCGCGCGCTGGAGATGACCGAGGCCGGGCTCGGCCCGGAGGCCGGCGACGAGGTCGAGCGCGCTGAGAAGACCATCCTGCAGCACGCGGGCGGCGCGAAGGCGTCGGCCTGGCTGCTGGGCCTCTACAAGCGCGCCGGTGACTTCCACCGCGCGTATCGCTTTGCCGAGTCGCACGATCCGGGCGCGCTGTCGGCCGACCCGCACGATGACGCCGGCGTGCGCGCGTTCTGGGAGGGGGCCTTCCCGCGCGCCTACGCGCCGCTGGTCGAAAAGTTCGGGCCGCCGGCGGGCAACCCCGACCTGTATCTCTACGCGATCATGCGCAAGGAGTCGGGGTTCGACCCGCACGACGTCTCGTACGCCGACGCGCGCGGGCTGCTGCAGATGATCCCGCCGACCAGCGCGAAGGTCGCCGCCACCGCGGGCGAGCCGTTCTTCCCCGACCAGCTCTACGAGCCCGACGTGAACATCCACCTGGGCGCGCTTTACATCGGCTCGCTGTTCAAGAAGTTCGCCGGCGAGATCCCGCTGGCGGCCGGCGCTTACAACGCCGGACCACGCGCCATGGCGCGCTGGTGCACGCAGCACGGCAGCCACCCCACCGACGAGTTCGTCGAGCTGATCGCCTTCGCGCAGACCCGCGAGTACGTCAAGCGTGTGACCAGCCTCTACGCGAAGTACCGCTTCCTCTACGGCCCGAAGCCGTACGAGCTGTCGCTGACGCTGGACACGAAGGTCGCGCCCGAAGGCCCCGACTTCTAGAACGAAACGGCCGCTTGACGAGGCCCGCCCGCCCAATTATATGGGTCCCCATGGATCGTTCAAACAGGAACCCTGGGAGGGTTCCTTGGACCTCCCGCGACGACTCCGCTGGGCGAAGCCCAGCTCCGTCAACGCGAGACGCAGCGGACCGCCACGGCGTCGTGGCGCTGGATGCGATCCGGAAGTTGATTCGGGCGCTGGGGGAGTCGGCGCGGATGGCGCAGGGGCGCACGGGGATCAGCGGCGCCCAGCTGTTCGTCGTCCGCGTGCTGGCGGCGCAGCCGGGCGGCCTGTCGATCAACGAGCTGGCCGAGCGGACGATGACGCACCAGAGCTCGGTATCCGTGGTCGTCACGCGGCTGGCGAAGCGCGGCCTCGTGGCCCGCTCACCGTCGCCGGATGACCGCCGCCGTCAGATCGTCACGCTGACGCCGCGCGGGCGGGCCCTGCACCGGACGGCGCCAGCGGTCGCCCAGGAGATGCTGGTGGCTGCCATCCGCGGGCTGTCGCCGCCCCGACGGCGCGCGCTGGCGACGTCGCTGCGCGCGCTGACCGACGCGCTGGGCGTGTCCGATCAGACGGCCGCCCCGATGTTTTTCGAAGAAGAGGACCGACCCCATGCCCGACCCTCATGAAACCACCGGCGCCGGAACTTCGATCGAGGGGGCGCTGCCCATCGCGCCGTCCCTGGCGCCCGCGCTGGACGCCGCACACATGCCCGTCGACGTGCGCCCCGTCGACGGTCGCGTCGCCTGGCTCTGCGGACTGTCGATCGCGATCGCCATCGCCGCCGGCTTCATCGCCCAGATCCTGACCCGCCTCATCGGGCTCATCACGAACCTGGCGTTCTACGGGCGCCTGTCGAGCGCGTTCACGTCGCCCGCCGGCAATCACCTGGGCGCCGCCGTCATCGCCGTTCCGGTCGTGGGCGGCATCATCGTCGGCCTGATGGCGCGCTACGGCTCGAAGGCCATTCGCGGCCACGGCATCCCGGAGGCGATGGAGCAGGTCCTCACGAACCAGAGCCGCATCCCGCCCCGCATCACGTTCCTGAAGCCGCTCTCGGCGGCGGTCGCCATCGGCACGGGCGGCCCGTTCGGCGCCGAGGGCCCGATCATCGCCACCGGCGGCGCGCTGGGCTCGCTGGTCGGACAGATCCTGCACACCACGGCCGCCGAACGAAAGACGCTGCTGGCGGCCGGCGCCGCCGCCGGGATGGCCGCCACGTTCGGCAGCCCCGTCGCCGCGGTGCTGCTGGCCGTCGAGCTGCTGCTGTTCGAGCTGCGCGCGCGCTCGCTGATCCCCGTCGCGCTGGCGGCCGCCGCGGCCACCGCGGTCCGCATCGCGCTGGTCGGCACGGCGCCGGCCTTCGCCGCCGGCGACTTCCTGCCCGCGAACGCCGCGTCGCTGGCCTGCTACGCGCTGATCGGGGCGCTGGTGGGCGTGTCATCGGTGGCGGTCACGAAGCTGGTGTACGCGATCGAGGACGGCTTCGAGAAGCTGCCCATCCACTGGATGTGGTGGCCCGCCCTGGGCGGCGTCGCCGTCGGTGTCGTCGGTCTCATCGCGCCGCACACGCTGGGCGTCGGCTACGACAACATCGACCACATCCTGTCGGGGCGCCTCACCATCACGGCCGTCGTCGTCCTGTGCGCCTGGAAGTTCGTGTCGTGGTCCATCTCGCTGGGCAGCGGGACATCGGGCGGCACGCTGGCCCCGCTCTTCACGATTGGCGGCGGCGTCGGGGCCGCGCTGGGGGCGGCCGTCGTGGCGCTGGCCCCCGGCATCGGCCTGGACGTGCGCGTCGCGGCGCTGGTCGGGATGGCGTCGATGTTCGCGGGCGCGTCGCGCGCCGTGCTGGCGTCGATCGTGTTCGCGTTCGAGACCACCCGCCAGCCGATCGCGCTGCTGCCGCTGCTGGCCGGCGGCGTGACGGCGCATTTTCTCTCGTCGCTGCTGATGCGCAACTCGATCATGACGGAGAAGATCGCCCGGCGCGGCGTGCGCGTCAGCAGCGAGTACGCCGCCGATCTGCTGGACCAGCTGCTGGTCAAGGACAGCGCCACGCGGCAGCCCGTGACGTTCGACGCCGACACGACGGCCGACGGGGCGCGCGCCTGGCTGGCGTCGGGCGCCGCCGGCAGCGATCACCAGGGCTACCCGGTCGTCGAGCGCGACGGCCGCGTCATCGGCGTCCTGACCCGGCGCGACCTGCTGGCTCCGTCGGCAATCGGCGAGCTGCGCCGCCTGGTGCGGCGCCCGCCGGTGGTCGTCTTCACCGACAGCTCGCTGCGCCAGGCGCTGGATCAGATGCTGACCGCAGGCGTGGGCCGTCTGGTCGTCGTCGAGCGGGCGTCCCCCACGCGCCCCGTCGGCATCCTGACCCGCAGCGACCTGCTGGGGGCGCACGGCCCGCGCCGACACTGACGGCGACGACCAGTATTTGGCGCGGCGCGCCGGGCGGGGGCACCATACGCCGCCGTGGGCCGGTACACGCTGTGGTGCCTCAATCGGGTCGCGCGCTGGAACCAGCACAAGCTGATCGGCGCCCTGGCGGCGCGCGGCCACGCCGTACGACCGGGCAGCCGCGCACGCTTCGATCGGGCGCCG
>JBJMQQ010000221.1:0-16519 GCA_045802645.1 Polyangia bacterium
CCCCAGAACGACAGCTTGAACGCATCCAGCAGGGGCGCCGTCCCTTGCACCACCGGGTGATGGACGATCGCGTACCCGTCATCCATGACGAACCCGCCCGAGACGCCCGCCGCGAACGCCCCGACACACAGCAGCCCCAACACGAGTCCCTGCACCCAAGGCTTCATGTGCCGGGAGTGGGGCTCGAACCCACAAGACGCTTTCGCGTCAGCGGATTTTAAGTCCGCCGCGTTTACCATTTCGCCATCCCGGCTGGCGGGGGGGCCGCCGCGCCAGGAGGATACCGCTGAAGCCCGGAGCTCCGAAAGGCGCTAGGCGCTGATGAAAGCCAGCACGTCGGCGTTGAACTGATCGCGGTGCGTGGCGGTCAGGCCGTGCGGGGCGCCTTCGTAGACCTTCAGCGTGGCGTGCGCGAGGACCTTCGAGGACACCAGGGCGGCGGCGACGATCGGGACGATCTGATCGTCGTCGCCGTGGATGACGAGGACCGGGATGTCGATTCGCCGCAGGTCCTCGGTGAAGTCCGTCTCCGAGAACTGCTTGATGCAGTCGTAGGAGGCCTTGTAGCCGGCCTGCATCGACTGAAACCAGAATTGCTCGCGTAGCCCGGCCGAGACGGTCGTTCCGGGGCGGTTGGCGCCGTAGAACGGAAACGCCAGGTCCTTGTAGAGCTGGGCCTTGTCCTTGGCCATCCCGGCACGCAACTGATCGAACGCCGCGATCGGCAGGCCGCGCGGGTTGGTTTCGGTCTTCAGCATCAGCGGCGGGATCGCGCCTACCAGCACCGCCTTCGCCACGCGGCTGGTGCCGTGCCGGCCCAGGTAGCGCGTGACCTCGCCACCACCCGTCGAATGGCCGACCAGCACGGCGTCGTGCAGATCCAGCTTCTCGATGACGCTCGACAGATCGTCGGCGTAGGTGTTCATGTCGTTGCCTTCCCACGTCTGCGTGGATCGCCCGTGGCCGCGCCGGTCGTGCGCGATCACCCGGAAGCCTTTCGCGGCGAAGAACGCGAGCTGCTCGTCCCAGGCGTCCGCGCTCAGCGGCCACCCGTGACTGAACACGATGGGGCGCCCCTTGCCCCAGTCCTTGTAGAAGATTGCGGAACCGTCCTTGGCATTGATCGTCGGCATCGGTAACTCCTTTTCCGTGAAAACGCGGCACGAAGCGTGCCGCTGTCAGTCCAGCGCCACCGACCGCGCGACGGAGATCCCCAGCGTCGGCAGCCGGCGCCGCAGCGTCTGGCGCGAGATCCCCAGAAGCTGCGCGGCGGCGCTGTAGTTGCCGCGCGTCCGCTCGAGGACCAGCGTGAACAGGAACCGATCGACGTATTCGCGCGCGTCGGCGTAGAGGTCCTTCACGTCGGGCGCGGCGACCCGTCCGCGCAGGAAGGTCTCGAACTCGGACAGGCTGGGGGCCGCCGGCCGGCGGGCTAGCTCGGGGGCGACCACCACGGCGGCGCGCGCGGTGCGCCCCAGCACCGGCAGAAAAGCCGACACCAGCGTGCTGCCCTGCGCCCGCAGCACCGCCTGTTTGAGGACGTTCTGCAATTCGCGGATGTTGCCGGGCCACGCGTACGCGCAAAGCTTCTCCATCACGTCGGGCGCGACGTCCCGAACGTCGCGCCCCAGCTCGCGGCTGAACTGCTGGACGTAGTGCTGCACCATGAGCGGGATGTCGCTCCCGCGCTCGCGCAGAGGCGCCAGGTGGATCGTGAAGACGCCCAGCCGATAGAACAGGTCCAGACGAAACCTGTCTTCGGCGACCAGCGCCCGCAGATCGCGGTGCGTGGCGGCCACCAGGCGCACGTCCGTGCGGACCGTCTCGTTCCCGCCGACGCGCTCGAACGTCTGCTCCTGCAAGAGCCGCAGGATCTTGGGCTGCAGCGCGGGCGCGATGTCGCCAATCTCGTCCAGCAGGATCGTCCCGCCGTTGTGGCGTTCGAACTTGCCGATGCGACGGCGGTCCGCGCCCGTGAACGCCCCCTTCTCGTGCCCGAACAGCTCGCTCTCCAGCAGCGTCTCGGGAATCGCGGCGCAGTTCAACGCGGTGAACGCCGCCTTGGCGCGGCGGCTGTGTCGGTGAATGGCGCGGGCGACGACCTCCTTGCCCGTCCCGCTCTCGCCCGTGACCAGGACGGTCACGTCCCGGTCGGCGACGAGACCGATCGCCTTGTACACCTCCAGCATGGCGGGGCAGGTGCCGAACAGCGCGTCGGCGCCGCCCGCGTCGGGCGCCGCGTCGCCCACGGGCGCGTAGGCGCGCGACTGCCGCCGGACCTCGATCGCCTCCACCAGGATGGTTCGCAGCTGTTCGAGGTCCGTCGGCTTGCGCACGTAGTCGAACGCCCCGCGCCGCATGGCTTCGATGGCGACCTCGGCGTCGTTACCGCCGGTCGCGAAGATGACGGGCACCAGCGGGTCCAGCCGCCGGATCTCCTCGTAAAGGTCGATCGCGCGCCGGCCGCGCGGGCCGACGCTGAGCAGGACGACGTCGGCCGACAGGTCCCGCAGCGCCGACAACCCCGCGGCCGGGTCCGTTGCAACCGTCACCAGATCTGTTGGAAAGACACGCTGCACCTGCTCCGCGAGCAGCCGCGGGTCTTCGTCGATCACAACAACGTGCGCCATCGGGTGGCTCGAAAACTGCCAACGGAGCCAACTGTGGCCACTGGGCCATTCCTTGATTCGCCGCGGCCTCGGCTGGCCGGCGGATCGCGCCTCAGGTCGTACGCGTGAAGAGCTGGCGCTGCGTCGCCTGGAAGGCGTTGGCGCGAATCAGCTCGCGCACGTCGCGGGGGTTCTCGACGCCCATCAGACGAAAGCGCGCCATGCGCTTGTCGGCGGCGATGATGGCGATCTCACCGATGCCCAGCATCCGCTCGAGCACGCCCTGCTGAAATTCGATGTCCTCGATGGTGCGCATGTCGACCTCGTCGATGCGCTTGGACAGGACGCCGCTCTCCAGCAGGATGCGCTGGTTCGAGACGCGGTAGCGGTGGCTGCGCAGGACGGCCACATGCCAGGCCAGCCGCGCCAGACGCGCCACGACCAGGACCACCACGGCCACCGTGAAGACCGTCTGCAGCGTGGACCGGTTGGCGGCCACGGTCTCCGCCATCGGGCGGCCCAGCCTGGCCATGACGGACAGGAACGGCGCGAACCCGATGCCGGCGACGATTGGCAGACCGATCGCGAACAGCGCGGTGCTGGTGATCTCGCCCAGCAGCGCCTTGACGGACGGCGCCCCCTCCCAGACGACCTCCTCGGCGGCGGCGACGCCGGCGGGCGGCGCCATGGTTTGCGGCCCCAGCGGGCGGTTGCATTGGGGGCACGCGGCGGCCGCGGTGGAGACCTGACGCCCGCAATCGGGGCAGCTCACGAGTGGCATACGCCGAGGTTACAACGCGCGCCGCCGCGCTGCTGACGCCCAGCGCAAAACGGCTGAGTCGATGTAGGGCGTTCCCCTCGGTGTGCTGCGTTGTCGTCGCAAACGGCGCGCCCCCTCAGCGGACCCGATGCCCGCGACCGTGACGTCCTTCACAATTGAAGCATGGCGAGCTTCGGCCACGTGGCCGTCGGACTTCTCACCGGCCGGCTGCACGGCGGTCGGGACGCCGCCGCGCGCAGCCGCCGCTGCTCGTGGGGCACGCTGCTGTTGTTCGCGGCGCTGGCTTCGCTGCCCGATGTCGACGTGCTGCTGGTCGCGCTGGGCGCCGCCGACAGTGGCGCGATCGGGCATCGCGGCGCCACGCATTCGCTGGGCATGGCGCTGCTCATCGCGCTGGTGGCCGCCGTGGCCGCGCGCCGCCTCGGCTGGCCCGCGCTGCGGACGGCGCTTGCGGCCGGCGCGGCGGTCGCCAGCCACGCGCTTCTCGATCTGCTGGGCGCGGGCGGCAAGGGGCTGGCGGTGCTGTGGCCGCTGTCGGCGCATCGGTTTCACTCTCCGTGGCGGGTGTTCCCCGACGCGCCCCGCGGGATGAAGCTGCTGTCGTGGTACGGGATGGCCGAGCTGGCGATCGAGTTCGGGCTTTTTCTTCCGGTGACGCTCTACGCGCTCTGGCCGCGAATCATCGCGCGGCTGCGCGGCGACTCCGGCCCGCGGCTGCGCGTGATTGCAGGCGACGCCGCCCCGCCGGCGACGGCCGCGCCGACCGCCGCGACCGACGACACGGCGATGCGCTCCAGCGCCTAGCGATAACCGGCCTGGACTCAGCTTTGTGAGTCCCCGGACCGTGGGAGATCGGTTAACCTCCCCGGCATGTTCCTCCGCAAAGAACGCGCTGCCGTGCGGAACGCCACGCGTGCGATCCGGGATCTGGTGCTGCGCCCCGGGCGCGAGCTGACCAGCGGTGGACTGGGCGGCGGTTTCAGTGGCGGGCTGAACGCGCTTTCGCTGCTGGCCTCCGGACCGCTGCGCCACATGCCGGAGATGGCGGCGCGCCTGCCGGGCGCCTTGAAGGATCTCGGTGACCGCTTGACGTCCATCCCGGGATCGCGCCGCCGCGCGCCGGACCTGGCGTTCGCGGCGCAGGCGCTGGCCGGCAGCGTCCGCCACGGCGCCGCCGTACGTGAGCGCTATCTGAACCTGCTCGCCGCCGCCATGGACGACCAGACGTCCGAGCGGGTGCACCCGGGGTTCCTGAACGTGCTTCGCCAGCTCAGCGCGGACGAAGTGCTGCTCGTGAGCCAGTTCCAGCACGACGGCCCGTACCCGCTGGTCACGGTCGTGGCCCGCTACAAGTACGGCGGCCCGATCACCACCGAGCTCCGCAACTACAGCCTGCTGGGCGTCACCGCGGGATGCGAACACCCCGAACGCGTGCCGTTCTACATCGACAACCTCTGCCGGCTGGGGCTGACCGAAATCCGGCCAGTCCGGGTCTCGGACGACACGCGCGCCTTCAAGCCGGTCGAGCAGAGCGCGGACGTCCAGGCGGCGATCGCGCGAATCGAAGCCAATCCGCCGGCGCCCCTCAAGGTTGCGGCCAAAGAGGACGACGGCGATCGCGTGGTCCCCGACGTCCAGCGCAAGGCGCTGTACGTCACCGACTTCGGCCGCCGGTTCTACGAAGCCTGCGAGTACCGCCCCGACCCCGCCGAGCGCTGATCCCTCCGTTTTTCCGCATTCCTCGCCATGGACGCCCAGACGCCGCCGCCCCCTGCGCCAGCCGTAACGACAGAGCGCGAGCCGCTGTCGCTGGACGAGATCCGCGACGTCTGGCCGCTGCTGACCCAGGAAGACCGCGTCCAGGGGTTCCTGCTGCTGCCGCGCGACGAGGCGGAGGACTTCTTCTTCTCGCTGTCGGCGCGCGACCAGGCCGACGTCATCTGCGCCCTGCCCGCCCGCGAGCAGCGGTCGTGGATGCGCCTCCTGCCGCCGGATGACGCCGCCGACCTGATCCAGGCCGCACCGACCGAGAAGCGCGAGCTGCTGCTGGGCTTGCTGGACGAGCCGACCCGCCGCGAGGTGACCGCCCTTCTGGCCTATTCCGAGGACAACGCCGGCGGCCTCATGAACCCGCGGTACATCCGGCTGCGGCCCGAGATGACCGTCGACGAGGCCATCAGCTACATCCGCAAGCAGATGCGCGAGCAGCCGCGCACCATCTACTACGGCTACGTGCTGGACAACGAGCAGCACCTCCTGGGCGTCGTCTCGTTCCGCGAGCTCTTCACGGCCACCGTGCGGACGCGCGTCGCCGAGATCATGAAGCGGCAGGTCGCGACCATCCCCGAGCAGATGGACCAGGAGACGGTCAGCCACCAGTTCAGCCAGACCCACCTGGTGGCGCTGCCGGTCGTCGACGCCGAAGGGCACATGAAGGGCATCGTCACCGTGGACGACGTCGTCGACGTCGTCCGCGAGGAGGCGACCGAGGACATGCAGAAGGTCGGCGGCGTCGAGGCCCTGGACGCCCCCTACCTGCAGATCGAGATGCGCCGGATGATCCGCAAGCGGGTCGGCTGGCTGAGCGTCCTGTTCCTGGGCGAGATGCTGACCGCCAGCGCGATGGGCTTCTTCGAAAAGGAGATCGCCCGCGCCGTGGTGCTGGCGCTGTTCATCCCCCTCATCATCTCCAGCGGCGGCAACTCGGGCTCGCAGGCGACGACGCTGGTCATCCGGGCGATGGCGCTGGGCGAGGTGCGGCTGCGCGACTGGTTCCGGGTCATCCGGCGCGAGTTCATCGCCGGGCTGGGCCTGGGGCTGGTCCTGGCGATGATCGGATTTCTGCGCATCGTCACGTGGGAGATGCTGTTCCACACCTATGGGCCGGAGTACCTGGGCGTCGCCGCCACCGTCTCGTGCAGTCTGGTCGGCGTGGTGCTGTGGGGGACCATGGCCGGATCGATGCTCCCCTTCATGCTGCGGCGGCTGGGGTTCGACCCGGCCAGCGCGTCGGCCCCATTCGTGGCCACGCTGGTCGACGTCAGCGGGCTCATCATCTACTTCACGATGGCGGCCGTGATCCTGCGGGGGAGACTGCTCTGAGGCCGCCCCGGAGGTGGCGCGGCGGCGCTCCACTTCCGGTCTCGCGGACCGCCGTCGCCCTGACGCTGCTGGTGGCCTGCGGTGGGGGCGCGCCGCCTGCGCCCGAACCGCCCGGCTTGCGCGCCGAGGAGCTGCTTGCGACCGGGTGCCCGCCCCTGCCGCCCATCTCCGGCTTCATCGGCCGCCAGGACGGTCAGCTGCTGCTGGACGGGGTGACCGCCTTCCGCTCGACGGGCACGAACCTGTATTACCTGCAGCAGCTGCTGTCCTACGCCCAGCAAGAGCAGGACCCGCAGGCGCTGGACGCCGTGCGGGAGGTGCTGGACGATCTGGTCTGCCTCTCGCTGCCGGTGGCGCGCATCTGGGGGTTCAACGACTCCAAGGACACCTCGTCCATCCGGCGCAGCCCGGCGGAGGGCTTTCGCGAGGAGGGCCTGCGCGGCCTCGACCAGGCGGTCTGGGAGGCCAAGCGCCGCGGCATCCGCCTCATCCTGCCGCTGGTCAACAATTGGGGCGAGTACGGCGGCATTCCGGCCTATGCGAGCTGGGCGTCAGAGCTATACGGCAGCCCGGTCACGCACGACGACTTCTTCCGCGACGCCCAGATGAAGCAATGGTGGAAGGACTACGCCTCGATGCTGGTCGACCGGGTCAACACCTTCACGGGCGTCCGCTACCGCGATGAGCCGGCCATCCTGGCCTGGGAGATCGGCAACGAGATGCGCTGCACGAGCTGCGCCGGCACGACGGCCCTCCCCGATACGGTGGCCGAGCTGGCGGGCTTCCTGAGACAGATCGCCCCGAACCAGCTGATCGCCGACGGCGGTGACGGGTTCGACGACGACCCGGACCCCTACATCGGCCTCACGAACTACTACGCGGTTCGCGGCGACGAGGGCTGCAGCTTCTCGCGGCTGGCGCGCATCGACGCGCTGGACATGCTCTCGTACCACTTCTACCCACGCGACTACGGCTTCTCGACCCCGCGCGATGCCGAGCTCTGGATCGAACGCCACCAGGACCTGGCGGCGGTGACCGGCAAGGTCGCCTACCTGGGGGAGTGCGGCTACGCGGCGCCGGACGTCGAACGTGCCCAGAACTACGACGCCTGGCTGCGCCACCTGTTCGCGCTGTCCGGCGGGCAACTGGGGCTGTTTTGGCAGCTGTCGCCCGCCGGCCGCGTGAACAACGACGGCTACGCCGTCTACTCCCGCCGTGACGATGCCACGGCGTGGATCCTGGCCCGCTGGGGCAAGGCGATTCACTAGCGCGAACGCCAGCGCGCCTTGCCCCAGGGGTGCTGCGCCGTCGTCAGACGACGCTGCGGCGGTGAATCGCCAACCGATAGATGGCCAGCAGGATCATGGCGCCGATGATGGAAGCCACGATGCCTGGCCCGCTGCCCGGCGAGCGGTACCAGCCGAGGGCGTGACCGAGGAAGCTCGCGATCAGCGAACCCGCGATGCCCAGCAGCATGGTGACGATGATTCCGCCCGGATCCCGCCCCGGCATGATGAGCTTTGCCAGAGCGCCGACGACCAGACCGACAATCAGTGTCCAGATGATCGACATGTCCCTACCCTCCCTTAGCCTTCAAGCTGAGGCCGGCCGCGATCGACGCAAGTGGCACGCACCGTCACTTTCCTGGATCCGCGGGGCGGATTATGGGTAAGGTAAAGCACCTTGGCTCCTCCGAAAACGAACACGGCTCGCGATCTCGAGCGCCTCGCGCGCGAGAACGCCCAGCTGCGCCGGGAGATCGCGCGGCTTGAGGTCTACCGTGCGATGGCCTACCGCGACCCGCTGACGGGGCTGTGGAATCGGCGTTACTTCGAGGACCGGCTGCAAGAAGAGCTGAGCCGCTCGCGGCGAGCGGGACCACAGCGGCGGTTCTCGCTGATGGCGATCGATCTGGATGACTTCAAGCGCGTCAACGACGTGCACGGGCACGCCGGCGGCGACGCTGTGCTGAGGGAGGTCGGGGAGTTCTTGATCGCCCACCTGCGCAACCACGACATCGCCTGTCGGACGGGCGGCGACGAGTTCAGCGTCATCCTGCCGGATCTGTCCGCCGCGGACTGCGGCAACCTGCTCGAGCGGCTGCGCGCCGCCCGAACGTCGGCCAATCTGTCGGTCGCGATTCCCGTCGAGCTCAGCGTCGGCGTGGCCAGCTGGCCAGAGGCCGGCGACTCGATGGACGAGCTTCTCTCGCACGCCGACCAGGCCATGTACGCGGCCAAGCGGCTGCACAAGGCCAGCGAAGCCGTGCCCGTCACCGCGGCGCCGCGCGCCCGCCAGCGGCGGGCCACCGCTCGTAGCCGCGCATCGCTGGTCTGAACCGCCTCCCGGCCCCATGTTCGGGGCATGGGTATTCGATCGGCAGTCGGCCTGATGGTGCTCGCGGCGGGCGTGGCAGCGGGAAGCGGCGTCCGCGCCGAGACGCGACGGGCGGACCGGCCGGACGGGGGCAGCCCGCCGCTTCTGGAAACACCGACGCACGCGACGGCCGCGGAGTCGCCGCCACCCGGGACTCCGGCGCCGCGCGCGCTCGACTCGAAACGCACCCCGATGCCCGACCGCGAGGCGCTACCGCAGGACCTTCAGGACGCGCCGCTCGCGCCCCCGACTCCGCCGATTCCGCAAAGCACGGCCGGCGCCAAGAAGGGCGGCGGGCCGTCGCGGGTCAAGGACATCTTCCACGCTCCGCCCAACGGAGCAGGCGGCCAGCTGCAGCCGCGCGACAGCGTGACGCACACGCCGGAAGATCAGCTGGCGCCCAGCCTGCCCTCGCACTGAGCCCGGCTGTCGCGCGGACTCACACCTCGAGCAAGAGACGCTCGGGGTCTTCGACGCAGTCCTTGATGCGGACCAGGAACTGAACGGCCTCGCGCCCGTCGACCAGCCGGTGGTCGTACGACAGCGCGACGTACATCATCGGCCGGACGACGACGGCGTCGTTGACGACGACCGCGCGCTTTTGAATGGCGTGCAGGCCCAGGATGCCGCTCTGCGGAGGGTTCAAGATCGGCGTCGACAGCAGCGACCCGTAGATGCCGCCGTTCGAGATCGTGAACGTGCCGCCTTCCAGCTCCTTGAGGCCCAGCTTGTTGTCACGCGCGCGGACGGCCAGCTCGCCGATCGCATTTTCGATCGCGGCGAAGGACAGCCGGTCGGCGTCGCGCAGCACGGGAACGACCAGCCCCTTGCCGCCGCCCACCGCCACGCCGATGTCGTAGTGATCCTTGTAGACGACGTCGGTGCCGCGCACCTCGGCGTTGACCGCCGGGAACGCGCGCAGCGCCTCGATGGCCGCCTTCACGAAGAACGACATGAAGCCCAGCTTCACGCCGTGCTGCTTCTGGAAGCGCTCCTGGTGGCGCTCGCGCAGCGCCATCACGCCCGACATGTCGACCTCGTTGAACGTGGTCAGGATGGCGGCGGTGTGCTGGGCTTCGACCAGTCGGCGAGCGACCGTCTTGCGCAGCGGCGACATCGGGACGACCCGCTCGCGCGTCTCGGCCAGCGTCAGGTCCTCGGGAACCAGCGGGGCCGGTTCGACCATCGGCACGACGGGGACCGCCGGGTGCGCGACCTTGCGGTCTTCAACGGCCCGGTCGATGTCCTGCTTCTGAATCCGCCCGCCGCGCCCGCTGCCCTGGACGTCCTCGGCGTGGAGGCCACTCTCGGCCAGCGCGCGCCGCGCCGACGGGCCGGCCCGCAGGGACGCGTCGGCCTCGGTCTTGGCAGCGCTGTCGCCGTTCGTGCGGCCGTTGCCGGTATTGTTGGCTGGTTTGGCGACCGGCGCCGCTGCCGCCGACTTGCCCTGGACCGCCTGGTCGATCTCGGCGATCACCTCGCCCACGGCGACGGTCTCGCCCGACTGCCGCAGGATCTTCTTCAGCACGCCGCTCCCCGGCGACGGAACCTCGACGGTCGCCTTCTCGCTCTCGACCTCGACCAGCGGCTCGTCGGCGCTGATCGTGTCGCCCTCGGCGTGCTTCCAGGCTCCCAGCGTCGCTTCACGAACGGACTCACCCAGCGCCGGGACCCGCAGCTCGATCGACATTCTCAGCTCGCTCCTTTTCCGAAAGCTTCCGCGACCAGGCGGGTCTGCTCACGCGTGTGCCGCTTGGCGGATCCCGTCGCCGGGCTGGCCGACAGCGGGCGCGTGACGCCCGACCAGGGGTGCGCGCCGGCCAGCAGCGCCGGCAGCTCGCGATTCATGTACGCCCACGCGCCCATGTTCTTGGGCTCTTCCTGGACCCACACGACCGGCGTCCCCTTGGGGAAGCGGGCCAGGATCTCCATCAGGTCGTGGCGTCGCAGCGGGCACAGCTGCTCGATCCGGATGATCGCGACGTCGTCGTAGCTGCGCGCCTCGCGTGCCGCGACCAGGTCGTAATAGACCTTGCCCGTGCACAGCAGGATTCGCTTCACCTTCGACGGGTCCGTGATCGCGGGGTCGGGGATGATGTGCTGGAACTTGCCTTCGATGAACGCCGACAGCGGCGACGTCGCGGCCGGGTGCCGCAGCAGGCTCTTCGGCGACATGATGATGAGCGGCTTGCGGTACGGCCGCAGCACCTGGCGGCGCAGCGCGTGGAAGTAGTTGGCCGGCGTGGTCAGGTTGCAGACCTGCATGTTGTCGTTCACGCACAGGTTCAAGAACCGGTCGAGCCGCGCGTTCGAGTGCTCGGGCCCCTGCCCCTCCATGCCGTGCGGCAGCAGCATCACGAGGCCGCTGACCCGGTGCCACTTGGCCTCCGACGAGACGATGAACTGATCGATGATCACCTGGGCGGCGTTCACGAAGTCGCCGAACTGCGCCTCCCAGATCGTCAGCCCCTCGGGCATGTCCAGGCTGTAGCCGTATTCGAAGCCCAGCACGCCACCCTCGGTGAGCGGACTGTCGCGAACTTCGAAGGCGCCCTGCTTGGGGGCGATGTGCGCCAGCGGCGTGTACTCGCGCCCGTCCTCGTAGTCGGCCAGCACGGCGTGGCGGTGACTGAAGGTGCCGCGGCGCGAATCCTGCCCGGACAGCCGGACGCGCGTGCCGCCGGCCAGCAACGTGCCGATGCCCAGCGCCTCGCCCATGCCCCAGTCCAGCGGCTTTTCGCCGGCGCCCATCGCGGCGCGCGACTCGATGATCATCTTCTGAAGCTTGGGGTGGACGTGGAAGTCGGGCGGCGTCTTCACCATCGCGCGAACGACCTCTTGGATCACCGCCGGCGCGGCGGCCGTCGGCACGTCGGGCGCTTCGGCGTCGGACCCGCCGCGCAGCCGCGACCAGGCCCCGGCGAACTGGCTGGGGCGCGGCGGCGCCTCGAGTCGCGTCGCGACGTCCAGCTCCCCTTCCAGCTCCTTGCGATGCCGGGCGGCGATGGCGTCCGTCTCCTCGACGGTGATCGGCGCGCCGCCGTCGGGTGCCGGGTTGGCGGCGTCGTAGTCCAGATATGCGGCGCGAATGGACGGCTTGTGCGCGATCACCCGGTACATGACCGGCTGCGTGTAGCTGGGCTCGTCACCTTCGTTGTGACCGAGCTTGCGGTAGCACCACAGCTCGATGATCGCGTCGCGATGGAACCGCTGCCGAAAGTCGACGGCCAGGTCGACGACGACGGCCACCGCTTCCGGATCCTCCCCGTTCACGTGGAAGATCGGGATCTGCAGCATCTTCGCGACGTCGGTCGCATAGGTGGTGGACTTGCCGTGGTGGGGCGAGGTCGTGAACCCGACCTGGTTGTTCAGCACGATGTGGATCGTGCCGCCGACCGTGTACCCCTCGAGATCGGACATGTTCAGCGACTCGGCGACGATGCCCTGCCCCGCGAACGCCGCGTCTCCGTGAATCAGGATCGGCAGGCAGCGCGTCCGGGCCAGGTCGGCCAGGCGATCCTGCTTGGCGCGCACGCGCCCCTGCACGACCGTGTTCACCCACTCGAGGTGGCTGGGGTTGAAGGTCAGCGACAGATGGATCTTGTGCTCGTCGTTGCCCTGCCCGAACACGCGGTCGATGGAATAGCCCAGGTGGTACTTCACGTCGCCGCCGCCGCTGTTGTCGTCGGGCGCGACGTTGTCCAGCTTGTCCTGGAACTCGGCGAAGATCTGCGACGCCGGCTTCTTCAGCACGTTGGCGAGCACGTTGAGGCGCCCGCGGTGCGCCATGCCGATCACGATCTCGGTGACGCTGGAATGCGCGGCGCGCTCGACGATCCGCTCGAGCATCGGGATCAGGCTCTCGGCCCCTTCCAGCGAGAACCGCTTCGAGCCGAGGAACTTGTTCTGCAGGAACTGCTCGAAGACCTCGGCGCCGATCACCTGCTCGAAGATCTGCATGCGGTCGGCGCGGGTCAGCGCCAGGCGATTGCGCGCCGTCTCGATCCGGTGCAGTAGCCACGACCGCAGCTCGAGGTCGTGCAGGTGCCCGAGCTGGACGCCGATCTTGCGGCAGTACGTCTCGCGCAGCAGCTCGACCAGGTCGCGGAGCGTGGTGCGGTCGGGACCGGCCACGTTCTCGCTGCTGAACACCAGGTCCAGGTCCTCTTGGGCCAGGCCGTACTCGGCCAGGGACAGCTCGGGCGCGCCGCGCTTGAGGATGCCCAGCGGGTCGAGGTCGGCGAACAGGTGCCCGAACTCCCGGTAGCCCTCGACCAGGCGCTGGACGCGCTCGGACAGCAGCCGGACAGAGATCCGGCTCTGGATCGCGCCCGGGGCGGACGGCGGCGGGCCGTCGAAGACGCTGCGCGAGAACGACGTCGGCGGCACCACGCTGCCCGGCGAGGCCGTCGCGCCGTTGCGCGCCGTGGTCCGTTCGAGCTGCTCGAAGTACTTCCGCCACTCGGGCGTGACGGCGCCCGGATCGCGCGCGTACTGGTAGTAGAGGTCTTCTGCGAAGGCCAGGTTCGCGGGCGACACCGTGTCGGGCACGTCCGGCTGGGCTGCCGCGGGGGCAGCTGTCGTCATCTTCACCGGAGCTTTCGCCGTCGTCGGCTTGGCGCCGGAACCATTCAACTTCGCATCCGCTTCCAACATATTAGACATCGCCTTCTGCCGTCGGAGCAGGGCGTCTAAGTGTACGTCACGGCTGCGCGGCAGGAAGGGTGAAAAAGAAGCGCGTTCCGACGCCCGTCGAGGCGGCCGGGCTCTCGACCCACATGCGTCCGCCATGCGCCTCGACGATGCCCCGGGCGATCGACAGCCCGATGCCGATTCCGTCGCGGTTCCGGCGCTTGGCCTGGTAGGCGCGATCGAACACGTACGGAAGCTCTTCGGGCGCGATCCCGGGCCCGTCGTCGCTCACCGAAAACCGAACCATGGCCCCGTCCGGCTCGGCGGTGATCGTCACCGTGCCGCCTTCGTTGGAGAATTTCACGGCGTTCCCCACCACGTTGTCGAACATCTGGATGACCCGGTCGTGGTCGCATGAGACGCGCAGGGGGCTTTCGGGGCTTCCGTCGATGAGCTTGAGCGATTTCGCCTCCGCCTGCGGGGCCAGCGCGTCGAACACCTCGCGCATCAACTCGCCCACGCCGCGCGGGTGCGAGCTGACGGTCAGCCGGCCGGCCTGAATCGCTGCAAAATCAAGCAGATCACGGATGAGGCGGTTCATGCGCGTCCCGGCGCGCTGGATTGCCTCCACCTGCCGCCGCGACCGCCCCTCCTTGCCGGGCGGGTCGGTCAGCGGGCTCTTCAGCAAGAGCGCGCTCGAGGCCATGACCACGCCCAGCGGGTTTCGCAGGTCGTGCGACACGATGGCCAGCAGGTCCTCGCGCGAGCGGGCCGCCTCCAGCCCCTCCGTCCGCAGCTGGATGTTCTCGATCGCCAGGGCGGCCCGACCGGCCAGCTCCTCGGCGACGACCAGATCGGCCGGCCCGTACGCGCGCCCGTCCTGCTCCAGCACCAGCGCGCCCGTCGACTGGCCGCGAATCGCCAGGGGAACGGCGATCGTCGATCGGCCGGCTGCGTGGGTCAGCGTGGCGCGGCCCGCCTCGATCGCGGCGGCCGCCAGCTTGATCTCCGCTGCGGCTCCCGCCGCGTCTCCCGCCGCGGCGGTGACGCCCGACCGCGCCAGCGCCGCCAACCGCAGGTCGCCGCCCCGGCTCCGCAAGGCGACGGCGCAATGGCTGGCGATCGCCCGGCACGCGACGACCGTCAGGGTCTCCAGCGCCGGCACCAGCTCCGTCCCGGTCCGCAGCGCCGCGTCCGCCGCGCTCAGAAGCTCGGTCCACTCCTGCTGCCGGCGCTCGAGGGTGACGTCCCGCAGGACCATCACCACCCGCCGCCCGCCGCCGACCACGACCTCCGCGGGCGTGGCCTTGACGGCGATCCAGTGGTCCTCGTCGGGCGCACCGACCCGGCGGACCCGGAGGACGCGATCCTCGTTCTCGCCCCGCGCCGCCCGGGCGCCGGGGACGTCGTCGGCAGCGACGGGGCGCCCGGCGTCATCCCACATTTGAAAAGTGTCGGCCATCTCCGCGGCCGAGGCGCGCTGCAGCTGCGCGATCGGGGTGCCCGCCTCGGCCGGCGCAGGCTCGTTCGCGTAAACCACCCGGCCAGCTCCGTCGCGGACCGCGACGACGTCCGGCAGCGCGCGCAACACGGTCTCCAGCTCGGCGCGCGTCCGCTCCAGCGCCTCGAGCGCGGTGGTCTGTGCCTCGATCCGCCGCCGCACCAGCGCGAGCTGGTGGCCAATCGCGGTCATCAGATGCAACGCCCCGTCGTCAGCCGCGCGTCGATCCCGCGCGTAAAGCTCGACGACGGCCAGCACCGTCTCTCGTTCGCGCAGCGGGAACGCCGCCACGCTCTGCAGACCCGCCGCCACGGCCAGCTGCAGGCGCGGACTCACGCCGTCCTGCGCGAGGTCTTCGATCCAGATCGGCTCGCGCGCGGACATCGCCTGACCGGGCGGATCCTCGCCGTGGCGCAGGGACGCCGTGCGGGTCGCCTCGACGATCGGCGCTCGTAAGACGCTGTCGTCCGCCCAGATCCCGCGGCAACGCAAAACGGGCGGTGCACCGGGCGACTGGTCCGCAGCCCAATACACCGCGAGGGACCAGCCGAGCTGGGTCGCGAGGAGCCGCAGCACCTCGGACATGGCTTCGTCCAGCGAGTTGCTCTCGAGCAGTACCCGCGCAGCGGCCTGCTGGACAGCCAGCCGCTGCGCTATCTGGGCTTCTTCGCCCTCGTTCATCGGGACCTTAAAGTAAGTACGGGAAACGGGTGGTGCGACATCCGCCCACCCGGTTTCTCCGCAAAGACTACTTTTAGGAACGCCCGACGAGGGAGTTAATTCAGCCGACGGCGTCTTTGGCGGCCTTGACCGGGCGCGCGCGGACGATCTTACGAGCGGGGCGAGCCTTGAAAACCGTGGGCTCCTTCGTGAACGGGTTGATCCCCTTGCGCTCTTTCGTGGCGGGCTTCTTGATGACCACGAACTTCGCGAATCCCGGAACCAGGAAGGTGCCGTTCTTCTTCAGCTCTTTGTAGCCAACCGTGGCAAGCGACTCGAGAACCCCCTTTACTTCCTTCCGGGACAGCTTTCCGTTCTCCTCAGACAACTTGGAAATAAGGTCCGACTTCGACAGCGGCTTGCCCATTCTCTCGATCTCCTCTCGGCGATTACCGGCGGGGCCGGCGAAAAGTCTCGGCATTTTGGGTGAATCCCGACGAACTTGGAAGAGAAAAGCTGCGCGGATAGCCAAGCAGGCCCCGTGCAGCGTCGGGATCGTAGAGCCGCAAGCTCAGGGTTTCGTCGTGGTCGGTGAAGACGCGCGTGTGCAGCGGCAGCGCGCCGGGCGCCACCACCACGAGGTCCAGCGGGCCGGATCCACGCGGCCGGTGAATCTCCAGGGGAGCCGGCCCGAAGTCCTTCCGCCCCCAGATGACGTGGGCCTTCCGGTTGGCGTCGGCCAGCAGCTTGATGGTGACCTGGCCGCGCGCCGGATCGGCTGCCAGGGGCTCGGGGGCCTCGTCGGGCAGGGGCGGCTCGGGCGCGGCGGCAGCCGGCGGCGGGGGTGGCGGCGGGGCG
>JBJMQQ010000222.1:0-5714 GCA_045802645.1 Polyangia bacterium
GGTGGCCGGTGCGCCCGAAGTGGTGTCCGTGGTCAGCGTCGGGTGCGTGAAAACGTGGGTGTACGCGACGCGCACGGTGATCCCGATCTGCGCCGTGATGGCGATGTCGTGCCCCGCCGTCCCGCGGGCCAGCGGCTGAACGGCGGTCAGGCTCCCCGGACGCAGGGTCATCTCCGGCGTAGAAAATTACGCGATCGTCGCGCCCGCGCCGATCTGCACGTACGGCCGCAGCCGCCGCCAGCGCCAGCCGCCGCCCGCGGTCGCGGCAAAGCTGGTCTGCGACAGCACGCGCTGACCCGAAAACGGCTGGACTTCGCCCGGCGGCGTGGTTCCCGCGACCTTGGTCTGGAACCTGTCATACCGGAAGTCGATCCCCGCCGACAGCTCCAGGAGGTTGGGCAGCGTGACGAGCCGGTGCTCGTAGTCGCCGCCCACGCTGAACCCGTTGCGCGGCCCGAGGGCGCCGCCCTCGTCCCCCAGCCTACGCGCGTAGCCGGCGCTGATGCTGAGGCGGTTGTCGTTGTCGGCCAGGGGCGCCGCCGCGCTGGCTGTCGCGGCCGGAACGCTGGGCGCGGGAGCCGGCTCCGCGGGCGCGGGATCCGCCTGCGCCCACCAAGAGGCCAGCACCAGCGCCGGGAGCATGGCCGGGAGATTACACGATGGTCGCCAGGTCCTGTCCCGCCTCGACGGGCGCCCCCTCGGCGCACCGGAGCTCGGACAGCGTGCCGGCGCGCGGGGCGCGCAGCTCGTTCTCCATCTTCATCGCTTCCAGCACGATCAGGGTCTGTCCGGCCGCGACCTTGTCGCCGGGCTTCGCGAGCAGCTTGGCGACCCGCCCCGGAATGGGCGACCGTAGCGTCACCGGCCCGGTCCCCTCGGCGGCGGCCGTGGTGGTCGCATCCGCGCGGGCTTTCTCGGCGACCTCGGCGTTGAGCAGGATTGGATCGCCCCCCGGCCGCCGGATCTCGACCGTCAGCTTGGGCGCGTTGCCGTCCACCTGCGCGATCGTCTGCTCGATCCCGTCCCGCAGCACCCAGATCCCGGGGCCGCCGGCCTCGACGGACAAGCTCAGCTCGGCGCCGTCCACGCGCACGTGCCCTTCGTCGAGCTCGACGACCCGTTCCTTGCCGTCGATCTTGACCGTGAACGTCGCCAGTCGTCTAGCCTTCCATGAACGACTTGAGGCGCTTCGATCGTGACGGGTGGCGCAGCTTGCGCAGCGCCTTGGCCTCGATCTGCCGGATGCGCTCGCGCGTGACCTCGAAGTCCTGACCCACCTCTTCCAGCGTGTGGTCGGACTTCTCGCCGATGCCGAACCGCATGCGCAGCACCTTCTCTTCGCGCGGCGTCAGCGTCGCCAGGACCTTGCGCGTCTGCTCGGCCAGGTTCATCGAGATGACCGCGTCGGCCGGGGAGATGACGCTCTTGTCCTCGATGAAGTCGCCCAGGTGGCTATCTTCCTCTTCGCCGATCGGCGTTTCGAGGGAGATCGGCTCCTTGGCGATCTTCAGGACCTTGCGGACCTTGTCGAGCGGCAGCTCCATCTTCTCGGCGATCTCTTCGGGCGTCGGCTCCCGCCCCAGCTCTTGCACCAGGTAACGGCTGGTGCGAATCAGCTTGTTGATCGTCTCGATCATGTGGACCGGGATGCGGATGGTCCGCGCCTGGTCGGCGATGGCGCGCGTGATGGCCTGCCGGATCCACCAGGTCGCGTAGGTCGAGAACTTGTAGCCGCGCTTGTACTCGAACTTGTCGACGGCCTTCATGAGGCCGATGTTCCCTTCCTGGATCAGGTCCAGGAACTGGAGACCGCGGTTCGTGTACTTCTTGGCGATCGAGACGACCAGACGCAGGTTGGCCTCGACCAGCTCGGCCTTGGCCTTCTCGGCCATGCGCTCGCCGTCCTGAATCTCGGCGACCGTGTTGCGCAGGTCGTCCTCGGTCAGCTTCGCCTCTTCCTCGACGCGCTTGACCTTCTTCTGCGCGTTGGCGATGACCTGCGACATCTCCTCGATCTCGTCGGGGCGGATGCCGAGCTTCTTGGCGACCGCGCGCTGCCGCAGCGGGGACGAGCGGATCTCCCGCATCGTCTTCTTCAGCTCTTTGAGCGGCAGGCCGGAGCGGTGCTCGCAGCCGATGATTTCGCGATTGGCCTGCTCGATGCGCTCGACCAGCTCCTTCAACTGCAGAACGATCTTATCGATCTGCTTCTTGTTGAAGCGCATCTCCTGCAGCGCATCGAGGATCTCCTGCTTGAGATCCGTGATCTGCTTCTTGTACTTCTTGCGCGTCGGCTCCGAGACGGCCTTCGCGTTCAGCTTCTCGGCGACCTTCTCCTGCTCTTTCCAGAGCCGGCGAATCTTGTCGATCACCTTGCAGACGCGCTCGATGTGCCACTGCTCGTCGAACTCGGCGTCCTCTTCGTCCGCGTCCTTGACGACCTCTTTGACGCGGATCTTCTGCTTACGGAGCTTGTCGCCCAGCTGCAGGATCTCTTCGATCGCGACGGACGAATTCAGAACGACCTGCAGGACGCGCCGCTCGCCGTCCTCGATCCGCTTGGCGATCTCGACCTCGCCCTCGCGGGTGAGCAGCGAGACGGACCCCATCTTGCGCAGGTACATGCGCACGGGGTCGTTCGTCTTCGAGTAGCCGTCGGCGTCCTCGTCCTCGTCGGCCTCTTCCTTCTTGGCCTCGGCCTCTTCTTCCTCTTCCTCGGCTTCCTCGCCGGCCGCTTCCTTGCCGGGGACTTTGATCTTCGAGGCAGAGTCGACAATCTCGATGCCCTCGCCCGAGAACGCCGACAGCCAGTCGTCCATCTGGTCCGAGGAGACGATGTTCTCGGGCATGTGCTCGTTGACCTCGTCGTAGGTCAAAAAGCCCTTTGCCTTACCCATCGTGATGAGCTCGCGCTTCTTGCGCTCGCTCTCCTTGTTCGACGCCTTCTTTCCACCGCCGCCGCCACCGCCACTCGCCGCGGCGCCGGCTGCGGCGCCGTTCTTGCCGGGCTTGGGCGCCTTGGGCGTACGGGGTACTTCCTCGTCGTCGAGGTCGTCGCGGTCGGATTCGTTGTCGAAGCTGTCGTCGTG
Organism: Polyangia bacterium; assembly: GCA_045802645.1. Lineage (GTDB taxonomy): Bacteria > Myxococcota_A > Polyangia > Fen-1088 > Fen-1088 > JADGRB01. The sequence goes on from JBJMQQ010000222.1 coordinate 3,090, forward strand.
TTCCATCGTCCTTACGGCCTCTGCAGGGCTGCCTGCAGCCCTTCCTTTGTTTTGCGAAGCTCGATACCCCGGAGTGACAGCGCGCGCAACGCCTCCAGGTCCCCCTGCGTGTGAGCCTGACGCGATTGACGCTCGTTCATCGCCATCTCGGCTTCCAGGCGCTGAAGCTGGAGCCGGGCCGAGAGCTTGCGCAGCAGGCCAGGCGGGTCCGAAACGTCGGCCAGGCTGCCGTCCATCAGGGCTGCCGAGACGGTCGGGGCGACCTCGGGCGGGGCCGCGTCCAGCCAGGCGGCGACGTCCAGCCGCCCCTCCTCGCCCAGCGCCGTGGTCGCCGCCCGGTACAGGCGTCGCAGGGCCGGGTGGACCAGCAGCTCCGAGGCGCGGTTCGCCTCTGCCGTCGCGACCAGCTCCGGGTAGCGCGCCAGCAGGACCACCAGGTGCAGCTCTTCCGGGGGGAGTTTGGCCAGCGCGACGGCCGGCGCCGCCGCGGGCTGGGCGGGCGTGGACGCGGTGGCCGGCCGCTGGGCGCGGGCCGCGGCCTCGCGGAGCGCCCGGGTCACCTGCTGGGTCGTCATGCCCAGCACGCCCGCCAGTTGCCCGGCGTAGAGCTCACGCTCGGTTGTGTTGCGGACGCGGACCAGAAGGTCGGTCACGCGTTCCAGCGCGGCCATCTTGCCCGGGATCGACGCCTCTTCGGCGCTGTCCTGAATGAACTGATCCAGCATCGGGCGCGCGCCTTCGACCAGTCGGCGAAAAGCCTCCGGGCTGCCGCCGGCCTTGCCTCGCACGAAGTCGTCGGGGTCGATGCCCGCCGGCAGGCGCGCCACGCGGCCGTCGACCTCGCTTTCGACGAACAGGGGCACCGCCTTTTGCGCGGCGCGCTGCCCGGCTGTGTCGCCGTCGAACACGACGGTGACCGACTTGGCCAGGCGCCCGAGTCCGGTGATCTGTTCCACCGTCAGCGCCGTCCCCATCGGGGCGACCGCCTCTTCGATGCCCGCCTGGTGCAACGCCAGCACGTCGAAGTTCCCCTCGACGACGATCGCGCGGCCGGTCTTGCGGATCGCTTCCTGCGCGGCGTGCAGGCCATAGAGCTGCTCCTTCTTGTGGAACAGCGGCGACTCGGGCGAGTTGACGTACTTTCGATCCTTGGCCTCGGGATCCAGCAGCCGGCCGCCGAAGCCGACCACCTTTCGCTGGCGATCGAGGACGGGCAGCATCACGCGATCGCGAAAGAAATCGTAGCGCCCGCGTTCGTTCACGCCGACGAGTCCCAGCTGCTCCATGACGGAATAGGGGAGCTTGTGGCTCGCCAGGTGCGACGAAAGTGCGTCCCAGCGCGCCGGGGCGTACCCGACCCGGAACTTCTGGCGCACGTCGGGGCCGATGCCGCGCGCTTCGACGTAGGCGCGCGCGGCGGCGCCCGCGGGCGAGGCATACTGCTCTTCGAAAAACGAGGCCGTCAGCTCCAGCGCCCGGAACATCCGTTCCCGCTCGGATTCCTGCTCTTGCCTGGCGCGCTTTTCGGCGGGCGTCAGCGGGCGGACTTCGAGATCGACGCCGGCCGGACCCGCCAAGTCGGTCAGGACGTCCATGAATGGACGCTGCTCGATCTTGACGAGGAAGCTTATGACGTCACCTTTTTCGCCACATCCGAAGCAGTGAAAGAACTGCCGCGGCTCGTGGACATGGAACGAGGGCGTCTTTTCGGCGTGAAATGGACAAAGTCCTTTCCAGCTCCCCGTTCCCGCCCTTTTGAGCTCCACATGCCGCTTGACGATGTCGACGATGTTGGTGCGTTCCCTTACGTCGTCGATCTTCTCCCTGGGAACTAAAGGCACAAAAATATCCGCCGCACCGGAAGGCGCGAATCTTTTAGCTTAAGGTGCCCGCAAGTCAAGCCGCGGAGGCGGGATTTCTGGCACTATGACGCGCATGGGGACGGCCGCTGTCCCTCCCACCAACCGTCTGAGGGCGCGGCTCCTCGTGGGGACAATGGCACCGACCGTCGGTGTCCTTCTGCTATTCGCGTTTTTGGCCCACGAAGTGGCCCGGCGCGCCCTGGAAAAAGAGCTGGGGCGCCGGCTGCAGACGGCGGCCGCGGGTGCGGCGGCGACCGTGCTCCCCGAGCAGCTGCGGGCCCTGCGGGCCGGCGATGAGGGCTCACTGACGTACGCCAACGTCCGGCGCCGTCTGGACGCCGCGCAGGCGCGCCTGGGGGTGCGTCGCGTCGTCGCCGTCACCCCGCAGCTGGAGGCGCGCGGCGATACCGCCGGCGCGCTGGCGCTGGGGGCGCACGCCTACGAGCTGGACGCCGATCACGTCGAGATCGCGCGGGCGCTGGCCGGGACGCCGGCGGCCTCCCCGCTGTTCGTCGGTCACGACGGCGTCTCGTACGAGCGGGCCTACGCCCCCGTTGGCGAGGCGGGGGACGTGGCCGGATTGATCGCCGTGGAGGGAAACGCCGAATACCCGGCGGCGCTGGCGGCGTTTCGGCGATCGATGCTGGTGGCGGGCGGGGTGGCGGCGGTGGGCGTCCTGCTGGTCACGCTGAGGCTGGCGGGTCGGATCTCGGGGCCGGTAACGCGGCTCGCCGAGGCGGAGGCCCGGCTCGGGCGGGGAGAC
>JBJMQQ010000223.1:0-7592 GCA_045802645.1 Polyangia bacterium
CCCTGCGACGCCAGGTTCAGCGTCGGCGCGTAGATGGAAAGCAGCTGAGTCCCGGTGCCGTTGCTGAACGCCAGGTTGTCGAACTCGGTGAACGTGGTCGTCGCCCCGGTGTTGGCGTTGATCCACATCCCGTGGCTGTCCAGGCCGGTGACGGTCAGCCCGCTGATGTTCAGGGTGGGCGTCGCTCCTGACACGCTGCCGACCTCGAACGTGAAACGTCCCGACACGCTTGCGACGGTCGCGCCGGCCGCGGAAGCGTTCAGCGTGCCGTCGAGGATCAGCGACGTCCCGCTCCCCAGCAGCACGCTGCCCGTCGCGGACGCCAAGGTCACCGTCCCCTTCGTCTGGACCGTGAGGCCGCCTGAGAACGTCTGCGCGGCGGCGCCCACCGTGTACGTGCCATCGGTGATCGTGGCCGGGCCGGTTACCGTGGTCGTGAAGCCGTTGGCGGTCAAGTTGGCTGCGTCCACGTTCAGGGAGCCCCCCACCGTCAACGCCGCGCCCAGGGTGGTCGTCGACAAGCCGCTCAGCCCCGCATAGCGCCCGGCGACCAGCTGCGCGATCTGTGCCGACGCCAGCGTGGTGGCGTAGATGCGCACGTCATCGAGCTGCCCCTGGAAGAACTGCGAGGGCCCGTCCGCGGCCCCCAGATAGACAGCGCTGGGCGCAGCCGCCTGGTGCGTGGTCGTGCTGCCGCCCCCGGAAAATGCCACGCCATCCACGTAGAGCTGGTCGTTGGGGCTGACCGACGAGCTATACACGTAGGCGATGTGATGCCACGTGTTGGCGCTGGGGGCGGGCGTGCTGACCAGCGTCGACCCGCCGTAGACCGACGCGGTCAGGTTGCCGCCGCTCAGGCCGACGTAAAGTCCGCTCGTGCTGCCGGCGTTGACCGCCGCCACCATCGTCTGCGTCGCGCTGGCGGACGGGTACTTGGCCCAGAAGCTGATCGTTTGCGAGGCGCTCGCCGACGGCATCGAGTTGGCGCCCAAGGTGGCGTAAGCGGTGGTCCCGTCGAAACTGAGGCCGGCGGGGTTGTCGAAGCCGATGGCGCCGGCACCGGCGACCCAGGTGCCCGTTCCCGCGAACGTGCCGCTGTTGTTCTTGCCGGAAACGTCATTGAGCGTCGTCCCCGCACCCTCGTCCAGCTTCCAGTTGCCGACCATATTGCTCTCGATGCCGTCTTCGAAGCGCAGGCCGTAGAAGTTGACGGCGCTGCTCAACGTGACCGCGCCGGTGTTGTCCAGGACGACCGTCCCGGTGCCGGGGGTGAACGTGCCGGTTCCGCTAAAACCACCGATATGGGCCACGTATGAGCGATCGATCAACGTGCCGTTGACGGTGACGGTTCTGTTGTTGGCCCACAGCCGATCGTTCAGTGTGTAGCTGCCGCTGCTGATCGTCAGAGCGGAGACGCGCTGGGTGCCGAACTGCAGCGTCCCCGACGTGCCGTTCATGATGACGGCGCCGAAGGTCGCCACATAGACGCCGCCATAGTTCAGCCAGCTGCCCGTCGCCGTGATCGTGTTGGCGCCGGCCAGCACCTTGCCCGACGCGATCACGAAGTCGCCGTTTGTCGCCAACGCGTTGGTGAACGTGTGCGTGACCACCCCGGTCGCGGGCGCGTTCCCCAAGCCGAGCGCGCTGATTTCGGTCGCCGTGAGGGCGCGGTTGTACACGCGCACGTCGTCGACGGCACCGCCGGCCGCCATCGTCTCGTGCGTGCCGTCGTAGCTCCCCAGGTTGGCCAGCGTGGTGGCCCCCGTCTGATGGGCCACCGTACTGCTGCTGGCGAGGACGCCGTCCAGGTACAAGCTGTTGGTGGTGCCGTCGTAAGTGAAGGCGACGTGATGCCAGCCCGCATCGACGGGCGTGGTGGCTGTCGCCAACAACGTCCCGTCCCACCCGAACGCGGCCAGCGTGCCGTTGCTGAGCCCGATCTTGATGCCGCTGTTCCCGGCGGTCCCCAGCGCGACCGCGTCCTGCGTCCCGAGGACGGAGCCCAGCTTCAGCCACAAGCTGACCGTTTGGGCGCCGTCCGCCGCGGGGAGGTTGGTCCCGGTCCCGGTCAGGTGCGCGTAGAGAGTCCCGTCGAACGACAAGGCCGCCGGGTCATAGAACGCCAGTGCCGGAACGGCGGCGGTGAACGAGCCGCTGCTCAGGGTCAGGGCGTTGCCGTAGCCGGACTGGTCTCCCAGCGACAGGCCGCCACCCTCGTCCAGCGTCCAGTAGGCGACCAGCCCGTCGTTGAAGACGACTTTGTAGAAATGCTGCGAGCCGAACCCGTGCGAGACGGCACCGGTGCTGTTGAAGACCACCGTGCCGGTCCCCGCGGCCAGCGTGCCGGCCGTGCGCGAGAACGCCCCCCGAGCTGGGTGGTCCCGTTGGTGAGCGTCAGTGTCGCGTTCGAAGCCAGCGTCAGGTTGCCGCGGATCCGCATGGACGGCGTGCCCGTCGGCGACACGGTCCTGGTGAAGCTGTTCTGAAGCGCAAGGGAGTTGACGTCGACCGCGGCGTCGATCGTGCACGCCTGGTTGGTGCCGTTGGTCGCGTCGAAGGCGACGTCGTCGCCGCTACCGGGCACCGTGCCACAGCTCCAGTTCGCAGCGGTGCTCCACAACCCGGTCCCGACAGGCGACCCACTCCATTTCCACGTGCAGGTCGCGGCATACGCCGTCCTGGATAGAAGGAGGACCATCCCGATCGCCAGCGCGACCAGGCGGCCACGCTGAATCGTTCGCCCCATCCCCGCACGGGGCACATCGGACAGCCCGCCTTTCGCCTTGAGAAGAGAACCACCCTTCTACGGTCGAGCTGGCCGCGTGAGAATGCTCGAAGGGCGCGCTACGTCAGGGCGTCGCGAGAACGATCATCTCGGCGCCGTATGCGGTGGCGTCCGAGCCGGTGACCTGGAACGCGAATGACGCCAGCCCCTGGAACCCGGCCGAGGGTTCGAAATGTGCCGTGTGGCCGTCCGCCTGCAGCGCCACCGTTCCGTTTTGGGCGCCCGAGACCGTGTACTCGGGCGACACCGGGCTGAAGCCGGCCGCGTACCCCGCCAGGTCGACGTCCACCGCTGCGCCGGCGACCACCGACGCGTGCGGCGCGGCGAGCCAGTTCAGGTAGCGCTCGACGAGCGCGTAGCCGTCGGGCGCCTTCGTCATCGCGTCGGCGGCCGCCGGGTTCGATCCGGTCGCCGTCTCCCAGACGTCGGGCATCCCGTCGCCGTCGGCGTCCGCCGGACGCGTGCCCGCGGCAATCGCTCCGTAGCCGTTGTTCGACAGCCCGGTCTCTGCCTGGCTCGTGTAGAGCGACCCGTCCGGGCCGACGGTGCCCGCCCCCGTTCCGGTCGTTCCCTTACCAAGCGTCATCACCTGGCTGATGACCAGCGCGTCGACCGGATCCCGCGGCAGCGCCCCCGCCTGTGAGATGGCGACGCGCGCCGCCGACGGTGCGTCCAGCGGCGGCGTCGCGGTCGTTTCGGTCGACCAGGCGCCGGCGAGGACCGTCCCGGTCCCCTGGTACCAGTAGGGGGTGGTCGCCGCGCCGTTCAGGACGCCGTCGAGGTTGCTGTCCTTCAGGTTGCCCGCCGCGTAGATCGCCTGGTTCTTGTCGATCTGATACCAGGCGTTGTCCGTCCCCGTCGAAGCCGGCCCGAACACGAAATAGTTGTTCAGGATGTCGTGCTGGAACGCCGTGCTCGTGTGCGTCGTATAGCCCGCCGAGTCGTTGTAGAGCAGGTTGTTGACGAACACGTTGTTCACCTTCGCCAGCGGGTTGCGGTTGTGCGAGTTGGCGAAGATGTTCCGGTACCACGACCAGTTGCTCGACACCGATTCGGTGTGGGCGCCGAACTGCTGGCCGGTCGGGTCGGCGATCAGCGAATCCTGAATGGTGATGTTCGTGACGGGGTAGGTCTGCCAGTCGTCGCTGACGCCGTCGATGTTGTTCCACGGCGCAAACTCCAGCGACGTGTGGTCGATGATCACGTCGTGCGCGCGGTACAGGCTCAGCGCGTCGTCCTCGGTGCTGGCCGTCTCGCTCCCGGGCCGGATGCGCAGGAACCGACAGATGATGTTCGACGATTGCGCGAACGAGATCTCGCCGCCGCGGAACGCGATGCCGCCGCCCGGTGCGCTCTGGCCGGCGATGGTCAGGTTGCTCTTGGCCGACACGGCCGTCGCGAGCTGGATCGTGCCGCCGACATCGAACACCACGATGCGGTTCGAGGCGCTGACCGCGTCGCGAAACGATCCCGCGCCGGCGTCGTTCAGGTTGGTGACGTGATAGACGGCGCCGTTGCGTCCGCCGGTCACCTTCTTGGCGAACCCCTGCGCACCCGGGAACGCCAGGGCAGCCCCGGGCGGCGGCGAACCGCCGGCCCCGCTGGTGCCGCCCGATGCGGAGTGCCCCGCCGCACCACTGGCACCACCGGTAGCGCCGCGACCCGCGCTGCCACCTGCGGCGCCGCGCCCCGCGCTACCCGAAGCACCACCGGACGCGGCCAGGCCGGCGGCCCCGCCCATTCCGAGCGGCGGCGCACCACCGGTCGCCGACGGGTGCCCGCCACCGCCGCTGGTCCCGGCGGCGCTCGAGGCGCCGCCGGTGCCGGGAACGACCGAGCCGCCGCTGCCGGAAGTCCCGCCGGAGGACGATCCGGAACAGCCGCCGCCGGCAAGACCCAGCAGCGCAACCAGCATGACGGCCAGGGGGCGAACCGCCGCAGCACGCATACCCGCATCATGCCGGGCAGGCCCCCGAAAGATCACATAATCGGCTACCGCGCAGCCGCGGTCAGTCGTTGGGTCAGGTAGTGGCGAGCCCGCGCGTCATGAGGACCTTGCCCGACCGCACCAGCTCGACGACCTGGAAGTTCTTGAGCAGGCTCAAGAACACATCGATCTTCTCGGCCGCCCCGACGATCCGGACAATCAGCGAATCGACGCCGTAGTCGACCACCTTGGCCGAATAGAGCTCCGCAATCTGCAGGATCTCGGTCCTGTCGGACACCTTGCCCTTCAGCTTCACCAGCGCGACCTCGGTCTCGTACACCGACTGGCCCGTGTGGTCGTAGGCGTGGACCACGTCGATCAGCTTCGTCACCTGCTTGATGATCTGGTCCAGCGTCTCCGGATCGCCGCTGCAGGTGATCGTCATCCGCGAAAACTCGCCGTTCGCGACGTCCGCGCTGACGACCAAGCTCTCGATGTTGTACCCGCGCCGCGCGAACACCAGCGCAACCCGCACCAGAACGCCCGGCTTGTTGCGAACCAGAATCGACAAGGTGTGCAACGGCGCCGCCGGAGCAAACGGTGAAATGTCGAGCGCAGCAGACATGACTAGGTGCTCCCTTCTGGCTTGGCCATTTTGACTTTGGGACGTTCGATGATCATGTCGCGGAGCGCGGCGCCGGCGGGGATCATCGGGAAGACGTTGTCCTCCTTGATGACCTCGGCTTCGACCACGCAGGGACCCTCGTTCCACGCCATGGCCGCCTTGATGACGCCGTCCACCTCGGCGGGACGGCGGATGTGCCACCCCTTGATGCCGTAGGCGCCGGCCAGCTTCACGAAGTCCGGGTTGCCTTCCAGGTCGACGCCCGACAGCCGGTTGTCGAAGAACAGCTCTTGCCACTGGCGAACCATGCCCAGGTAGCTGTTGTTGATGATGAGCACCTTGACCGGCAGCTTGTGCAGCGCCGCGGTCGCGAGCTCCGCCATCGTCATCTGGAAGCCGCCGTCGCCGACGATCGCCCAGACCTTTTCCTTGGGCTTCGCGAACTGCGCGCCGATGGCGGCCGGGAAGCCGTAGCCCATCGTGCCGGCGCCGCCCGAAGACATCCAGGTGCGGTTCCGGATCGTGCGACAGAACTGCGCGGCCCACATCTGGTGCTGGCCGACGTCCGTCGTGATGATGCAGTCGCGTCCACCAAGCGCGTCCAGGCGATCCAGCACGTGCTGCGCGCGCAGGCCGCCCCGCTTGGCGTACTTCAGCGGGAACTCCTTGCGCCAGCCGGTGATCTCGCCCAGCCACTCTTTCGTGTCCAGCTCACCGACGAGCGGCAGCAGGTCCTCGATCGCGAGGCGCGCGTCGGCGGCCAGGCTGACGTCGGGCTTGATGATCTTGCCGAACTCGGCGACGTCGATGTCGATGTGGATCTTGGTCGCGTTGGTGCAGAACTCCGACAGCTTGCCGGTGATGCGGTCGTCCCAGCGGGCGCCGATCGCCATGATCATGTCGCAGTTCATCACCGTCTTGTTCGCGTAGGCGGTGCCGTGCATGCCCAGCATGCCCTGGTGCAGCGGGTGATCTTCGGGGCAAGCGCCCTTGCCCAGCAGCGTGTTGACGATCGGCGCCTGAAGCTTCTCGGCCAGCTTCATGATGGCCGGGCCCGCGCCCGAGATCACCGCGCCATGACCGACGTACAACACTGGCTTGCGGCTCTTCGAGATCAGCGCCGCCGCCTTCTTCGTCAGCTCCGCGTCGGGGTGACCGGGCACTTCGTAGCCGGGCAGATCGACGTCGTCGACGAATTCCGCCTTGCAGGGCGCGCTGGTCACGTCCTTGGGCAGGTCGATGAGCACCGGCCCCGGGCGCCCCGACGTCGCCAGGAAGAACGCTTCGCGCGCGATGCGCGGGATGTCGTTCGGGTTCTTCACCAGGTACGAGTGCTTGACGACCGGGTAGGTGATGCCGGTGACGTCCGCCTCTTGGAAGGCATCCTTGCCCAGCATCGGCGAGATGGTCTGACCGGTCAGCACGATCATCGGGACGGAGTCCATCAGCGCCGTCAGCATTCCGGTCACCGTGTTGGTCGCGCCGGGCCCGGAGGTCACCAGCACGACGCCCGGCTTGCCGGTCGCGCGCGCGTACCCATCGGCCATGTGGGTCGCGCCCTGCTCGTGGCGGACCAGGATCAACTTGATCTTCGAGTCGACGAGCGCGTCGAAGATCGGCATCGCGGCGCCGCCGGAGAGGCCGAAGACGTACTCGACACCCTCGCGCTCGAGGCAGCGGATCAGCGCCTCGGCGCCGGTCTGGAGCTTCGTGGGCGCAACGGGGACCTTCGCCTTCTTGGCGGAGGCGGAATCGTCATGGGCGGGAGACTTGCGGGCCAGCGGTGTCATCGGCACAGGAAAACCTCGCTTTCGGGTTCGAGGCTGAAAAACCTACGGCTGAATTACCCGCCTGTCGAGAAGTTATTTCGTCAATTATCCACCCGGCACTGCAAAATAGACCAACTTGACGCAGCGCTCATGCGCGGCCCGCCCAACGCCGTGTCGATTTGCCGTCAAAATGCGACCAAAGCGTCACGGCGAGCGCTCCAGCCGGGCAACCCACCAGGTCTTGCCGGCCAGGTCGCCGTCGAACGGCGCCCAGGGCTGTTCGGTGATCGGCACCAGCCCCGCCGCCGCCAGCGCCTGCAGGACGGCCGGCCGTGAGAAGTGACGCTCGCGGAGCGTGAACCGGCCCGCGGGCACGCCGTGCATCGTGATGGCGACGTCGGCGAGCCCAAGCTGCCGCTGAGCATCGAACTGCATGTCGATCGTCAGTCGCCAGCCGTCACCGGCGAACTCCGGTTTGCCGCGCCA
>JBJMQQ010000224.1:0-10146 GCA_045802645.1 Polyangia bacterium
GGCCGAGAAGTTCAAGACAGGTTACAGCGGCAGCGGGTTGGGCATCGACAGCCAGGGCAACGTCTGGGTGACCAACCGGCTCGGCAACTCTGACCGTGGGATGTTCGATGTCGTCGAAGACATCGCCGTCCTGAAAACGGGGGGCAATTCCGACGAGAGACTGACGCGCGAGATGGCCAAGCAGCACGGCGGGCGCGACGGCGGCAGTCTCACGCTCCTGCGGCCGGACGGCACGCAGTATCCCGGTTCGCCGTTCACCGGTGGGGGCCTACCCGGCCCGTGGGCTGCGACGGTGGACGGCAACGACAACGTCTGGGTCTCGAACTTCGCGATGCCGAACAGCCCGATCACCGAGCTGTGTGGAACGCGTACCGAGAACTGCCCGCCGGGGATGAAGACCGGCGACCAGATCTCTCCGCCGGGTGGGTACGTCGGCGGCAGCCTTCAGATGCAGACCGACCTCGCCGTTGGACCGGCCGGAGATGTGTGGGTGATGAACAACTGGGAGGACATCAACAGCTGCTTCGGAACCCCTGAGGAAACCCTCTCGACCCGCTGCGGCGGACAAGGGGTCGTGGTGTTCTTCGGTATGGCCAAGCCCGTTCGCGCGCCCCAGATCGGTCCGGCCCGCGCCCCCTGATTCCTTCTGCCTGGGCTATCCTCGTCAAGGATGACTTCGCCGCCAGAAGAGACCCCCGAAGCCAGCAAGAAGAAGAGGCCGGCCTCTTCTGTGGCGATTGCGTTCTGGCTCGCGGCAGTTGTCGCCACCGTTGTCGGGCTCGTCCAGTGCAGTCACTTCTCGGAAGGAGGTCAGGGCGCGGTCGGCGCCCTCACCCCGGTCATCTCGATGGGGTACGCCGTGTTCGCCTGGATCGTGACCTTCCCAAGCGTCTGGTTGGTGGTCGGAACTTTGCGCGCGCTCGCAAAACGACGCGCCGACCGCCGCGGCTGAGGCGTCCCGGAGCCCGCCGGCAGCATCTGAAGCGGGTGCCGATGCTCTCGCCTCCGATTGCGCCGATGCTCGCTCGACTGGCCCGCGAGCTGCCGGTCGGCGACTACATTTACGAGCCGAAGTGGGACGGTTTCCGCGCGCTCGCGTTTGCCGGCGTACCGGACGGGGCCGCCGTCGAGGTTGCGCTGCAAAGCCGTCACGGCCGGCCGCTGGGCCGCTACTTCCCCGAGCTGACGGACGCGCTGCTGTCACTGGCCCGGGACCGGCGCGGCTTCGTTCTCGACGGGGAGATCGTCATTGCGGGCCCAAAGGGGTTCGACTTCGCGGCGCTCCTGAACCGCATCCATCCCGCCGCGACGCGCGTCGACCGACTTCGCGCTGAGACGCCGGCCTCGTTCATCGCGTTCGACCTGCTCGCGCTCGACGGCGCCGACCTGATGAGTGAACCGTTCGCCGAGCGGCGGCGCGCGCTCGAGGCGCTGCTGGCGGGTGGGCCGGCGCCGCTGCTCGTCACGCCCGCGACCGCCGATCGCGCCCAGGCGGACACCTGGCTCCGCAGCTTTCACGGCCGCGGTGTCGACGGCGTGGTGGCGAAGGCGCGCGCGCTCCCGTACGAGCCGGGGAAGCGCAGGATGGTGAAGGTCAAACACGAGGAGTCCGTGGACTGTGTCGTCGCGGGCATGCGCCTGCGCCGCGATCCCGATCCCGGCGGCGAGCCCCGCGTCTCGGTGGCCTCGTTGCTCCTGGGCCTCTACGACGGCGAGCGCCTGCGGCACGTTGGCGTGACGTCGAGCTTCACCGAGGCGCGGAGGCTGGAGCTGCTACACGAGCTCGCGCCGCTGGTGGTCACCGCCGCAGGGCACCCGTGGGAGCGCGGCTTCAACCTGGGGCCAAGCCCGATGGGGCGGCTCCCCGGCTCTGCGGGACGGTGGGACGCCGGCGAGATGGACCGGGACTGGGTGCCCCTGCGCCCGTCGCGGGTTTGCGAGATCACGTACGATCAGCGGGACGGCGAGCGCTTCCGCCACCCCGGTCGCTTCCTGCGCTGGCGCGACGACCGGGACCCCCGGTCGTGCACGATGGACCAGCTCGCATCGCTGGGGCCGACCCCCGCACGTCTGCTGGAGACGACATGACGGCCGCGGCCTCGCTCGCGCTCACCAATTGCGAGAAGATCTTCTGGCCGGCGGTCGGCTTCACGAAGGGCCAGATGCTCGACTATTACCGGGCGATTGCCCCTGTGATGCTGCCGCACCTGGCGGGTCGACCCGTCACGCTGGCCCGCTTTCCCGAGGGGGTGGACGGTCGCGGGTGGTACCAGAACGACTGCGCGGCAGCACCCGCCTGGTTGCACACGGAGTCGGTGCGCGGGCAGGGCGGTCGCGCGCTCCGCTACGCGGTCATCGACGACGTCGAAAGCCTGCTCTGGGCGACAAACTGGGGCGCGATCGAGCTCCACCCCTTCCTGGCGCCCGCGCAACGCCGGGACGCGCCCGACTACCTGGTCATCGATCTCGACCCCGGCCCGCCCGCCGGGCTGCTCGCCTGCTGCGCGGTGGCGCTGCACGTGCGGGCCGCCCTTCGCGCGACGGGGCTCGACCCCTACGTGAAGACGTCCGGACGTGCCGGGTTACACCTCTTCGCGCGTTTGCCCGAAGCCGATCGCACGTACGCGCGCACGAAGGCGCTGGCCCGCGCCATCGGCGAAGAGTTGGCGCGGACGCACCCCGAGCTCGTCGTGGCGACCATGTCGCGCGCGGCGCGCGCCGGGCACGTGTACCTGGACTGGGGACAGAACGACGCCAACAAGTCCACGATCGCTGCCTATTCACTGCGCGCCACGCCCCTGCCGTGGGTCTCGACGCCGCTGACCTGGGGCGAGGTCGAGCAGGCGCTGCAAGACGGGACCCCGCGCGGGTTGATCTTTGGCCCAGCGGAGGTGCTGAATCGCGTGGAGCGCCACGGAGATCTGTTCGCGCCGCTTCGCCGCGATCAATGAGCGCGCGTTGAGCGCCTGCGCCAGAGCCCTCGTCCGAGCACGACGGTCATCGCGGCATGAAGGATGACCACAGGCCACAGCAGCACGCCCGCCCACTCGCGCCCTTCGCCCAGCCAGGCAAGATATGCGGCGACCAGCAGCGAGTAAGCCGTCATCGCGCCGAGGGGGCGTCTCGAACTGGCCGAGGCTTCGCGCGCGGGCCAACAGGCCGCGCCCAGAGCGAGCAGCGCGAGTCCCGCGATGCGCGCCACGACGGTCGTGGCGCCGGAGCCATCAGCCCCGATCAGAAGATGAACGAGGGTGCGCGGAAGGAGCAGGCAGAAGAGACCGGTCGTGATCTCGAAGATCGCCGCAAATCGGAGCGACGACTCGCGCTCTGTCCGCACCATCGGCGCTCAGTCGACCTCGGTGAGCAGGCCCGTCTCCATGTCGAAGACGAACCCGCGAACGGGGATGTCGCCGGCGATCCAGGGATGGGATCTCACCCTGTGGATCTGTTCCCGGGTGTGCTGGACCGGGTCCTTGTAGCTGAAGAAGTCCATGGGGGCTGGCGATGCGTTGCCCGTCGAGGCGGTCAGCTTCGCGTTGAGCTCGTCGTCTGTGAACGTGGCGAATCCGCAGCCGGTGTGGTTGAGGAGCATGATCTCCCGCGACCCGAGCACGTTCGTCGAAACGACGAGCTCCGCGAGAACGTCGTCGGTCACGGCCGGTCCGCCCGTACGGATCACGTCCATGTCGGCGCGCGGAAGTCCCAGAATGTCCTGGAGGTTCGAGAGGCGCGGATCCATGCACGTCACCACGGCGATGGTTGGCGCCGGCCGCTGTGCCAGCTTCTTGTCGTGCCTCTTTGAATACTCGCGGTTTGCTTTCACCGCGTTGTCGATGATGCTCATGGTCCCTCTTTCGCGAGTCACTCTCGGCATGGGTGGGGGACGTTGCCAGGGGTGCCCGTGAGCACCGCCACGAATCATCAATTGTCTTCAGCCCGATCGGAGGCCCGCATGGCGTTGCTGAGCGAACGCAGCTGGAACGACTGGATTACCGAGTACGCGAAGAGCCATCACCATCCCGTCAACCGCGTCTGTCACACGATCGGCATCCCGATGATCGCGCTGGCCGTGCTGTTGTTCGCGGCCGCCGCGATCGAGCACGCCTTGTGGATCCCGGCGGCAGTGCTGTTCGTGGTCGGGTGGCTCTTCCAGTTCGTCGGCCACGCCTTCGAGCGCAAGCCTCCCGAGTTCTTCAAGGACTGGCGGTTCCTCTTCGTCGGCCTGCGCTGGTGGGCCGCCAAGCTGCGCGGCAAGGTGTGAATCGATCAAGATGAAGTCGAATGCCGAGCTGATGCGGTCCGCGCTGGCGACCGGGCTGGTGGAGTGAGCGGCCGCGCCCGGTTGCCGCGGTCGGGGGGGCGCGGGGGGACGCAGCGCGCGTGGCGCTCGGCGGCGAGCGCCAGCATGACGCGGTCGACGTAGATCTCCGTCTGGCCGTTCTGCGGGACCTGGCGGCCGACAATGGCGCCCGGGCCGGCGTTGTAGGCCGCCACGGCCAGTCGGAGGCTGTGGAACGTCGCGAGGTGGGTATGCAGGTAGCGGGCCGCACCGTCCACGCTCTCTTCCGGGTTGAACGGGTCGCTGACTTGCAGGGCGCGCGCGGTCGGCGGAATGAGCTGCATCGGCCCCATCGCGCCCGCGGCCGAGATCCGGTGGGGCTGCCCGCCCGATTCGACCTGCACGATCGCCCCCAGCAGGCCGCAAGGCAGGTGATGCGCGCGCTCGGCCTGGGCGAGCAGCGGGGGTGTGAGGGGCACATCCGGGACGGCCGCGCAGCGGGGGCGGTGCGACGCATAGGCTCCCAGCGCCGCGACCTTGTACCGGAGGTGGAACGGCGACAGCGGGAACACCGAACAGCGCCCCACCCAGGCCACGGCGACGTTGATCAGACAGACGGGGAGCAGGACCGCCACCAGCACCCAGGGCCACCACCGCGGCAGCCGGCGCCATGGCCGCGCGCGGATCCAGCCCGCCAGCTGCGACCTCATGTCCTGCAGGCGGTGAATCAATCAGGCGTAGCCTACCCCCTCCGGCCGTGCAAATGGGCGCGCCAGTTCAGCTCAGTTTCGGGCCAGAACGGCCCTGGCGGGCGCCGCCGCGCGTTGGGGCGCCAAAAAGGTATAGCGGGGCGTGTCGTTCTTTTTGGGAAATCTTGCCGTTCGCGGGAACTTACGTGTGACCACGAGGCCCGCCCTGAGGAGCAACATGCACGTGAGACAGACGTCAGCGATCGCGATCATCACGGCCGTTGCTTTGTTCGGCTGCGGCTTCAAGCCGAAGTCGGCAGGTTCGGGATCGGGTGGGACCGGCGACTCCGCCGGCTCCAATCAGCCAACCGGCACCGGGACGGGCGGGGGCGCTGGCGGCTCCGCCGGGTCGACTGCCCAGTCGACCCCCTGCCAGGGGCTCCAGTGCCAGCAGTCGACGTGCAAGGGGGGCAACTGCGTCCAGCCCGCCTGTCCGGGGGGCGTGGTGACCACGCTGACGGGCAAGGTCTACGACCCGGCCGGCCGTGTTCCCATCTACAACGTAGACGTTTACGTACCGAACGGGCCGCTGCCCGACTTTCAGGACGGTCCAAGCTGCGACAGCTGTGCCGATCGCGCGTCCGGGCACGCGGTGGTCCGGGCGACGACCGACGCCAGCGGCACCTTCACCCTGGGCGACCACGGCGCGGACGTCCCCGCGGGCAGCAACATCCCGCTGGTCATCCAGATCGGCAAGTGGCGGCGGCAGATCACCCTTCCGTCGGTCACCGCCTGCACGCAGACGGCCCTGACGGATCCGAACCAGATGCGGTTGCCGCGCGACCAGAGCGAGGGACACATCCCGAAGATGGCGCTCACCACCGGCCAGAACGACGCGCTGGAGTGCTTGTTGCGCAAGGTCGGAATCTCCGACTCGGAGTTCACGCCCGAGACCGGGAACGGGCGCATCAACTTCTACGCGGGCGGCGGCGGCACCAGCGCGTACGCGTCGACCCTCAACGGGGGGGCGGCGTTCACCCCTGTGCACCCGTGGTGGGACAGCCTCGACAACCTCAAAAAGTACGACATCATCCTGCACTCGTGCGAGGGAGGGTTCGGGTCCTTCGACCAGAACGGCCAGCCGATGTCGGTGAAGAGCACGGCGGCCCGGCAGGCCCTGCAAGACTACGCCGACATGGGCGGACGGGTGTTCGCCTCTCACTGGCACGTGTACTGGTTCGAGCAGGGGACGCCCGCGTTCAAGTCGATCGCGACGTTCAACCACCGCACCGGCTTGCCCACGACGTATGACGCCACGATCGACCAGACCACCCCGGAGACGCAGGCGCTGTCGCAATGGATGGTGAACGTCGGTGGCTCGACGACGCCGGGCCTGGTCACGATCCGTCAAAACGCGAGCTCGCGGACGGTCGACACCGTCGCGGGCGGGAACATCTCGCAGGGATGGATCTCCGCCCCGACGCTCACGCCGCCCGGGGTGCTGTATCTGAGCGCCACGACGCCCATTCCGGGCGGGGCCTGCGGTCGCGTGGTCTTCAGCGACCTGCACGTCAGCTCGGGTGGCGGAACGGCGCCGACGGACCTTCCGGCGATGCCGTTTCCAACCGGCTGCGTGACCACTGACCTGTCACCTCAAGAGAAGGTCCTGGAGTTCATGCTGTTCGATATCGCGTCCTGCGTGATCAGCATCGGCTGAGAACGCACCGGGTCACGGGCAGGCCTGGATGCCCTTGATCCAGTCGCTCACGAGGTCCAGGGCCGGCTGGTCGGCGACAGCGCTGGCCAGCGGCGGCATGCGCCCCTTGCCCAGCGTCTGCATGCGCAGCCAGAGGGTGGACAGGTCGGGATGGCCGGGGGTCAGGTTCGTCGCGTTCTGGACGCCCTGGGTCCCCTTGGCGGGAGCGACGTTGCAAAGCCCCGTGTTCTGCAGGGCGGTGTCGTAGCGCAGATCGACGCTGCTGAACTCACCGTCCGGCCGGTGGCAGAACGCGCAGTTCGCGTGAAGGTAGGACCGTGCGCGCTGGGTGACCGTCGCCGACGCCGCGGGGCCGCCGAGCTGCCCCGGGTACGGCGTGACCAGCGGCGCCTTGTACGGCGTGGCGGGCGCCTTGTCGAACAAGCCCGCCGCTGCGAGCTTGTCGATCTGGTTCGCGCTGCCGAGAGTCGTGTTGGTGGGGACGCGATTCATCTGCGCGGTCTCCGGCCCCAGCGTCCAGCCGGCGCTGCGGGTGTGGCACTCCGTGCAATCCCGCTGGCCGGGATAGGTCCAGTCGACCGTCTGGGCACCCGTATTGAACGACACGCTGGCGCCGGCGCTGGCGACCAGCGTGGCGCCCGTCTGGCTCTCGTTCCATTGGTACGTGTAGCCGGTCCACGTTCCGTTCGGCAGCGCGACGAGGAGCCGGGTCTCGACGACCTTGCCGTCGAAGCAGAAGTTCTTGAGGAAGGTGGTCCCGGCAGGGAAGACCCACTTGCCGTCGTCGGCGGCGTCGAGGCAGGCGCTGGGCTCCGTCGCGCAATTGACGACGTGGATCTTGCCGCCCGGGGGCAGCACGAACGCACGTTCCTTGTCCGCGTTGTCCGACCACAGCGGGCTGTTGACCTCGTAGCCGTGTGCGGTCGACGTGAAATGCGTGATCGCGACCGCGTCCATGCAGCCTGTCGCGGCGAGCGCGGAATGCGGTTGCGTGGGATCGGCGGGAGGGGCGCACGGCCAGAGCGCCGTGGACGAATCCACCGAGCCGTCGCTGCCGCGGCCGCCCGTCGCCGCCGATGCTCCGCCGGTCGCCGACGCATCGCGCGCGCCGGCGCCTCCCGTTCCGCCGGTGGCGGTTCCGCGCGCGGGCGCGCAACCGGCGGCGATCAAGCACACCAGCAAGCCGAGCCGTGAGCCGGCGACATGTGATCGACACAAAAGGATAACTTCGCGCATGGTCGTGAACTTCTACCTAGTGGACGTGGCCTGAGCTCTCCGTCGAGAAAATAGCAACAATTCACGTCGGCGAAGGACAGATATCGAGAAGACAGATTATGAGGAGATCGGGCACATTCGTGTCAGACGCACCGAGACGCGCCGATCTCTTCATCGAGGGAATCAATCTTCAATGCGCAAACGCTTTTGGCATGTTTGCTTTGTTTTGGGTTTTGCCTGCTCTTCGCCGGCGCAGCCGTCGAGCTCCGGGCGCGGTGGCGGCTCAGCCACGGGAGGCGCGCCAGGCGCGGGCGGCTCGAGCGGCGGTTCCAGCGGCGGCTCGAACGCGTCCGGCGGTACGGGCACGGGCACGGGCGGCTCCGCGACCGGCGGCACCAGAAGTGGAGGCAGCGGTGGGACCACGGTGACCGGCACTGGCGGAGCGGGCACGGGCGGCTCCGCAGCCAGCGGTGACGCGTCGGTGTTGGAGCGCAACAACCACCCGAGCCGCGACAGCCACTTCGTGCAGCCCGCGCTCACCAAGACCGCGGCGGCGAAGATGGCGCTCGATTCGACGTTCAACGCGGCCTACACGGGGTCCGTGCTGGGGAACCCGCTTTACTTCAGCGGTGGTCCCGGCGGCAAAGGCATCTTCGTCGCCGTCACCAGCAGCAATGACGTCTATGCGCTCGACGAGACGACGGGCGCCACGGTCTGGACGAAGAATCTTGGAATGCCGGCGGCCAAGTCCGGTGCGTCAGGCGGCTGCGACGGGATCAACCCGCTGGGCGTCGTCTCCACACCCATCATCGACGGTCGCACGGGGACGCTGTATGTCGCGGGCGCGGTGGGCGACGCGAACGGCATCACCTCGCACTCCGTCTGGGCGCTGAACCTGCAGGACGGGAGCATCAAGAGCGGATATCCGGTAGACGTGTCCAAGGCGCTGGCCTTCGACCCGACGACCCACAACCAGCGCGGCCCATTGTCGATGGTGGGCAGCGTCGTCTACGTGCCGTACGGCGGTCACCCAGGCGATTGCGTCGTCGACATGCACGGCCGCGTCGTCGCGGTCGACACGTCGACCAATCCCCCGACCGTCAAGGGGTGGCAGAGCGCGGGGCAGGGCGAGGCGATCTGGGCGCCCGCGGGCATGGCCTCCGCCGGCGACGGTGTCTTCGCCGCGACGGGGAACCGATTCACGTCGACGGGCGATCACACCGACAACGAGGAGCTCGCGCATGTGCGCGGCATGGGGACGCTCGACAAGTCGAGCGGTTCGAAGGACTTCTTCTTCCCGTCCGACTGGAAGAGCAAGGACCAGCGCGACTTCGATCTCGGCTCCGTCAATCCGGTCATCGTGAGCTTGCCCGGCAGCACCGGCCCCGCGGTGATCATCACCTCGAAGGACGGCAACGGCTTCATCCTGGACACGGCCGATCTCGGGAAGGGGCCGCTGGCGACGTTCGACGTCACCATGCAGGGGATGAACGTGCGGTCGGTGCCGACCGTGTACGCGTCCGGATCGACGGTGTACTACGCCATCGCCGTGGACAGCGCGTGGGCCAACTGCCCCGGCGGCACGGCAAACGGATCGGTGCTGATGGGATTCGCCATCTCGCCGAGCCTGCCGCTGAAGCCGTCGGTCGCGTGGTGCGCGACGTACGGCCTCGTCCCCAAGGGCAGCGACGAGGTGACATTCTGGGGTGGCGCGGGCGCGCCCGGGCTGACGTCGACTACCTCCGATGCGTCGAACGACGCGCTGGTCTGGTACATGGACGGCGGCAAGCAGCTGGTCGCGGTAGACGGCTCCAGCGGCGCCACGGTGTTCAGGGACACGGCCGCCACGTGCGGTACAGTTCGCAAGTGGACGTCGCCGATCGCCGTGAAGGGTCGTATCGTGGTGGCCGCCGACGGCAAGCTCTGCTCCTGGTCGCCGCACTGACGGCGGCCGCGGCGCTGGGGTCGACAACCAGCGGCGCCAGCCCGAAGCAGGCGACCGCGCGCGGCGACGGGCTGACGCGGTTGGACGCCGCCGCCTTGCGCGAGGCGATGCGCAAGGCGCGGGGCGGCGATCTCTTCGTTCACCTGTGGGCCAGCTGGTGCGGGCCGTGTATGGAAGAGCTGCCGGACATCGACGGCCTCGCGCGGCAGGCACGCGCGCGGGGCGCCACGTTTCTCTCGGTGGCGCTGGACGATCCGAATCGCGCCGCCCACGTGCTGGACGTCCTTCGCCAGCGAGCGCC
>JBJMQQ010000225.1:0-6285 GCA_045802645.1 Polyangia bacterium
AGGTTGTGCTCGCGCGCGCCACGCACGACGATGAAGTCGGGCTCATCCGCGCCACGCCGGGGAGAGTTGAGAACGATCGGATCCTTGCGGCTCACGAGGCGGGGCAGTCTAGCAGCCTCCGACGCGCGCGCCTTCCATAGCCATTCCGCGCGGCCCGTGTGCGGTTTTTTTTGGAATGCGCCTTTTTACCTACACATCCATGGCCGATGGCCGTCCGTACTAGCTACGTCCCAAACAGCTAGACCGGAGGTATGTATGAACGTTCGTGGCCTGGCCGTGGCGATGTTTTGCGCGGCCGTCCCCTTCACTCTCTCTTGTGCACAGTCAGATGAATTCGACACGGCCGGCTCTGCGACGCCGGCCCAAAGTTCGACGGGGGGCGCGGCTACGGTTGGGGTTGGCGGTCTGGGCGGCGGGGTGAATGCGACTGGCGGGCACAGCGGTGGCCTCGCGGGTAATCCGATGGTCACCGGCGGCTCAGCCGGGCAGCCGGAGACGGGGCGGCCTGCGCAAGGCACCGGCGGCGCGCCCACCACCGGCACCGGAACGGGCGGCTCAGCTAGCTCGACCGCGACGGGCGGCACGACGGCCGCCACAGGTGGACGCACGGGCACCACGACCGGCGGCACGACGGGTAATCCGGGCGGCCGGACGGGCAGCACCGGCGGCACCACGGCCAGCACGACGGGCGGCAGCACCGGCGGGCCGGGCGGTCGCACGGGCGCGACCGGCGGCACCCTGGGCGCCACCGGCGGCACGACGAGCGCCACCGGCGGCAGCAGCGGTTCCGCGACGGGCGCGGGCGCAACGATCGTCCCGCTCTACACCGATCCGACGGACCGTTCGTGGACGGCGATCGTCACCGCGGC
The DNA here is from genome assembly GCA_045802645.1 of Polyangia bacterium. Taxonomy (GTDB): domain Bacteria; phylum Myxococcota_A; class Polyangia; order Fen-1088; family Fen-1088; genus JADGRB01. The sequence goes on from JBJMQQ010000225.1 coordinate 870, forward strand.
GCTGGCGCACCCGACCGTCGAGGTCGTCGCCATCGTCAACCCCGCGGACGGTCCGGGGTCGTCGAAGAGCGCCGACTACACGACCGGCATCGCGTCGCTGCAGGCGGCGCACATCAAGGTCATCGGCTACGTCGCCACCGGCTACGGCAGCCACAGCATCGCCTCGATCGAGTCCGAGATCGACAGCTGGAAGGCGTTCTACCCGACGGTCCAGGGGATCTTCTTCGACGAGCAGTCGAACGACCCGGCGGACGTCGACCACTACCGAACGCTTTCGCAGTACGCGAAGAGCAAGGGGCTCACGTACACGGTCGGCAATCCGGGCACGGACGTCCCCACGTCGTACATCGGCGCGCTGGACACGATGATGGTGTACGAGACCGACGGCTTGCCCTCGATCGCCAGCCTGAAGGCCTGGTCAGCCTACGCGCCGTCGAACTTCGGGATCATCCCGTACAAGTGCTCGATGGACGCCGCCTTCGTGAAGCAGGCGCGCCAGTACATCCGGTACATCTACCTGCAGAGCGACGATCTCCCGAATCCGTGGGACTCGCTGACGACGTTCTTCAGCGACCTTTTGGCCGCTCTGGAGTAGCGGCCGGCCCGTCCAGCACCTCGCGCACGCGGCGGGCGAGCTGGTCCAACGTGTAGGGCTTGGCGAGGAATTCGATTCCTTCGTTCAGCACCCCTTGCCGCACGATGACGTCCTGGGCGTAGCCCGAGACGTAGAGGACACGAAGGGACGGGAACAGGCCGCGCATTCGCTCGGCCAGGATCCGTCCGTTCATCCCCGGCATGACCACGTCCGTGACCAGCAGCTCCGGCGTCGCGCGGAGCGAGGCTGCCGCTTCCAGGGCGTCGGCGGCGTTGGCGTAGGCGCGGACCTGGTAGCCCAGGCTCACGAGGACGGTCTTGGCGAGCACGCGGACGCGCTGGTCGTCTTCGACCAGCAGAACCCGCGCGCTGCGCTCGCGCCGCGCGATCGGCACCGGCGTGGACGCCGGCTGCGGCACGCCGGTTCCAGCCGGCAGGTACACCTTGAACGTCGTTCCGCGACTCGGCTCGGAAGTGACCTCGATCGCTCCCCCATTCTGCCGAACGGCCCCGTACACCATCGCCAACCCGAGGCCGGTCCCTTGCCCCGGTCCCTTGGTGGTGAAGAAGGGCTCGAAGAGGTGCGCGCGGACGTTCTCGGTCATTCCCGCGCCGCTGTCTGACACCGCGAGCAAGACGTAGGCGCCCGGCCGGGTCTCGACGTGCTGCGCCGCGTACGCCTCGTCCAGCGTGACGTTCGACGCCTGGATGGTCAAACGCCCACCGTCAGGCATCGCGTCCCGGGCATTGATGGCGAGGTTCAACACGATCTGCTCGACCTGACCGGGATCGAAACAGATGGACGTGAGATCGGGCGCGCAGCTCGTCGTGAGTTGAATGTCTTCGCCGACCAGCCGCAACACCATCTTCTCCATGCGCCGGATGACCTCGCGCAGGTCCAGCACCCGCGGCGCGATGATCTCCTTGCGCGAAAATGCGAGCAGCTGGCGCGTCAAGGCGGCCGCCGATTGCGCGGCCTCCATGACGTCCCCCAGGAAGCCCCGACTCGAGTGTTCCGACGGAAGCTCCGCCATCGCGAGCTCGAGGCCGCTCCACATGACGGTGAGCAGGTTGTTGAAGTCGTGAGCGACGCCGCCCGCGAGCCGGCCGACCGACTCCATCTTCTGCGCCTGAAAGAGCTGCGCCTCCAGCCGCTTGCGATCGGTGACGTCCGTGAACCTCATGAGGATCTGCGTCGGCGATCCGCTGGCGTCGCAGACTGCCTCCGCCGCGATTCCCAGGTAGAACGACGTCCCGTCGACCCGGTTGGCCGGCACCTCGAGCTTCCACATCCGGTCTTCCCGGAGGTGATCGAACAGCGCGCCGGGCTCGCCGTCCTGAATGTCACCCAGGTCGGCCAGCGATCGCCCGACCAGCTCTTCCGTATCGGGGTAGCCCCACAGTCGCCGCAAGGCGGCGTTGGCGAACGTCATCGTGCCGCTCGCGTCGGCGATCGCGATGGCCTGGGCGCTGGAGCTCAGAACGGTGTCCAAGATCCGCAGCCGCTCGTCGGCGTTGCAACGGTCGGTGACGTCCTGGACCGCGCCGATCGTGCGGACCGCGCGCTTCACGCCGGCGGCGGTCGTAAAGTGCGTCTGCGACCGCGTCGCCACCCAGCGCACGACGCCGCCGCGGTCGAGGATCCGGTGCTCGATGTCGAACAAGCCGTCACCGGCCGGGTCGTGCGCCCGCCTGACCGCGGCGATAACCCGCTCGGCATCTTCGGGATAGACGTGCGACAGGATCTTGGGAAGGGTGGCGGGCTCGTCGGCGTCCCATCCGTACATCTGCCTCAGCTCGAGGGACCAGTAGATGACGCCGGTCGCGTGGTCGTGCTCGAAGATCCCGATGTTGCCGACACGAATTGCCTGCCGTAAGCGTTCATCGTCTTCCCGCAACAGCTGACCTCCCCCGAGGTGAACGAAACGTCCGCTAGCTGTTGCCTTTGGGCTCTTCGTCGTCCGAAAGGTAGGCGAACGTGCGGACCAGATTCACGATCTGTTCGCGCTGTTCGGTCGTCAGATCAACGAACTGCACGCCCATCCCGGGGTTGATGTTGTCATAGCTGCCCGGGCGATAGGGATTTACCCACATGACGCGCCCCTCCAAGTTCAGGCGGGGCCCGCCGCTGGGCGCGAAGCTGAGGTTCAGCTTCGTTCCCGGCGGCTCCGGCGCGTTGGTGCGGATGAAGATCCCCATCGCGCTGATGTCCGTGATGTACGCGAAAAGGAAGTTGTCGGCGCTCTTGTAGTCGACCTCGATGTCGACGGTGACGCGCGCGTGGGTGCGCCGATCCGCGCCGCTGCGCCGCCGATCTGCCGGCACCGTGACTTCCCGCCTCCGCCTATCTTTGCCTCGCCGAGTCATGCGCGCGCAGTCTACTTGATCTCCAGCGATCCGAGCTTGACGCGATCCTCGCCGTCGTTCGGGCCCGTGACTTTGAGGCGCTTCCCCTCGCCGCCGGGCCAGAAGCCCATGTAGACGACGTAGGTGCCGGCCGGGGTGGTCATCAGCGGGACGTCTGTCTCGTAGTGGTCGCGCACGTATTCGCCGGGCAGCCAGAACCCCGTCCCGAAGGCGTGGTTGACGGGATCGTGGTCGCCGATCACGCGAGGCGCCGCCGGGCCGTCGAAGTGCACGAAGATCTTGTAGCCGGCCAGCGGCTTGCCCTTCACGCGGAAGTAGAGGTCCAGCGGGATCTTGCCGGGGCGGCGCACGGTCTCCGGGAAATCGGCGCCGACCAGCTCGATGGCGTCGCCGAAGGTCGCCGAGATCGGAATTCGCCATTTCCAGGGCGGGCGCGCGTCGGCGGCGGCCCCGGCCGGCGGCATCCAGACGTCCTTCAGCAACGGGTTCTGGTCGGCCTGGCCGGCGGCGAGCTGGTTCGTCAGCAGCAGGAAACGCGCCGACGAGGCGTCGACGACGTAGTACGGGACGCTGGCTTGTTTGAAGGCCACGTCCAGCGCCGCCAGTTCGGACGCGGCGACCAGGGCGAACACGCGCCGGCTGTCGCGCAGGAACGACACGACCCGATCCTGCGTCGGCAGATCGACCAGGTCCTGCTGGCTATAGAACGTCGACCCGTGCCCCTCGACCCGGTAGCGGCCGATGGGGTCGCCGGGGTGCGCGAACTTCGTGTACGACTCGAGCACCGGCTTGAACGAGAGCTGCGTCGACAGGGCGGGCACGATCCCCTGCGCCAGGTAGAACGCGAAATAGAGCGCGCAGGCGATCGCGCCCTGCAGCCCGTAGCGGCCCATCAGCGTGAAGGCGCGCGCGGCGTTTCGGCGCAGCTTGCCGGCGGGCGGGGCGGCGGCCGCGGCGACCGTGCCGTCGCCGCCCATCGCGCGGGCGCGCGCGGCCAGGCCGGCGTACACGCCCAGCGCCGCCAGGAAGCCGACGCCCAGGATCAGCTCGCCCGCGTGCAGCGTGGTCGGCCAGCGAACCTTGTCGAACAGGTGCACCGAGGCGAGATCTTCCGGCGACAGGTAGAAGTCGCGGGCGACGACCATCGTTCCGGTCGCCATCAGCAGCCCGGCGACGGGCTCGGGGCGGGCGCCTTCCAGCGCCTCGTCGATGAACGCGCCGATCGCCAGCGCGATGGCGGGGAGCGCCGCGTACCGCGCCTGGCCCAGCACGATGTCGCGATAGCTGGAGAAGGCGTAGCCGAGACCGGCGAAGAACAACAAGTAGAGCTCGACGAACAGCAACCGCGGGTTCGTGCGCGGCGCACCGGCGTCGCTGCCCGGCGTATCGAGGCGGGTGAGCGGGCGGGCGAGGGCGAAGAAGGCGACCGCGCTCCACGGGAAGAGCCCGAATCCCAGCTCACGGATCAGCGTCTCGAAGGTGTGCGTCGGCGGGCCCGACCGCGCGACGCCGCCGACCAGCCAGGAATACTTCCCGGCCATCAGTCCGCCGACGGCTGCCAGGCCCAGCGCGACTGCCGCCAGCACCAGCAGCAACAGCGGGACGAACCCACGCCGGCCGGGGCGGAACGTGCTGGCGCCCAGCGTGGCGCCCGCGCTGACGTCCGCGCCGATTCCCGGGGCGGCCAGCGTCGCCGTACCGTCCTGGATCGCGGCGGGGTCCTCGACCAGCAGGCGGCGTCCGATCAAGAGCGCCAGCGCCATCGAGAGGATGGGCAGCACCAGGCCGGAGAGCGCGCCACCGGCCAGCGCGCCGATCACGACGCCCGCCAGCCCGGCGCCGAGATCCAGCCAGCGCCGGCGCCCGTCGGCCGGCCAGGCGTAGCGCCCGAGCCCACCCAGCGCCAGGGCCAGCCCCGCGATGAGCGGCGCGTCCGAGGTCAGCTGCCGCGCCTCGAGCACGAAGAGCGGCATGGTCCCCAGCGCCAGCGTCGCCAGCAGACCGGCGCGGCGGCGCAAGAGGCCGGCGCCCGCCCAGTAGACCGCCATCAGGGCAGCGACGGCCGAGAGCGCGAAGAAGAAGCGGGCGCCCCACTCGCTGGCGCCGAACATCCGGATTCCCAGCGCTGCCAGCGAGAGGTCCAGCGGCGGGCGCGCCGGAAAGCGCCCGTCGACGGTGGGGTCCAGCAAATGACCCGACCGAGCGATCTCGCGGGCCTGTTCGGCCAGCTTGAGCTCGGACGGGTCCCAGAACCCGAAGCTGCCGAGCCGGGGCAGACAGAGCGCCAGCGCGAACGCCAGCGCCCAGGCCCACGACGGGACGCGCTTCAGGCGGTCGAGCATGCGCGGGTCAGATGCCCCCGACGCCGGTCAGGTCCGACAGCGCGCCACCGGCGCCGCCGCCACCCGGCGCACCTGCCGCGCCGCCCGCTGCGCCGCCCGCGGACCCGGCCGCG
>JBJMQQ010000226.1:0-23166 GCA_045802645.1 Polyangia bacterium
CGTCCCCCAGCAGCGGCGCCAGTTGACGCTCGACGTCCGCCGCGACGGGGCAATCGCCCGAGGCGTGGATCTCGATCGCCAGTACCAGCGTCGCGAGCAGGGCCCCCATGCCGAGTCGCCGACATTGTAGCCCTTCGACGGGTGCCGTGGCGCTACGGCATATCGGGGACGGGTTGCGCGTAGATCGCGCCGATCTCGTCGGCGGTCAGCGCCCGGGACCAGATGGCATAGTCGTCGATGACGCCGGAAATCGGACGCGGCCCTTTGTCCCATTGGCCGATACCCAGGTCGGTGCTGCCCGGAAGGACGGGCGCGGGGATGGCGGCTCTGTCGGTGAGGACGCCGTCGTGATAGAGGCTGAAATTCTTTTGGGCGGCGGTCATGTCGAAGACGGCCGCGAAGTGCATCCAGCCATCGCTGTCGATGCATTTGCAGTCGAGGACGACGTAGTCGGTCGCGGGCACCGAAACGAAGTACGAAGCCTCGAGCCAATGGAAGCCGGCCCGCGGGTCGAACTCGATCTCCCAGCCACCCGCGCCGGCTTTTTCCGCCGACAGCAGAACCGCCCGTTCCGCGGTGAACGCCATGCGATCCGCCTGGGACATCTTGATCCAGACCGAAACCGTCCAGTCGTTCGTGAGCTGCGGGAAGCCCGGGATCGTGAGGCTTTCGGTCGTCTGAAGGCGCAGCCCATCCCGGAACCGCCCCGGCGCCCACGTACCGACGCCGCTGACGAACTGGGCGTCGTGCCCGTTGCCGGTGACGTCGGCCAACGTGTCGTCGAACGTCCAATGCGCGATGAGACCCGTCATCAGGTTGCGGGGGACGATCGACACGGCCTCGATCGGTGCCGAACCACAACCGCCGAGGCACGCCAGCAGCAGGGTCGCCCCGGCCATCCAACGCGCCCACGACCGCGGACGATTCACAGGGCCGTCACCAGCGTCAGCGAGGTGAGCAGGGCGGGGCGGGCGATGCGAGCGGCCTCGTCGTTGAAAAACTGCACGGTGGGGTAGGGCGTCGCGATCTGTCCGTGCGCTTCGACGGCCAGCGCCAACCGACGGCCGAGCGCGATCGTGAGACCGGCGCCGACGTCGAACAACGCCGCCCAGGTGTGGCTGTTCAGGTCACCGTAGGGTGCGTTCGCATTGCCCGAGACCTGCGCCAGCAAGGCGCCGACGCCAACGCCGACGGCCGGTCGCACCGTGCGGGCCTGACGGAAGGCCGCGCGCAGCTCGACGAGACCGAAGCTGTTGCCCACGTGGGCCGTGCCCTCCGGAGCTGTCACGCTCGGTCGCGTACCGAGCCCCGCGAGGGTGACGCGCGCCTCCAGCAATGACACCAAGTTCGCGCGCAGCCGCACCAGCGGCAGATACGCCGGGCCGAGCGAGCTGGAGCTTTCGAGCACGCCCAGACCGACCTCCAGGGAGAACCGCCTTCGTGACACAGGCGCCACCGGCGGTGCGGCAGCCGTCACCGTTTCCGGCGCGGTCATGATGGGCGCCGGCTTCACCGGGCGCGCCGGCGCGGTGCGGGCGAGCTCGAGCGCGCTGGCGCGAAGGAACTCCAACGTGCGGATCGCCAGGACCTCGTCGTCGTGGGTTCCGGCACCGGCCGGGACCAGGAGCCGGCGGACGGCCGCGTGGCCGCCGGCAACGCCGTCGACGACCCAGAGCTCGGCGGCCTCCTCGTCCGGATTCCCGACCAGCGTGATGGTCGCAAGCGAGCCGTCTTGCGGGGTCGGCGGGTCCACCATCCACAGCGCCTCGCCGCCCGCGCCGAACTCGCCGATGGTGACCTCGAAGCCGCCCGCGGTCAGCTCCTCGCGAAGGCGGGTCAGGCAGCGCCGCGCCCGCGCGGACATCGCGCTCGACTGCAGCAGCCGCACGCGACCGGCCGGAGGCGCCGCGGCCGCCGCGGGCGCAAGGGCAAGAATGATGAGTGCGACGGCTCCCGCGAGGCGCCGGAGCGTCATTCGGGCGTCATGGGACATTCACCGGTCCGGCGAAGTCACGTCCCGCGCCGCCCGGGCGTAAACGCCCTGCGGGAACCGGCGCAGGTACGCCGCCGCGACCGTCCGCGCTTCGTCGATCCGCTGCTGGCGCTCGAGCACGATCATCATGCGCCCCATCGCCTCGGCGGAATAGGCGCCGGAGGGCGCTTCGTGCAGGTAGCGGTCGTACCAGGCCAGCGCATCGGACGCGCGCCGGCCGGGTCCGTCCGCGAGCCGTCCGAGCAGGAACGACGCTTCCTTGGCCCGGAGCGTCCCCGGGAAACGATCGCGCTGGGCCAGAAGCACGCGGCGGGCGAGGCGTTCCTGCCCGCGAAACCGCGCGGCGTCGGCCAGCGCGGCAAGGTCCTCGCTGTTGGCGCCGGCCAGCAGGTTGCCGATCCCGCGCCGCTGCGCTTCCGCCACGATGCCGGCGGCGTCGCCGTCGGCAAGCCGCTCCGACCACCGCACGCGCGCGGACGACGTACCGGCACCAGGCCGGGCGCTCTGCGTCGCCTTCTGATCCGACGGCGGCGGCGAATCGGACGGCGCCGGTTCGATCGCGGCGGGAACGTTCGCCGGCAGCGCGACGGCGGCCAATGAGGGCGCCGGCGGCTGCGTCATCGCCAGCACCGGGGCACCCTCCGCACCGACGGACAGCGACTGGCCGGCGCGCAGGGTCACCGAATCGTTGGGACGCGGGCCGTCGACGGAGACGACGCCGCTCTCCATCTGGACGTCGAGCCGCGACTGCCTGGCGTTCCATCCCACGAAGAAAGCCGTGCCGTGCACGTGAATGACGAACGGGCCTGCCTGAACCTGCCAGTCCGCGCCGGGCCGATGGGCCACGTGCACGTGGGCGCGTCCGTCCTCCAGCATCAGTCGCGCACCGCGCCGCCCAACCTCGAGCACGCGCGCGCGCGCCTGCGGCATCATGTGAATGTCGGTTCCGTCAGAGAAAGCCAGCTCGGGCTCGTGTGCGACCGACGGACGGACGTAGCCGTCGACCGGCGGAGCGGCACCATCCACCGTGTAGCTCAAAGCGGGCGGAAGGCGCGCCGACATCGTCCAGGCGACCAGTCCCGCCGCGGCGAATGTCCCCAGCGCGGCACCTGCGCCGAACGTTCGGCGAACGCGCCGCCGGCGCGCTTCTCGGGCGCGGGCGGCGAACAGGAGCTGCGTCGCACGCCCACTTGCCGGCTCGCTGGGCGCGGGCGCCTGCACCTCGTCGACGAGGAACGCCACCAGGCTCGCGGCGCGCGCGTCCAGGCCGTCGGTGCGTACGTTCGGCGGGGCCGGCAAACGGCCCACGACGCTGTTGTCGCCCGCGCTGCCCCCGCCGGCCACCCCTCCCTCTTGCTGGCGAAACTTATCGACTGACATGTGCTTTGGCGCTCGTGTTTGCTGTTGTGTCGGGGCGCGTCCGCGGCGGATCTGCCGCGGTTGGCCCCTGGTCGAAGAAGTCGCGCAGCCCGGCGTCGGTGCCGACGTGCTTGCTGACGCGCGCGGTGGCGCGATTGACGAGCCGCTTCGCGGTGCTCAGCGACACCCCGAGCCCGCTGGCCACCTCGTCCAGCGTGCGCTCCTCCATGTAGCGGAGGACGAATGCGGCGCGCTCGCGTGCGCCGAGCTTGTCGAGGATCACATAGCAACGGGCGAGCGCTTCGCGCGCTTCCGGGTCAGCGCTGGGCGCCTCGATGTCCGGGACCGAGCCGGTGTCCGACAGATGGACTCGCCGTCGCACCCAGCGCCGCCGAAGCTCCTGCTTGAGCACGTTCACGGCCACCGTCAGGACGAACTCGCGCAGGGCGGCCGCGTCGCGCAGGCCACCGATGCGCGAAAACACCCGCATGAACGCCTCCTGCGTCAGGTCTTCGACCTCGGGGCGCGGTCCGAGCGCGCGGGCGATCAGGCGCCGGACGCCGGCCGCGTGTCGATCCCAGACCTCCTGCGCCGCCCACGGCTCGCCGCGGCAAAGCGCGGCGACGAGCTCGATGTCCTGCGGGGTCGGGGCCGGCTTCCCGTCGCCGCCGGCCGCCGGCATGGCCCCAGCGCCACCGGCTGGGCCGGCCGGCTCGCCGGCACGCGCCGCGTCCGAGGCTGCGGGGGGCACTCGCATTCCCTGCAGCGCAGTATGGCACGGAAGGACCCGGCCCTCGATTGCGACAGCTGCGCTCACTCCATAGAAGACCCCCCAGGGGTCAAAACCGGGCCACAAAAATCAATTCAGGGTGGGGGTCGTCCAGTCGCTCCAGTCAGAGAGCTTGCCCGTCGCGGCGGACGACGCCTTGATGACGCCCGGATCGGCGCCGGTCCGCTTCAGGAATCGCTCGATATTGCTCTTTAGTGGCGCGGCCCATTCGGGCCGTTGCGAGCAATGGGTGCCATTCTGTACATCCGAGTAGTAGGTGATGGCATCGCCCGCGCCGAGCGCCTTGTAGACCTCGGCCCCTGCCAGGGCCGCCACATGCGCGGACTTCGGCCCCAGGTTGGCGATGTGCGGGTTGTCCATGATGAAGAGGCCGCGCGGCGCGACCATGGCGATCAGCTCGTGGGTGTCGAGGGGGGCCTTCGTGGGGCTGCTCGTGAAGGGGCTGAACGCATCGGCGAACCAGGGTTGTTCACCGTACGCGCTGCTCAGGGTCTGGCCGCCTTCGCCGTTCACGCCGCGCCAGATGGGGACGCCGGCGGTGCCGGATTCGACGGGCATCGTCAGGGCGATGCGCTGATCGATGACGCCGGCGATGAACGCGCCCTTGCCGAACCGCGAGCACCCGCTGACCGCGACGGCGTCGGCTTTCAGCATGCCGCTGCCGCTCTTCGCGATGACGTCGATGATGCGGCTGACGCCCCAGCCCCACGCCGTCAACAGGCTCGTGGCGCTGCCTCCCGCGTAGACGTTGTAGAACGCCCCGCTCTGGCTGGCGCCGTGCCCGTGCCCCTCGGCGCCGACCGCATACGCGTTGTAGTAGATGACGGCGACTCCTTCGCTGTTCAGCACGCCGGTGTCCAGGGGCGGACCGAACGTCCCGCTCGTGTCGCTGCAGTATTCGACGATCACGGGGTACGGCGCGCTACCGCTGGTCGGCAGCTTGACGCCCGCGGTGAACGAGGCGCTCTTGCCGTTGTCCATCACCTGGACGGTGATCGTCGAGCTGGTGACGGTTCCCGTGACCGACTGCGGAGGCGGCGGCTTGGTGCCGTAGACGTACTTCTCCTCCATCTTGCGGATCTCTTCGCGCCGGCAGCGCCACTCAGCCTTGGTCGTCATCCGAGTTCCGTCGAGCTTCTTGAACGGGTCCGGAAGCTTCGCGATGGCCGGCAGCGAGCCCGAGTCCGCCAGCGCACCGACGGTGCAATCGGCTCCGTCATCCTCCATCGACGACGCGGTGGCGCCCCCCGAACCGGTCCCTACCGCTGCGGCGCCGCCGTTCGCCGCGCCGCCTGAGCCGCGGCCGGCGACGCCACTGGTCCCGGAACTGCCGCCGTGGCCGGCCACCGAGCCGCTGGTGCCGGCGGTGGCGCCGCCCCCCTGACCGCCCGTGGCGATGGCGCGTCCCCCCGTTGCCGTTCCGCCTGTCATTCCCGCGCCGCCCGTCATGCCGGAGCCACCCGTCGCGCCGCCGGTGGCGGTGAGCCCCGTGCCCCCGGTGGCCTCCGTCATCCCTCCGCTGCCCGTGTTGCCGCCCGGATTGCCCGACGCACAACCCGCAACAGCGGCGATGACGCACGCAGCACCAATCATCAGCCGCGCGGCTGCCGTCGTTTCATGACCCGCTTTCGCCATTCACTACACATGGGGTCCGGCGCGCATTTCCTTCACTGGCGTGGCGGGGACGAGCGACGACGCACAAACCACCTTGCGGCGGCTCGTGTCACGTCGTGCGGGATGGGCGTCGTGTCGCTGGCCCACGCGACGAACCCGTCGGGGCGGACGAGCACCGCGCGCAGGCCGAGGCCTTCCTGCACGTCGCCGCCCACATACCTGACCTGGTCGCCCCAAAGGCCGTCGAGCTCTTCGAGTGACCGCTGCCCGCCGAAGTCGAGCAGCAAGCCGCGGCCGTCTCGCAGCAGCTCGCCGACCCTGGTTCCATCGGCCAGCTGGAAGTCCGGGCAGCTACGGCCAACCAGCGGGTGCGCGTCGCCGAGCTCGTAACGGAGGGACACGCCCCAGACGCGTTCGGCGAAGTAGGTCGCGCCGTCGCGGGTGGCGATCAGGTCGCGGACGACGGTTTGCAGCGCGTGCGATTGCCGGTCGGGGCGCATGAGCGCGACCTGGGCCCGCGTCCAATCGAGGATGCGCGCCCCAACCGGGTGTCGTTCCGTGGTGTAGCTGTCGAGCAACCCGTCCGGCGCGTCGCCGCCGATCGTTGCAGCCAGCTTCCAGCCGAGGTTCATGGCGTCCCCGAGCCCGAGGTTCAGACCCTGGCCGCCGAGCGGCGAATGAATGTGCGCGGCGTCGCCCGCCAGCAACACCCGACCTTTGCGGTACGTGGTTGCTTGCTGCGCGCGGTCGGTCCACGTCGAGGCGACCTCCAACGTCTTCACGGTCACGTCCGTGCCGGACACGCGCTGAAGCACGGTTTGCACGTGCTCGCGGGTGATCGGTTGCGTGCGGTGGAAGGCGCCGCCGTCGAAGTCGGCGATCGCGATGACGCCGGGCTGCCACTGCGTGTACATGCCGGCCGGCGTGTGATGGCGGCCGAGCGGCAGGACCGAAGGGTCAGCGAGCTCGAGCCGCACCGAGTAGCCGGTGAACTCGGGGTCGGTGCCGGCGAACGCGAACCCGGCTTGCTTGCGTACCGTGCTGCGGCCACCGTCGCAACCGACGAGCCAGCGCGCGCGGAGGCGGTCCTCACCCGCATGGACCAGAACGTCGTCGTTCGAAGGCTCGAACCCGGCGACGCCCTGACCGCGCCGAATCTCCACGCCCAGCGAGAGCGCATGAACGGACAGGACGCGCTCGAGATGCTCCATCTCGACGGCGAGCTGGGTGTCGCCAGGCCCTGGGAGTCGATACGTCCACCGTGACGAGTCGATGTGGCTGTAGTCGAACTGGATCCCCGCGAAGTGTCCCGCCGGGCCGCGCGCCCCGGCTCCGGGCGCCATCGTTCCGGGCGTCGGTGGGGCGCCGGCGGCTGCATCGGCGGGACGTGTCGAGGTGATCTGGTCCAGGAGACCGCGCCGGTAGAACGCCTCGACGCTGGGTCCCCACAGCCCGCGCATCCCAAAAGGCAAGCGCTTCAGAGGTGAGTGCGGCGCGGGCAACTGCTCGAGGATCAGCACGGAGAGCTTCGCGCGACGCAGCTCGCAGGCCAGGAACAGACCCACCGGTCCGGCGCCCGCGATGATTGCGTCGTACACCATACGACAAAGCTAGTGGTACGGTGTACGAATGTCAAAGACGCCGATGCGGGCCGCCACTGCTGCTCGGGTGCGGAAGCCGCGGTTCACCCGCGAGCAGATCGCGCGGACAGCCCTGGAGATCGCGGACGCGGAGGGGTACGAGGCGTTGTCGATGCGCCGCATCGCCGAGGCGCTCGGCGCCGGAACGATGACTCTTTACTACTACGTGCGCACGAAAGAGGACTTGCTGACGGTGGTCGAGGACGCGCTGATGGGTGAGATCTGTGACGCGTGCGAGCCGTTGCCCAAGGCGTGGCGTTCCGCGATCGCGAGGCTGGCGAACGCGACCCGCGCGACGTATGTGCGCCACGCGTGGGCGCTGCACGCGCTGACGGGCCTGCGCGTGAAGCCGAACGGGCTGCGCCACATCGAACAGTCGCTGCAGGCGGTCGCGGGCGTCGACCTGCCGATCGGTCGCAAGTTCGAGATCCTGTCGATCGTCGACGACTACGTCTTCGGGCACTGCGCCTCGTTGATGCGAAGCCGCAGCCACCCACAATTCACGCGCAAGACGGCAAAGGCGCTGAGCGAAGCGATGAACCGCTACCTGGACCAGGGCCAGTACCCGCAGCTACGCGCGATGATCGGCCAGGACGATCCGCTGGACGCGCTGGTGAAGAACGCCGGCTTCATGACGGAGGACCGGCACTTCGACATCGGGCTCGACGCGCTCCTCGACGGGCTCGCGAAGCGGTTCAAGCTGAGGTGACGTCAGGTGAAGGGGCCCAGCCGCAGCGCGATCCCGGCGAACAAGAGCGACCCCAGGCCGATGCCGAGACAGGCGAAGTAGAAGGTGAACCCGGGACGCCGGTGGTCCAGCGAGCGGAGCATCTGCATGTACTGAATGGTTCCGGCCATCAGAGCCGCTGTGCCCATCGCGGTGAGGGCTATGCCCAGGCGATGCGTGCTTTGGGACGGGTTCCCGGGCAGCGCGGCCATGAACTTGTGAATGCTGAACCCGAAGCTGATCATGCCCAGCGCCGTTCGAATCCAGGACATCAGCGTTCGTTCGCCGGCGAGGGAGGTCCTGACCTCCGCCATCTCGTTCGCCGTGGGGCCATGTCCGTCCGCGGGCATCGCTCGACGTCACCTGGCGCCCGACGGAGAGGGGCGGATCGCGGCGCTGGCGCGGCCGTGCGGGTCAGCCGGACCCTTCACGCGGCGGCCGAGCGTGATGGCGAGCCCCGCCAGGACGAGCGCGACCCCGCTGGCCCCGCCGAACAACGTCCGCAAACCCAGGCCGGCGCCGCTGTGAAGCGGCGCGATTCCGAAGGCGGCCAGTCCATACCCGAACTGGTAGGCGGCCACCAGATGGCCGGGCGGCGCGTCGGCGCGACCCAGGCTGATCATGAGCGGCAGCAGCGCCGAGCAGCCGAGCCCCGCGAGCCCGAACGTGAAGACGCCCAGCGCCGGCGAGGATGACGGCACCAGCGCGGTCGCCACGAAGGCGGCGGCGATCACCCACGGGAGCAACCGGAAGGTGGTGCGTGCGTGCAGCCAGCGCTCGACGGCGGCGAAGAGGACCCGCCCGGCGGTGGCGGCCGCCCAGAAGGCGGTGAGGGCGACGGAGGCGAGGGCGGCCGGGGCCTTCAACACGCCGCGCATGAACAGGATCGCCCAGTTGCCGTTCAGCGTCTCGACCACGCCGTAACCGATCGCAAAGGCCAGGAACAGCCAGAACCTTGCCGAGCGGGCGCCGTTCGCCTCCGCCGCGCCGGACGCGTCGAACGGCAGCGGCATGCTCCACAGGAGAAGCGCCGCAAGCAGCGCTCCGACGGCGACGGGCAGGCCCCACCAGGCGCCGAGGTGCACGAACATCGCCACGAGCAGCGGCGCCAGGGCGGTCCCCATGCCCAGGAGAGCGTTGAGGGCCAGGACCGCCACGTCCACGCGTCGTGGGAACAGCGCGCTCGCGAGCTTGTTCAGCGCGGGGACCATCAACCCGAACCCGATCCCCATCAGGGCGGTGGCCACCAGCAGCAGCGTCACGGCGAACGGGCGCGCGCCGAGCGCGAAGCGGCTGCCGACCAGCAGCGCCATCGATCCGAGGTTCGCCGCGAGGCCCGCGAGCAAGACGCGCTTTTCCCCCCAGCGACGCTCGACGCGCCCGCCCAGCAACGCCGCCGAGATCGCCATGATGGTCTGAGGCAAGAACATCAAGCCGTACTGCCCGTTGCTGAGGTCGTAGCCGTCGCGGCTGGTGAAGACCGAGCTCGCCGCCGGAAACGTGACGAGCGCCAGCCCCTGCAATAGCCCGGCGCCATACACCGCGGCGACCTGCCTCCCTTTACGCTCTTGAACGGCCACGTGAGTTCTCTCGCCCGGGTGTGAGATGCCCACCGATTGAAACGCTCACAAGGCCGCAACGCCGAAATCAGTCGGCGGGCACGCCAGTCACGCGCGAATGCGCCGGTGACGGATCTACCGGGTCGCCGTCGACATGCCCCAGCTTGGCGGCTTGAATCGCCAAGCTGAAGTGGCCTGCGGGGCGTTCCTACTTGTTTGCGCGCCCGTAACGGCGTGGGCAGAGACATCGCCCACGCCGTCCTTCTTCGACGTGAACAAGTTCCGCGCCGACCCCGACAACCCGGGCGCGATCAAGATCCCCGGTACGAACGCGGCGCTATACGTGGGCGGCTTCGCCCAGCTGGACGTGATCGACGACCTCAAGGTCATCGGGAACCCGAACCAGTTCCAGGTCGCGTCCATCCCCGTCGGCGGTGGCACCGGCGACACGGGGTTCGCGCTCAGCGCGCGGCAATCGCGCGTGTTCATCGAGACCGACGCGCCGTGGGATGTCGCGCCGCTCCTGGCGTACGTCGAGCTCGACTTCTTCGACCCGCAGAACCAGTCCGACTTCCACCTGCGGCACGCGTTCGGTGCGATCGGGCGGCCGGACGGTTTGCGCCTCGTGGTCGGGCAGACGTTCACGACGTTCATGGATGCGACGGTGATCCCAAACCAGCTCGATTACGCCGGACCCTGCGGTCTGGCCAACGTGCTGCAGGCGCAGGCTCGCCTCATCGTCCCGTTCGCGCGGCACACGACGTCGGCTGGCACGAGCCTGGGGTTCGAATGGAACCTGGCGATCGAGGCGCCGGACGCGCAGTTCACGGTCCCGATGGGGACCCAGGCGACCAGCTACGCGCGCTGGCCGGATCTGGTCACGGCGCTGCTCTGGGACCACCGCCACGGGCACATCCTCGCGAGCGGCGTGTTCCGACAGCTCGGCATCTTTCCCGCCGGTGGTGACCGAACCGCCGCCCTCGGCTACGGGGGCAACTTCACCGGCAGCCTCACGAACTTCTGGGGCAAGGACCACCTTCTGTGGGCGTTCGGCGGCGGGCGCGGCGTGTCCAGCTACTTCGCGGGCTCGGCCGGCCTGGACCTCGACGCCTTCCTGGCGCCGAGCGGCGCGATAGCCACGACGACGATCGTGGGCGTCACGGCCTCGTACTCGCACTTCATGTGGCTGGATCGATTCGCGCTCACGGCGACCTACAGCTTCCTGCAGCTCTTGGATCTTCAGGGGGGCAGCGACACCACCCTCGAGCGGCTTCAATACGCGGCCGGCATGCTGCAGTGGTTTGCCAACAAGCGCTTCATGACGGGCGTGCAGGTGCTGTTCGGGCAGCGGCGCGACCGCAACGACCAGTCGGCCTTCGACGACCGGGTCCAGCTCTCCGCGCAAATCCGCTTCTGAGCGGTCAGGCGGATGACCGCGGGTGCGACGGGCGCGTGAACCGCGAGCTGTAGGTGAGCTGGCTGCGTCCACGCGCCAGGAGGGTGCGCGTCCAGTGGAGCAGCGCCGAGAATCGGTTCGCGAACCCCGTCAGGAAGGTGATGTGAACGAGCCCCCAGGTCAGCCAGCCGAGGACGCCGTGCAGGCGGAACCCGTGCACGCTGACGACCGCGCGGAAGCGCCCGATGGTGGCCATGCTTCCGAGGTCGCGGTACTTGAAGACCGGCATGTCGTGCCTGCCGGCGACGCGCCGCCGGATCGTCTTCGCCGCGTAGAGCCCTTGCTGCATCGCGACCTCCGCGACGCCGGGCAGGTGGTCCAGGCTGGCCATGTCGCCGATCGCGAACACGTTCGGGTGGTCGGGGAGGGTGCAATCCGGGCGCACCTGGATGCGCCCGGCGCGGTCGCAGGTCGCTCCCGACGCGGCGGCCAGCAGGGCCGCGAGCGGCGAGGCGTGGACGCCTGCCGCCCAGACGACGGTGCGCGCCGCGATCCGTTCGCTGCCGGCAGCTCCGTCGATGTCCAGCCCCTCGGCGTCGACTTTGGTGACCTTGACGCCCATGCGAAGCTCGACGCCGAGATCTTCGAGCTCACGCACGGCGATCTCCGACAGTCGATCCCCGAACTGGTGCAGCGGCTCGTGACCGGCGTCGACCAGCAGCACCCGCACCTTCCGGGCGTCGATGTGGCGGAAGCTCGAGCCCAGGGTGCGTGACGCGAGACCGCGGATCTGACCGGCGATCTCGACGCCGGTGGGACCAGCGCCGACGATGGCGACCGTGAGCCAGCCCGCCTGTTCTTCGGGCTTCTCGGTCAGTTCGGCCATCTCCAGCGCTTGCAGCAGGCGACTCCGGAGGCGGAGCGCATCGTCCAGCGTCTTCATCCCGGGGGCGTGCTCGGCGAGCTCGTCGTGACCGAAGTACGAGCTGCCCGCGCCCGCCGCGACGATCAGGCTGTCGTACGGAACCGAGATGGGTGTCCCGTCGGTGCGGCGCCCCTCCACGATCTGCGCTTGCAAGTCGAAGCCGGTCACCTCGGCCAGCAGCACGGCGGCGTTCTGCTGAAAGCGCATGATCTGGCGCAGCGGCGGCGCGATCTCGCCCTCGGACACCATGCCGGTCGCCACCTGATACAGCATCGGCTGGAAGAGATGATGCGGCTCGCGATCGACGAGGGTCACGTCGACGGGCGAGAAGCCGAGCGCGCGCGCCGCGAAGAGCCCGCCGAAGCCGCCGCCCACGACGACCACCCGGTGTCGCTGATCGCGGGCTTCACCGTCGACCGCCGCTCCCTGCTGCAGCCGACTGCGTTGAACCAGCACGAACAGCAGCGCCAGCGCCGGAAAGGCCGTCACGCTCGCCATGACCGTCATGGCGACCAGCCAGTCCAGCGTCCGCGGCGCGCCCGCGCCGTCCGCCAGCGACAGTGAGGTGGGCAGAAGATACGGCGACTGCGCGGCAGCCCAGGCCGCCAGCATGAACACCACGGCACCGATGGCCAGGGCGCGCGCGCCGCGCATCATGCCGCGTGAAACGAGCATGATCACGGCAGCGCCGCACACGCCCGACATGACGACCAGCGGGAGGCCGCGGTGGGTGAGCCCATGGAACAGATACGGTGCGTCGCCGCGCGCGACGACGAGCCCCCCGATCGCCAGCGCCCCCGTGACGAGGCCGCTGGCGATGGCGCGCCGCCCGAAGTAGCGCTCGAGCGGCTCGTCCAGCGTGCGGCGGGCGTCGAAGACCAGGAACACCGCTGCAAGAAAAACGGCGCATGACACCGCCAGGACACCGATGATCAGCGACGTCGGTCCAAGCCAGGTGTCGAGAGAGCCGGCGGACGTGACGCCCGCGCGCACGCGGCCGGAGGCGATGGCGCCGAAGCTGGCGCCCAGGAAGAAGGGCGTCACGATCGACGACAGCGTGAACAGCGCGCCGAACAGCCGGCGGGCTCTGAGCGCCTGCGTCGCCTCGCGGAACGCGAACCCGCACCCGCGCAGCACGATCCCCAGCGCGGCCAGCGCCAGCGGCAGGTACAGCGCCGACGTGATCGCGCCGAACGCGCGCGGGAACCCGGTCCACAGGACGACCAGCGCGAAGATCAACCAGACGTTGTTGGCCTCCCAGACCGGCGCCATCGAGTGATTGATGAGGGCCCGCGCTCGCGCGCCGCTCTTGCCGCCGCCGGACGTCAGGTCCCAGAAACCGGCGCCGTAGTCGGCGCCGCCGAAGACGGCGTACGCGGCAATGGCAATCCAGAGGATCAGCGCGACCGCGGTGCTCACGACACCCTCGCTTCCGCGGACGCCGGCGTGGGCCCCGGCAACACCAGCGGCCCGCGCGGCGCGTACGGCCCAGGCAGCGCGACGCCCTCACCCGCGCGCCAGCGCCGGGACATTGCGCGCAGCACCGCCAGCGCCGAAACGCCGACGGCCGCGTAGATCGCGACGACGACCCCGAAAGAGGCCCACACGTACGGGGCGTGCGTCACCGCCTCCGCCGTGCGGAGAACGCCGTAGACGATCCAGGGCTGCCGTCCCACCTCCGTCAACACCCACCCGGCCTCCATCGCGGCGAACGCGAGGAGCCCGGCTGGGGCGCAGGCGCGCAGGAACCAGCGCGAGCGCGGCAGATCCCGGCGCCGCAACCACGCCAGCAGGAACCAAACAGACAGAAGCGCCAGCGCGCTGGCTGCCCCGACCATGACGTCGAACGCCAGGTGAATGATCGTGGCGGGCGGCCGATCGCCGGGCGGAACCGTGTCCAGCCCGACGATCTTCGTGTCGGCGTGGAAGCCGGTCAGGAACGAGGCGAGGTCCGGGATGGGAAGGCCGCCCGTCGGAACGCCGTCGCGCATCCGGCCGCCCAGGCGCTCGGGCACGTGGCTGGCCGTCTTCGGGACCAGCTCCATCGCCGCGAACTTCACGGGCTGCAGCGCGACGATCTCGCGGACGGCCGTATCCCCCACCAGCATCTGAAGCGGCGTCGCGAGCGCCGCGACGGTGAACGGGATCAGGAAGCCCAGGCGGTGGAGGCGATCGCGCCGCCCCCGCAGCATCCCGACGGCGTAGATCGACGCCACGGCGAACCCGGCGCAGAGCAGCGCGGCCAGAAGGAAGTGGGCCAGTTCGTGGCGCAGCGCCGGATTGAAGATCGCCGCCCAGGGATGAACGTCGATGGGACGCCCGTCGGCCCCAAGCTGGAATCCGCGCGGCGTGTTCATCCAGGAGTTGGCGGAGATGATCGAAAACGCGCCCAGCAGCGCAAACAGGGGCAGCGGCGCGCCGAGCCAGAGGTGCAGCCGCGGCGGCAGGCGGTCCCAGCCGAAGATGTAGATGGCGATGAAGATCGCCTCGAGAAAGAAGGCGATCCCCTCGATGGCGAACGGCAATCCAAACACGTCGCCAAAGCGGCCCAGCATCCCCGGCCACAGAATGCCGAGCTCGAAGGAGAGCACCGTGCCGGTCACCGCGCCGACGGCGAAGAGGACGCCCATCACCTGCGACCAGCGGCGGGCCAGTCGCAACGCATCCCGATCGTCGTGGCGCAGCCCGCGCGCGTTCGCGATCAGCGCGAACAGCGGCAGGCACAGCCCGAACGGCACGAGCAGGATGTGGAATCCCAAGGTGAAGGCCATCTGGCTGCGGGCAGCCAACAACGTGTTCGTGAACATGGACGTCCTTTTCGACCGCACGTGCGCGGTGACTCGAACGTGGGCATCAAACGTGCGGGCAAAAACAAGATCATCCGACGGCGCGGTCTCTTACGGCGTGGGCTGATTCGCGGCGCGGCTCTGGCGCTTGATTCAACCAACCGCAGCTTGACGTCGCCAACGCGCAGCCAGGAGCCGCCCATTCCATCCTCCAACGTGTTCGAGACTGTGCTTCACCAGATCACCGCCGGCTCGACGCTGCCGTTCGCGCTTCTGGTGCTGACCGTGGTGCTTGCGCCAAAGATCGCGGAGTCGCTGCGCCTGCCCGGCATGGTGGGACTCGTCTTGGTCGGGATGGCGCTGGGGCCGCATGGCTTGCACGCGCTGGCCACCAAGGAGATCGCGCTGCAGGCGCTCGGCAACTTCGGGCTCCTCTACCTGATGTTCAGCGCCGGGCTCGAGCTGGATCTGAAGCTGTTCGTGAAGATGAAGCGGGCGGCCGTCACCTTCGCGCTGCTCTCGTTCGCGATTCCCTTCACGCTGGGACTCGGGAGCGCCAAGCTGCTCGGCTACAACTGGGCGGCCGCGGTGCTCATGGGGTCCAACTGGGGATCTCACACCCTGGTCACCTACCCGCTGCTTCGAACGATGGGGCTTGCCCGCAATCGGGCGGTGTCCACCGTCGTGGGTGCCACGGCGGTGACCGACACCTCGGCGCTGCTGGTGCTCTCGGTGGTGTCCGGCACCGTCAAGCCGACGGGCTCGATGGCGGTGCAGCTCGCCACCATCGCCGTCGACCTCGCCCTTCTCGTCTCGTGGTCGCTGGTGGCGCTGCCGGCCGTCGCGCGCTGGTTCTTCGCCCGCGTGGGGGCGGACCGCTCCTACCGGTTCGTTTTCGGCGTGGCCGCGTTCCTGGTGGGGGGGGTCATCGCGGAGGCCGGCGGGATCGACGCCATCGTGGGGGCCTTCTTCGCCGGCCTGGGGCTCAATCGGGCCATCCCGGAGGAGAGCCCGCTCATGGACCGCCTCCAGTTCATGGGGTCGACGCTCTTCATCCCCATATTCCTGGTCTCCGTCGGCGTTTTGCTCGAGCCGAAGGTGATGATCAACCCCAAGACCCTGGGCGTCGCCCTCGTGTTCACGGTGGCGGTGCTGGGCGGCAAGGCGCTGGCGGCGGTGTTGGCCGGCCGCACCTTCCGCTTCACCTGGCCGGAGATCGGCGTGATGGCCGGGCTCTCGGGCTCGCAGGCGGCAGCGACGCTGGCCACGACGCTGGTCGGCGCCAAGCTGGGCTTGTTCGACAAGGAGACCATCAACGCCGTGCTGGTCGTGATCCTCGCCTCGCTGGTGGTCACGCCGGCGCTGGTGAGCGTCTTCGGCAAGCGGGTCACGTCGGTCGGTGAAGAAGCCAAGGCGCTGGGGAAGGTCGTGCTCGTGCCGGTCTGGGGAGAGTCATCGCGCCAGGTCCTTTCACTGGCCGGGCGGCTCGCGAGCGGTGATGGCGGGATCGTCGTCGCGGCCAGCTTCGTGCGGGACAGGGACGCGAAATCGGAGATCGATGCCCAGCGCAAGCTGACCCAGCGGGCCGAAGAGTGGTTGGCGAAAGAGGGGTTCGAATCCCGGACGCTCTTCCGCGTCGCCCCTTCGGTGCCGCAAGGCTTGACCGAAACAGCCTACGGCGAGGAGGCGACGCTGGTGGTCTCCGAATGGAGAGACCCGCTGCGCGACCCTCACGGCAGCGAGGCGGCGGAGGCGCTGGCTCACGCGCCGCTGCCCGTGCTGATCGTGCGCGGCGACGTGGCGAAGTTCGATCGCCTCGTCATCGTGGCCGGTCCGGACGTCGCGACGCCGGCGGGCCGTCTCGACATGACGTCGACGGCGTGGCTGGCCGCCCAGCTCGCCCGCGGAGCCCGCGTCGTCGCGGTGACCACCAGCCCCAACGCGCTGCGGGACGTGTTCCCCGAGTTGAAGCACGTCGAGTGGATCGAGTCGCGCGATCCCGTTGGCTGGGTCGCCGGCAACGTTCAGGCAGGCGACCTCCCGGTGTTCGTCGGCACGGATGCTGCCTACGAAGCCATGCGGCAAACACCGGCGCTGCTGGAACGGCGCTTCCTGATCGTCCAGGGGGAGCACGCAGAGAGCGCCTTGCCAAGGCCCGAAGCGATTGCGGGCCCCGTCGTGACCGGACGGAGCGTCAGTCTTCGTCACGCGTGACGTCGGAAACAACAACCCAACTCACCAGCGAGGTTTCCATGAGAGCGGTAGCGATGTTCCCGACCGAAAAGAAGATCCGTGTGGTCGAACGTCCCGCGCCCGTCCTGAAGGGCGACGACCAGGTGCGATTGCGCATGCTGGAGGTCGGGGTGTGCGGGACCGACCACGAGATCGCGCGGTTCGAATACGGGACCCCGCCGGCGGGCGAGCCCTACCTGGTGATCGGGCACGAGTCCCTGGGCGAGGTCGTGGAGGTCGGCAAGGCGGTCTCCGGAATCAAGCCGGGCGATCTCATCGTGACGACAGTGCGGCGCCCGTGTGGCCGGCCCGAGTGCCGCCCCTGCGAGCACCGCCGCCCCGATTTCTGCCGGACGGGGGCCTACACGGAGCGCGGCATCAAGGGGCTGCACGGCTTCATGACCGACGAAGTGGTCGATGAAGCGCGGAACATGCACCTGGTCCCGCGCGCCATCGCGGACATCGCCGTCCTGACCGAGCCGCTCACGATCGCCGAGAAGGCGCTGAACGAGCTGGCGCCGGTGCTGACCCGGATGCCGTGGATCGATCCCGCGAAAGAAGAGAAGCGGGGCCTCAACGCGGTCGTGTTGGGCGCGGGGCCGGTCGGGTTGCTGGGCGCGCTGGCGCTGCTGGTGCGCGGCTTCGACACCTGGGTCTACTCGCGCGAGGACGCGAAGAGCGCCCGCGCCGCCTGGATCGAGAGCGTGGGCGGGCACTACCTGCAGTCGTCGGCGCTTCCCGTCGGGCAGCTCGGCAAGAAGGTCGGCAACGTCGATCTGATCCTGGAAGCGACCGGCTCGGCCGCGCTGTCGACCGCGGCGCTGCCCGCCATCGGCGAGAACGGCATCATGATTCTCACCGGAGTTCCCGGCGGCGTCGCCGAGGTCAGCATCGACGCTCAGCGGATCATGCGGGACCTCGTGCTCGAAAATCAGCTGATCTATGGGACGGTCAACGCGGGCCCGATGGCGTTCAAGAACGCCATCGAGGACCTGGGAAAGTTCGAGGCCCGCTGGCCAAAGCAAGTACGCTCGCTCATCACGGGCCGGTTCCCGCCCGAAAACATCGGGGACGTCCTGGCGGGCAAGGACGCGATCAAGAGCGTCATCAAGTTCGGCGACGCGTCCGTGGAGGGCCGCCGTGGATAAGGTCTTCGACGTCATCATCATCGGAACGGGCGCCGGCGGTGGCACGCTGGCCGCGCAGCTGGCGCCTTCGGGGAAGAGCATCTTGCTGCTGGAACGCGGCGGGTGGCTGGCGCGCGAGCGGGCGAACTGGAACGTCGAGGACGTGTTCGTCGACAACCGCTACGTCTCGAAGGACACCTGGTACGACAAGGCGGGAAAGCCGTTTCAGCCCGGCGTCCACTACTTCGTGGGTGGCGCCACGAAGATGTACGGCGCGGCGCTTTATCGGATGCGCGAGCGCGACTTCGGGGAAGTGAAACACCACGACGGCATCTCGCCCGCCTGGCCGATCGCATACGGGGATCTCGAGCCCTACTACCTGCGCGCCGAGAACATGTACCAGGTTCACGGCGCGCGCGGCGAGGATCCCACGGAAGGGGCGGCCAGCGGCCCGTATCCCCACCCGGCCGTGTCGCACGAGCCGCGGATCCAGCAGCTCTCGGATGACCTGACGCGCGCGGGGTACAAGCCGTTCCACACGCCGTGCGGGATCATGCTGGACGAGGCCAATACGCCCGCGTCGCGATGCATCCGCTGCCGCGACTGCGACGGGTTTCCCTGCCTCGTGTACGCCAAGGCTGACGCGGAGACGCTCGGCGTGCGGCCCGCGGTGGCGCACCCCAACGTCACGCTGGTCACCAATGCGCGGGCGCTGCAGCTCAAGACCAATCCGTCCGGTAAGGCGGTCACGGAGGTGGTCGTCGAGCGCGATGGGAACAAGGAAAGTTTCCGCGGCCAGATCGTGGTGGTCTCGTGTGGCGCGGCCAACTCGGCGGCGCTGCTGCTCGCGTCCGCGAGTGACAAGCACCCGCGCGGGCTGGCGAACGGCTCGGATCAGGTGGGCCGAAATTACATGGCCCACAACAACCAGGCGGTCCTGGCGGTCTCGCACGAGCCGAACCCGACCAAGTATCAGAAGACGCTGGGCATCAACGACTTCTACTTCAGCGGGCCTGACTTCGAGTTCCCCATCGGCAACATTCAGATGGTCGGCAAGTCGCAGGCGCAGATGTTCCGGGGCGAGAAGCACATCGCCAAGCTGGCGCCGCTGTTCGGGCTGGAGAAGCTCGCCGAGCACGCGGTGGATTTCTGGCTGTGCACCGAGGACCTACCGCGGCCCGACAATCGCGTGACGTTGGAGAGCGACGGCAGCGTTCGCCTGACGTACACGAAGAACAACCAGGTGCCGACCAAGCGGCTCTACGATCTGCTGAAGTCGATGCTGGGCAAGCTGGGGATGCACCCCGATCACCTGATCCCGCGCAACCTCTACCTGAAGAACGAGATGGACGTTGCCGCCGTCGCTCACCAGGTCGGCACGTGCCGGTTTGGTAAGGATCCGGCGACGTCGGTGCTGGACGTGAACTGCAAGGCGCACGAGCTGGACAATCTGTACGTGGTCGACACCAGCTTCTTCCCCAGCGTCAGCGCCGTGAACCCGGGGCTGACGGCGATCGCGAACGCGATCCGCGTGGCCGACCACCTGCGCGCGCGCCTGGCGTGACCTGAGCCGCCCGCCCGCACGGCGCGTTCCGGAACGCGCCGTATTGGTCAGCTGCGCGCCCGACCCACGTTCAGCGTAAGCCGGCTTCTAAGATCGCTGAGCGATCGCGGAGGCCGGCAAACTGAGCAGGGGAGGGTTGGACCATGGGGAAGCTCAACTGGGGATGGCTGGGGGCTGCGTTGGTGACGGTGGGCGTCGGGTGTGGGGTTGGCGGTTCCGGCTCGCAGGCCGGCGGCTTGGCGAGTCAGAGTACGAGCGACCAGAACATGGTCGGTCCGTCGAGCGGCGGCGACAACGACGGTGGCACCGGCACCCCGGCCCGACTGACGGATGCGCAGGTCCTGACCGTCTTGCAGACGGCCAACCAGGGCGAGATCGATCAGGCCAACGCGGCGTTGACCTGCCTGTCGAAACCGAAGGTGAAGGACTTCGCTCAGATGATGATCGCCGATCACACCGCGGCGCTGGCGCGCGTGAAGGCGCTGATCGCCAAGTACGGCTCGGCGGACAGCCCGGAGAACGCCGCGCTGCTGGACGTCGGCAAGGAGCAGGTCAAGACCATCACCGAAGACAGCCAGAGCGGCGGCTGCGATCAGGTGTACGTGAAGGTGCAGATCGAGGCTCACGACAGCGTCCTGGGCCTCATCGACGAGCTGCTCGAGCCGTCGGCCCAGGCCCCGGACGTGCAGGCCGAGGTCTCGTCCGAAAAAGATGCCGTGCAGATGCACCACGACATGGCCGAACAGCTGAAGCCGGAGGTCGGCATCACCCCGGTGACCGACGACGGCCAGAGCGCGTGCGGCGGCAAGCTGACGGAGGGACAGGTCGTCAAGTGGCTGATGGTCTCGAACCAGAACGAGGTCGAGGACGGGAAGATGGTGCTCGCCCGGGCGACGACCCCGGAGGCGAAGGCCTTCGCGCAGCGGATGATCGACGATCACGGCGCGGCGCTGGCCCGGGTGCAGGCCCTGGCCGCCAAGCTGGGGATCACGCCCCAGGAGAGCCAGGAGAGCCAGGACAAGAAGATCGAGGGTGACGTCGACGACCAGATCCTGATGCGGTTGCAGCCGCCCAAGTTCGACCTGCTCTACATCGACCTCGAGGTGCTGGACCACTACGACGACCTCGACACGATCGACGAGAAGCTGCTGCCCTCGAGCTGCACGCCGGAGCTGAAGGCCGAAGTCGTTTCGGAGCGCGGCACCATCGCCACGCACGAAGTGATCGCGCGCAGCGACGAGCCCATCGTCCGCGCCGAAGCCGGCCAATGAGTTGCGGCAATTGACACCAACCCCCGCCGTGCCCGCGCAGCAGCGGAGCCGGCGGGGGTTTTGGTTGCGCGGGGCGTATGATGCGCGAACCTTGCTGCCGAATAAGGAGGGAGCCATGTCCACGAAAGTCAGCCCCGTACCGGCCGGATACCACAACGTCACGCCGTACATCAGCGTCAAAGGTGCTGCCAAGGCGCTGGACTTCTACCAGCGCGCCTTCGGGGCAGAGGTGATCGTGCGGATGGACATGCCCGATGGACGCGTCGGCCACGCCGAGATCAAGATTGGTGACTCGCACGTCATGCTGGCGGACGAGATGCCGGACATGGCGGACGCCGTCGCGCAGAGCCCGCAGACGCTGGGCGGGACGACGTGCGGACTCATGATCTACATGGATGACGTCGACGCGCGGTTCAAGCGCGCCGTCGACGCCGGCGGGACGGTGAAGCGCCCGGTGAAGGACCAGTTCTACGGTGATCGCACCGGCACGCTGCAGGATCCCTTCGGCCACATCTGGACGCTCGGCTCGCACGTCGAGGACGTGTCGCCCGAGGAGATGAAGAAGCGCATGGCGGCGTACACGCCGGAGACCTGAGGGGCGCCCCGGCGCGGCTAGCGGCGCTTGGTCCGGCGAAGAACGACCAGCCCCAACAGGACGGCCAGCGCGGCGCCGGCGCTTCCGTCCTGTCCGCCGCCGGATATCGGCGCCACGGCGCACCCGCTCCCCGGCGATTGACCGCCCCCGCCCGAGCCCGTGCCGGTGGCGCCACCGGACGCCGCACCGCCGCGCCCCGCGTTCGAGCCGGCTCCGCCCCCGGTCGCGCCGGGCCCGACTCCGCCGTTCGAAACGCACTGACTGCCCGAGCAGATCATGCCGCCGGGACAGGCGCCGTTGTCCAGCTCGCCGTCGCAATCGTCGTCGAACGAGTTGCAGGTCTCCGTTGCCGGCGGGCCGGGGACGCAATCCGCGGCGTTGCAGGTCGGGCTATAGCGGGAGCACCAGCCGAGGCCGCACGTCGGGCGCACGCGCTCGTCGACCTCACCGTCGCAGTTGTCATCCTTGAGGTTGCAGACCTCCGTCGCGCCCGGATGGATCGTGGCGTCGTGATCGTTGCAATCGCCGCCGCTCGCCGCGTACCCGGCGACGTGGCCGCAGCCGATCTTGGGCGTGCCGTTCTGGAAGGGGTAGTAGCCGTCGCCGTCAGCGTCGGGCCACATCATCACCGGCGGGGCGTTCTCGTCGATCTGGCCGTTGCAGTCGTCGTCCTTCATGTTGCAGACCTCGGTCGCGCCCGGGTGGACCATCTGGTCGTTCTCGTCGCAGTCGCCGTCGACGGCCGCGTAGCCGGTCGGCGGGGCATCGCCCATGCAGCCGAGGCGCGTCCCCCACGACTTCGACCCGTAGCCGTCGCGATCGAGATCCGCGTAAAACGTGGTCCCGGTGCACCCGAACACCCATTCAAAATCCCCGGTGCCGGGTGAATCACCGCTGGAGGCGTTGTTGCCGTTGCCCGCCAGCGCCGCCACGTGAACGTCGACGGCCCCAGCCTTGGCCGGGGCCTGCCAGCCAAATTTGAACGTGACGGCGCCGTTGGACGCGGGCTTGGGCGAGGTGTGCGTGAGCCCCTGGGCGTTGAGGGCCAGCCCCTCACCCGCGAGTGCCTGAAGGGCTCCGATGCCGCCGGTGGTGATGTACGCGCCCCCGACCTTGATCGTGGGCGCCTGGATGGTCAGCGTGAAGGTCACCGCGTCGCCCGGTTTCGGCATCGCGGGATTGGCCGTGACGGTCAGGCTGGGCGGCGTGCCCATGGCCGATCCGTGGCAGCCGTCGCAGGCGTCCGCGACGATGCCGCCCGCGCGCGCCTCCGCTGACGGAGCGCGCGCCAGCAATGCCCCCAGCGCCACGACGGCGATCGGCAGACACCCAGGCCGATACCGGTGCGGCATCGACACGAACATACCGCATCTTCGGGGCGGGCCCCGCCCGATACGGAACGCGGCTACTGGATGTCGAGGAGCTCGACCTCGAACAGCAATGTGGCGTTGGCCGGAATGACGCCGCCCGCGCCCCGGGCGCCATAACCGAGCTCCGGCGGGATGATGAGCGTACGCTTGCCGCCCTGCTTCATGCTGGCGACGCCCTCGTCCCAGCCCTTGATGACGCGCCCCTGGCCCAGCGGAAA
>JBJMQQ010000227.1:0-19682 GCA_045802645.1 Polyangia bacterium
CAGGCCCGATCCGCTCACGATCCGGCTCCACCCTTCTGCGTACCACGCCCAGTCCAACCCCTTGGCTGTCAGGCGGTCGCCGACGGTGGGAAACGTTTGCGGCGGTACCAGCTGTTCAGCCGACGTCGCGGGGGGATGCGGGCCGCCGGCGGGAAACAGCGTCCCAACCACGTAGCCATCCGGCGTGAGCGGACCGTCCTGCGGTTTTCCGGCGGCGTCCGGAACCGGTGCTCCGGCACTGTCGAGCACCGCCCGCTTGATGGACGTGGGCGCGTTCGCAAACTGCGCCACGCCTGCCGACACCAGGAAGATGTGGTTCACCAGCGAGCCTCCGAACACGCCGTGAAAGAAGTGATCGCACAAGGTGTACTTGGCGGCCTCGGCGGCCAGCGGCAGGCCGGCTGTATGGTAGTAGCCCATCGTCAGCCCCTTCGAGGCAGCGTTGTAGAGGACGAATTGGTCCATCTTGCCGCCGTGGATCTGGCGCTGCTCCTCATAGAAGTTCGTGGTCAGGTCGGCCGAGGTCTCGGCGGTCGCAGGAATGTAGTCGTCCAGCGCGAAAGGCGCGTTGGCCAGCGTCTGCGGGAGGTGCGCCTCCGTTTGCGGCAGGGTCGAATAGACCGCGCCCGTGGCGTCGACCTGGCCGGGCGCGTGGATGGCGGTCGCCAGGCCTTCGGCTGTGGGCATCTCGGCGTACAGGCTGTCGAAGCTCCAGTTCTCGAGCACGATCACGACCACGTGGTTCAACCTGGCCAGGCCGGTCGCCCGCGGTCCGGGCGGCGCTCCGCCAGAGCCGCTCCCGCCACGCCCGCCTCCGGCATACCCGCCGCCGCCATACCCGCCGCCGCAGCCGGCGCCGGCAGACAGGAACACGGCCGCCAAAAGTGCGCGCGCCGCCCACGTACAACGATCTCGTCCGAGCTGGTCGGTCATGGTTCCTCCGGGTTGTGCTTCCCCTAACGCGCTCGGAGGGCGAACCGTTCCATTGCACGCCTGAGCTCTCGTACGGGCGACCGCGCCGGGTTACCGATCCGTCTCGTCGCGCGGTGCCCGGCTTTCCCGGAACGTAACCGTCTGTCGGCCGTCCGGCCGATTTTCGGGGGTGGCAGGATCCTTGCTGTTCACCCCGGATCGAAGAACATGTCAAAGACGGGCAGCTTGGTGATGGGCATGGTGGTCTGGGTGGCCGCGGGCAGCGCGCGTGCCGACAATCCGCAAGGCGGGTTGACAGGACTCGACACTGCCATGAACGGCACGGGCCGCGTCGGCGCTCTATCGCCCGGGTCGGGCGCGCAGATCGGGGCCTCGAGAATTCCGGACGGGCAGGGGCTCGGGAACGGGCCCAAGGTGGCTCCCGCCAGCGGCCGCGCCGAAGAACGCGCCGCGCCGCGGGCGGCGGACCTCTCGGAGCTGGACTATCAGCAGACCGAACGACCGGTCGCCAACTGCCGCATCGAGGTGGCACGCAGGCGTCGAGTCGTTCCGGACCAGATAGCGGCCGGCACTGTCGTCCTTCGCTTCACCGTCGAACGGAGCGGTCGGGTGCGCGGCGCCGAAGCGGTCTGGGCCGCCAACACCGACCTCGAGGTCGCCGCATGCGCCAAGCGCGTCCTGAGCGAGTGGACGTTCGCGAAGCACGCATCGGGCGACATCCAAGCTGAGCACACGTATCGCGTGGGCGACGGTCGCTTCATGAACCGCGCGGACACGTCGATGGCGGCCGTCGCGCAGTAGGCACCGTCTGCAACAAGATCCCTGCGGCGGCCAGCGGCACCCAGGCGAGAAGCCCGCTAGGTGGAATGATCGCTGGGTCGCCACCGGTCAACAGGATAGCGGAGAGCCCCGCCATCCCGTTGAACGCACCGTGCGCCAGAGTCGGCGCGCTGAGACTTCCTCCAACGCGGCCCAGAGCAACAAAAACGACGTTCAATAACGACGTCAGACCGACCATGAGCGGGACGGCGAGCCAAGTATGTCCGGGATAGTTGTAGCCGTTCACGACAAGCGGGGCATGCCAGACCCCCCAGACGAGACCAGTGCCAACCAGCGCACGACGCTCGCCCCATCGGTCGGCCAGGGCAGGATACAGAAAACCACGCCACCCCAATTCCTCCCCCAGGGACACCGGAAAATTGAGCAGCGGAGACAACACGGTTCCCGCCAAGATGCCAGCCAGCAGCAGACCGAATCGCGGGCGCTGAGGGTTCCAGCCTGACGCGCCCGTTGCCATGGCCAGCATCGCCGAAACAAGAAAAATAGCCGGCGGCAACAAGACCGCGCACGCGATGGCAAACCGGCGACGACCACCCGCGAACGAGCGCGGCCGATAGAGGTCGCGAAACGCCGCACGCCAAGGACGGCCAAGGGCGGCGAGCGCCCCGAGCGCCGGGGCCCACATGCCGACCCCCAAAGCGACCCGCCGCAACGACGGCGGCAAACGGACGGACAGTAGTTGCAGCGGCCAGCTGCAGGCGAAGGCCACGAGAAGAAACCGGCGAATCCTAGTTCTGTGGGGCGGAAGAGTCAGCGGCATTTTCCCCTGGATCCGGCGTGCATAACATCCACCGGCCCTGCCCGCCATATCTCGGGAGGGCCCGTCGCGCCCGTCTTCAGGACCCGCCCGACATCTAAACGCGCGTCCCGCCAGCCCCTGACTTTCGCTTGAAGGGAACGCGCCTCGCGGCCTGTGTGCCGAACAGCCGAGATACCAGCGCGCGGAACTGCCACCGCAGGATACGCTCGTCCTTCGTGACGTGCCCCATCTCTTCCTCAAACCGCATGAGGAGAACGTCCAGCTTGAGCGGGTGACGTGCGTGGATCTCGGCGATTATGTCCTCGTCGTGCCTGTCGCCGCGTACGACTTTCATGAGGGCCAGATCGTGGCGGTCAGGGACGAGGATTCGCAGCTTCTTCAGCCTCATCGAGACCGGCCGGACACGATCTTCGTAGTGGTAGGGACCGTCACTCACACCCGCCTTCTCGATTGGCACGGCGAGCCCGGTCTCCGCCCGCGCGGCGGACGCCGCCTTGAGCAGGGCGAGCGGCACCGTGTGCCAGGTATCGATGTCCTTCGTGCTCGCGGTCGCCCCATACTTGAGCGCGGCGGCGGCGCCCCCGATTACCAGAATCTCAGTCGTATCTTCGAGAACGCCGTCCATGGACCGCAGGAACTTGACCAGTTCCTCGCGCGTGTACTTGCGGAACTCGCTCACGCCACTTTCACCGCGCCGCTTTGCGGAACATCGACGCGAAGCTATCCGCCGACATGTTCATGCGGAAGCCCCAGCGCCTCGCCGTCGGCGGCGTCTTCAGCTCGGCGAGGCGCCGCTCGGTCGCGCTTCCGAGCTTGAAGAATTGCGACGCGCGCTTCCGATGGCGTGCCTCTGCAGCGAGCGGCCGCGCCTCACGCGCGAGAGCCCGATCTCCAGAAAGCTCGGCGCTGAGTTCGAGGAAGAACCCGAGAGTTCGTCCTTGGCCCCGTTGTCGAGCCATGCGCCTGAGTAGGCCGAAGTCGAGACGCTTGCGCATACGATACACGGCCACAGGTAGCGCGCGTGCTACAGCCGCGTCGCGCCGAGCGAGTGGCAGCGCTTCGGCGAGCACACGTTCAGGCCGGGGCACGTCGACCAGGTCGACGGTCGTCGAACCGTAGAGCGGGGCGCCAAGATGAGCCAGCCATGCCTGCACACGGTCCGGGCCAGCTGGCGCACTTTCCGCCGGCGCATCGAGCTTGCCTACGAAAAGCCCCAGTCCCGCAGGCTTCAGCAGATCGGCGACCATCGAGAAGTGTGGGTTCGCTTCGTTCGACGTCAGGAGCCGCCGGACGGTCTCGGGTGGTAGCCCGCCGCGCCTCGCCAGTTCGGCTTTGGACATACCCATGGACGCCCGCGCACTTTCGAGCACCGTCAAAGCATCTCGAGCGGTAGTGACTGCTTCCACGTTATTAGTGTAGCACATGTGCTACATACTTACGCCGACCGCCTGGGTGTACGCAGCGCACCCTTCACGCGAGAAGTCGCGGCAGATCACGGTGTCGGGCGTTGCCCTGCGGCTCCGGACTTCGTGAGGTCAATTCGCTTGGGCCGGAGCTTGAGCCCTCGGGGACCATACGATTCCTCGCTGCAGGTGACGGTGGTGTCGTTCGGCAGGTTTGGATTCCTGCAGTGGTTCACATTCGCCAGCTGTTTGCCGTCCCTGTCGAAGACAACCACGATGTGTAGCAGCTGGTCGCCAGCCTCTTCGCCTGCACATTGAAAGGCAATCAGGCCGTCGCGCGACTTGAATCGCTCCGGTGCAAAGCAGTCGTCATCCAGCGTCTTTCCCGTGCCCGGTCCGCCGACGAGGATCACGCGCACCTGCTTACCTTCCATTGGGTCTTCTGGATCCTCGACGAACACCCGCTGCGCAACCACGACCCGTCCATCCGGCAGCTTGATGGCTGTCGAGACCCGATCGGTATCGTCCCAGTTCACTGCGTCTTCGGGAACACCGGCGATCGATAGATCGACCGCCTGGAACCGAAGGTCCAGGAGCGACTGAGGCAGCGCGGCGCAACGCTTGATGTAAGCGTCCCTGACGATACTGCGCGCGCGGGCGAGCGCGATCTTCGCCGCGTCCGGCGAATCCGAAATCTCCAGAGCCACGCCGAAGACGTCCTGCTTGTTCCCGCAATCGGTCGTTTGAAACGTGAGAATGCCAGGAAACTTCACCGCTAATCCCTTGGCGGCTTTAGCGATCCCGGCTGGCGACGGGTCGCTTGCGCCGACGACCATCCAGACGGTCGTCTCTGCTCCGACTGATGGCTTCGTGAATCCAAGCGTCATCCAGAGCAGCGTCCTTGCCAGCCGGAAGGCGCTCACGGAACCACGCGCACGGTTCGCGAGATCCACCCTACCCCGGCGCGTTCGTCGTGGACGACGATCCAGATGGTCACGTTGCCGTCTGACGGCAGCTTGTTCTGGTCGGGCGGGTTGTACTGGCTGTCCAGGTGGACCTGGCCGTCCGGGGAGGTGAAGAGCGCGGAGGGCTTGCTCTGTCGCTCGGCGGGCGAGAAGGTCCCCGCCGTCGCGAAGAAGTCGTAGCGCAACAGTTCTTCCGCCGAGGTCGCCACAATTGTGCCGGCGCCACTCTGGCGGTCCTTCTCGTAGAAGGTGTACGTCTCGGCGGTGGCGGCGGCCGGGAGCACGTACAGCTTGTCCGCGCGCGCCAGCGACAGCTCGGGAACCGTGCCGGCGGCCAGCGGATCCTCCGGCTGGCCGGTCGCGCTGTTCCGGCTGGCAAAGAACGCCACGTCGCTGATGGCCGGATTCTGGTTCGGGGTTTGCCCGGGGTAGACCGCCGGGTCCAGCTTCGGCCAGTAGACGATCCGCTTGATGGCCTGGACGGTCTGGTCGCCCCGCGAAAACGCGAAGCTGGTGATCGCGTCCAGGCCGAACGTGCGGTTGTTGGCGAGCACGGCGTCGATCTGCGCGTTGCCGGTGTTGGGCGCGGCGAACAGCAGCGCCAGCTGGTTCGTGCTGAGGCCGTACTGAAAAGTCGGCAGGAACGTGAAGCCGCCGTCCGGCGTGGGGTCGACCGACTGCCCGGACGGGGGCACCAGCGGTGTGCTGGCCAGTGTTGCCTGCAGCGTCGGGTCGGGCACGTCGACGGGGTTCGAGCTGCAAACACGCGTGGCGGTGCCCGTGGCGGCCGTGATCGCGTCGAGGTAGTCCGGACAGCCGAGCGCGCTCGTGACCTGCACCGTCTGGTTCAGCCCGGTCGGGTCGACGATCAGCGCCGTCACGGTCGCCTGCCAGTCGGCATCCGCGCCGCTTCCGGGGTCGCTCACGTCGACCAGAAAGCCCGGCGGCTGCGCCTGGATGGCGAGCACGCGCAGATCCTTGACGGTGGTGACGTCGTCCAGATTGCCGCAGCCGATCGCGGCGACGGTGGCCACGGCGAGCACCGCGAGTTGCGTTCGCATGAGCCTTCGCCTCGTCAAAAGAGCCCCCTCACGCCCAGGATCGGCAGGATCGGGAGCCCCCGGATGGCCTCCGAGCCGCGGCATCGGTAGTCGTAGATCGTCGTTTCGGGGTTTTGCGCGTTGTAGATGTTCTGGACGTCGAGGTACGCGCTCAGCTCCCACAACCGGAAGGTCCACGTCCGGTCGACGCGCACGTCCAGCTGGTGAAAGGTCGGTTTGCGGGCCGAGTTCGCGGCCCCGTACTGACACTGGTACCGGTTCAGGTCGGCGTCGTACACGCTGCCGGCGACGGGCGTCTCGGGCGCGCCGGACACCAGGCGGAAGCGGCTGCCGAACCGCCAGCTCTTGAGCTGGTAGCTGCCCACGGCGATCAGGTTGTGCCGCTGGTCGTAGTCCGTCGGAAACCAGCTGGTCGCGCCCGTGCCCCCGACGGTCTCTACGTTCCCCATGTTGGGGTTGCCCTGCATCGGCGCATTCACCGCGTACGCGGTCTGCTGGGACCAGGACAGCGTGTAGGCCAGCCAGCCGTAGAAGCGCGCAGTGAACTCGTGCTTCACGATCACCTCCAGGCCGTACGAACGCTCCTGCCCGGCGGGCGAAAAGGGCGGCGGCGGCACCGGCTGATCGTGCCGCCGCACCAGGTAGCCGGTGGCGTCGACGGTCAGCGCGGGGCGCAGCCGGCGTTCGAACCCGAACGAATACTGGTCGGCCCAGATCGGGGGCAAGTTGGGATTGCCGTAGGCGGGATCCAGCAGCTGCGGCTCGGGCATCTGATGAAAGATGCCGGCCCCGGCCTTCCAGACCTGGGCCGGGCTGGTGGTCCAGCGCACGACCAGCCGCGGGTCCACGGTCGCCCGGTCCTGGCCGACGTAGCGGAACAGATCCGCGCGCAGGCCGGGAATCAGGCGAAACCCGGCGCCCACGTCCCAGGTGGCGTCGGTGTACAGCGCCGCGCCCGCCCGGTTCAACGGAATGGTCGTGTGCTGGATGGCGGTGGGATCGGTCGGGCCGTACAGCCGCGCGTCCGGCTGCGCGGGGAGGTCGAAGTACAGGTCGTCGCGGTTCGCCAGCGCGTCCAGCCCGACACGCCAGGTGAAGGTCTTGCTGAACACGCGCGTCAGCTCGTCGCGCAGCTCGAACACCCAGGTCGCCCGGTTCACGTCGACCAACCCGGCCGAAAAGCGCAGGCGATCGTAGCCCAGCGCAGGCGACAGGACGTTGTTCCAGCCCCTGGTGTTCGTGGAATAGACGCCGATCAGGCGGTGAAAGCCGGTCGAGGTCCCCAGATCGATGTCGCCGCGGCTGGCGTCGTGCGAGACCACCTTCAACGTGTCGTTGCTGCCGATCGCGAACAGCGAGAGCTGGCCGGGGCCGACGCGGCGGTGGACGCCGGCCTGGTAATCCCAGTACACCGGCGCCGCCGTCGTCCCCCCCGAAAGAAACGCCGGCAGCAACAGGTCGATGTACGAGCGCCGCGCCGAGACCGAGCCGGTCCACCCGTACCCGAGCGGCCCTTCGACATAGGCCGAGGAATCGAGCAGGTTCAGGTCGACCAGGCCGTGCACGCGCGGCGTGGCGTCGACCTTCAGATCGACGTCGACGATGCCGGCGGTCGCGCGGCCATATCTCACGCCGAAGTTGCCGGGATAAAAGTCGATGCGGTCGATCAACCGCGGCGTCAGCACCGAGGGGCCGCCCAGGAAGTGGTACAGGATCGGGACCTGGTGCCCTTCCAGGAACACGCCGGAGTCCTGGGGGGACGCGCCGCGGATCACCAGCAGGCCCAGCCCGAACGGCGTCCGCGCGACGCCGGGCAGGTTCTGCACGACGCGCAGCGGGTCGCCGAAGGTGCCGGGCACGGTGGTCAGCTCCGGCTGGCTCAGCGTGTATCGGGTGACCGCCTGCGCCTCGCGCTGCCCGCGAACCTTGGTCTCGTGCAAGGCCGCCGAGGCCCGCGCGACCACGCAGTCGAGCGTGGCCGGCCTTTCCGCGGACGCGGCGGCGGCGTCCAGTTCGTAGAGGCACGGGTCGTGGTCCGGGGCGGTCACCACGATGCGGACGGCGACGCCCGGCTTCGCCCGCACCGAGAATCGACCGTCGTCGCCGGTAACCGCGACGACAGTCGCGGGCGAAGCCGCGTCGCCGCCCTGGGGCGTGCTGACCGACACCTCGGCACCGGACAGCGGGTCGCGGGTGCCCTTCTCGCGGAGCTGCCCGGTCGCCACGACCGATTCGACCGGTGGCGGCGCGGGAGGCGGGACCACCACCTTCGGAACGAAGTGCAGCGTGTACGAGAACTGCACCGGGCTGGGGCGTCCGTCGATCTCCGCCGGCGAGAAGGTCGAGGCCTTGACCGCCGCCACCGCCGCCTCGTCGAAGCCCTGCCCCGCCCCCTTGGAGACGGCGACGTTGGTCACCCGGCCCGAGGCGTCGAGGTCGACGTCCATCGTCACGTCCGCCGACAGTCGCGCCGCCAACGCGTCGGGCGGATATACCGGTTCAACCGGCTTGATCAGCTGCGGGGCCTTGGTCAGGGCCGGCGCACGCGGCGGCTCGTCTTCCTTGTCGCGAACCGCCGGTGGATCCAGATCCTGCGCCAGGGCCGCCGTCCCGCCCGCGGCGCCGCACAGGAGCACCAGCACCTGAAAGGCGTGTCGCGGGCGCAGCGTCCGACGTCGGGCGGTTTCAGCCAACGCCGAGAGCCTGCGGCATTTTCTGACGCACCGCCACTCTGCGCGCGGCTGCCGTAAGACACGTTCTTGTGAATCCTTTCCGCTGCGGCGTGCCTTCTCCTGGGAAAGGAGACTTCATGAAACGAAACGTGGGAAGCGGCGACAGAGTGCTCAGAGGCGCGGGCGGGCTGGCAATGTTAACTTGTGCCGTCGTGGCGCCTCTTTCGCTGGCAGCGCGCGTCGCGGTGTTCGGGGTGACGGGAGCGTATTTGCTCTTCAGCGCGTTCGCGGGGACGTGCCTCTGTTACGCACTGCTCGGCAAGTCCACCTGCTCGACCGAGCCGCGTCGATGACCGTCGTCGGGCACGACGCGGTACTGGCGGCCGCCCGCGGCGACGACGAGGCCTTGTCGCGACTCGTGCGCACGTATCACGCGCGCGTCCACCGCTTCGGGTTGCGCGTGTGCCGGGATGGCTGGGACGCCGAGGATGCCGTGCAGGAGGCGTTCGCCCAGCTGGTGCGGCGTCCGGAGGTGGTGAAGCACCCCGGCGCGCTCGCCTGGCTCATGGCCGTCGTTCGGCATGCCTGCATGCGCCTGCTGAAGCCGTTCGCACGCGAACGCCGAGCGCTGGGCACGCGCGTGGACGACAGTGAGACAGTGCCATCCGACGCCGAGGACGCGCAGCAGGCGCTCGAGCGTTGGGAGGTCGTGCGGTCCGTCCATGCCGGCATCGCCGCGCTCGACCGCCCCTATCGCGAGGTGTTGGTCATGCGCGATCTGGAGGGTCTTTCCGGCGACGAGACGTGCCGCGCGCTCGGCCTGGAGCTCGCGGCGATGAAGACGCGGCTGCACCGCGCTCGCGCCCAACTCCGTGACTACGTGCTGCGGAGCCGAGTTTCCGGCGCGCCCGACGCTGGCGACGGCGCGCGCGACCGGGGCGACGGCGCGAACTGATTTCCGTCTGCTCGAACATTGATTCGAGCGTGTGGTGAGGCGAACATCGGCAGCGGTGGGAGATCGCCGGGCGTTCTGGATGTTCCTCGCGATCCTCGGCCGCGCTGGCTTCGGCGGCTCGGGCTGTCGTTCGGACCGATCCCCGTCCGCGATCTTTCCGGCGAAGGTCCCCGCGACGGTGCTCCGCATCCGCGATCCCATCTTGCGGCCCGACCTCGCCGTCGAGGCGGTCGTGCACGGGCAGGACGGCACGCAGACCACGATCTGGATGCTCCTCGACAGCGGCGCGACCATCGGCTCGCTCCCCGTCGCGGTGGTCGCCGCTCTGCGGCTCGTCGACCAGCGCCCCGCGACGATGCTCGGCATCAATGGCCTGGCGAAGACCTCGGTGATGGTGGCGCCGTGGCTCGAGCTCGCCGGGCTCCGTCTCTCCAGCGTCGCGTTCCTCGTCAACACGCTCGCCGGCCCCGCCGCCGAACTGGGCGTCATCGGCCAGTCGGTCCTCTCCCGAATGCCCTGGGAGATCTCCTGGGATCGCGGCGTCGTCACGCTGGGCGCGCAGCCGTGGCCCGATGCCGCCGACGTCTCATCGGTTCCGCTCGAGCCCTTTGCAGCCGCCGTGGAGACGGCGACGGTCCGCCTCAACGGCCGTCCCTTGAAGATGATGCTAGACACCGGCGCCGTCGTCTCGGCCATCCCCGACAGCGCCGCCAGCGAGCTGGGCCTGCACGCGGAGCCGCTTTCCGGACACTTGTTTGGCGGCGCGTCCGGAACATTCCGCGCCGATCGCGTGTACACGGCTGACATCGAGCTGGGCACCGCCAAGCTGAAGGGGCAACGCTTCATGTCGTCCGTGTCACGAAATCTGGCCGTGCTCGGTCGCGACATTCTGGGTCAGTTCAACGTCATGATCTTCCCAGGGCAACGCCTCTTCCTTCGGCCACGCGGCGATCTGCGCCTTACCGCGGAGACGCGCGTGCGGCGCTGGCCCTGGATGCCCGCCTGCCTCTCGCCCGGCTGTATCCGCGCGCGCGTCGAGCCGGGCAAGGCTGCCGGCCGCCTCGAGATCGCGCTCGAGGCGGCCCTGCCCGGGCCGATCGACATCCTGTTCGGGTGCGCCGCTCGCCCGATGGGCACGGAGGTGATCGAAGCGTCGGGCCAGCGGGCAATCGCTCCCGACGCGGCTGGTCCCCAGCGCGCCACCTCTCGACACCTGCTGCTCCACCTCGAGTCCCCGCGAACGGGCGAGACCGACCTGGGGCTCGCAGACGCCGGTGACCTTCGCGTGTCGGCGGATGGTCCCCCGTGCCGCGAGCTCACCGTCCTGGACGTTGCGCCCGCCCGCCGCGGCGGAGATGCGCGGGCGCAGGTCTACGCGCGCCTGGTGCGCTGAGGGTTCCGCCGGAGCGGGAGCGGCACCGCGTCAGGCGAGCCTCGCTACCACCACGGCAAGCCGAACCACGAAGTACGCGACAACGACGTAGCCCACGAGAGTGGCGAAGAGGATGCGGGTCGGGATCCCCCGGCCAAGCCGGCCGCCCATCAGGAATGGATACACAGCCCGGCAGGCGACGTAGGCAGCGCCGGCAACCGTGGCGCCGCCCGACCCGACGAAGATCGCGTTCAGCCAGAGCAAGGCCAGAAATGGCGGCATGTGCTCGAGCATGTTGCCGACCGTGCGGTCGGCGGCGAGCATTTCCCCGTCGGTGTTGAAGTAACGATCGAACTTCTCGCCGCGCGCCTGGTACTCGCGTTTCAACCGCCGCTTGACGCGGAGCTGGTTGGCGATGAGCAGGTAGTAGAGGACCACATACGCCACCGTGACCAGCAGCGGGCCCAGGTAGGGACGGGGTGACATCGGCGCATCGTCGTACGCAATCGCGGCATTGGCCAGCCATGGCGCCCTCCCCGGCTCAGAATCGGTAGTTGAAAATGATCCACACGTTGTTCCCCTGCACGATGTCTCGCGCCGCGAGCTCGATCTGGATCCGGAGCCGAAGAGCGAACCGTCCCGCGATCGGTAGGCTGGCTTCTGGGCCGACGCCGAGCAGTCGGTAGCGCTGCGTTTCTGTCCCGGGGGGCCCGCCCTGTTGGGCGGTGAGCTGCCACTGCCCGAACCCGGAGACCCCCACGTCGAGCAAACGGTTGGCAATCCGGCATGCGCGCCCCACGCCCCAATCGACCACGACGTCGGACCCAGGTTCGATTCCGGAGCCGCGCTGCTGAAAGTTCTGCTCGATGCGCGCGACGGCGGACAGGCTCCATGCCTCCCGATTGCCCGCCGGGTAGTAGACGCCACCCACCGAATAGACCAACGCCCAGAAACCTGTTCCGCGATTTTCGGGCGACCCGGGTGAGAAATGACCCGACGGCGTCCACACCGTGAACTGGAACTGGACGTCGAAGGAGGTGCGCTTGCCGTAGAGGGAGACCGGCGTCAGCAGGATGTCGCCGAGGCCAAAGCCGGACTCGGGCGTTGGTGAAGAGAGATCGCCGGTCGCGAACGGGATTCCGGCGAGCGCTCCGTATCGCAAGCCGAGGATCTCCCAGTCCGTCGTCCACGTGAACATGGTGATGTTGGCGTAGCGGACCTCGTCATTGGTCTGCGCCGCCGCTCCCGATGCAGCCGGGACGTCGACGTTCGTGAACAGCCGATTGAAGTTCGTCACGGCGAACCCTGGATCGGGCGTGCTGGCGCCACGGATCCCCGACTGGCCTGGGGGATAGTGGCCCGTGACGGGCGTCTGTGCGCCGGCAACGGCTGCGTGCCCGAC
Organism: Polyangia bacterium; assembly: GCA_045802645.1. Lineage (GTDB taxonomy): Bacteria > Myxococcota_A > Polyangia > Fen-1088 > Fen-1088 > JADGRB01. Next base: position 12,364 of record JBJMQQ010000227.1, read on the forward strand.
GGCCGCGAGCAGAATCAGCAATTGGCCGAGTCGCGACCGCACAGTCACCGGACCTATCTATGTCCTATGCAGATCAAACCCAAGGCCGTCGCCATCCCGAAGTCGACCGAACATCTCGAACAGGGAATGTACGGACCGATCTATCCCAAGACGCCGGCGTGCTACGGGTTCACGCTCATCGCCGACGTCAAGCCCGGACACGCGGACGCGATACGCGCGTACGGCGAACGGCTGGCGAAGGCGCTGGAGCCGGATCCGACGATCCTGGCTCCGCTGAAGCTGCACTACCTGCGCTGGATCCTGTTCGATAACGACACGCGGTTCATGTACCAGGGGATCTTCGACACGGCGTTCGACAAGTACACCGAGGACGCCGTCGCCCTGTTCAGCAAGGCGGGGATCGACACCACGTTCGAGCACCTCCAGGACTTCCCGATGGACTGGAAGACGAACACGCCGGCGTTCATCAGGTTCATCCGCGACCACCAGTGCCCCAGCTTTCTCGAGTACGGCGAGTACCCGTACTTCAGCAGCGACGAGATCAAGAAGGCGCTGCAGATCAAGGCCGCCCTCTCCGAGATGCTCGAGCAGATGCAATAAGCCATGGGAGACATAACGGTCGCGCGGACCTACAACCAGGACCACAAGGCCCGACCCTACAAAAGCGGCCGGCGCCGGGTGAGCGTGTACATCGCCTGGAGCTACCCGGCGGAGGCCAATCGCAATCCCACCGTGCTCGACAACCGCTTCTCGACGATGACCGAGGTGCGGCGGGCGCTGTGGCCCGCCTACGAGGGACCGCAGTGGGACCCGTCGCGGTTCCAGCAGGGAATCAGCGGATCGCTGGAGCTGTTTTTTTGGGCGTGGGTGCGCTTCCAGCGCGTCGTCGAGGCGGTCACCGGGCACGCGGTGCCCATGTTCCAGCGCGTCGACCAAGCTGGCTTCGCGCTGCCGCTGGACGAACGGGTGCTGGCCGACACGGACACGCTGTTCGTGTTCGGCCTCGACCACATGGTCACGGAGCAGGTGCCCGCCCCCGCCGAGATCGAGGCGGTTCGCGCTTTTCTCGAACGCGAAGGGACCTGCCTGGTCATCGGCCCGCACCACGACGTCGGGCAGTCGCTAGACCTTCAGGAACGCAACCTCGAATACCTGCACCACGGCGATGCGCTGGTGCCGCGGCAGCAACGCTTTGGCACCTACACACGCGCGCTGATGAACGGGCTCGGCATCCCGGTCGAGAACCGATGGGGCCTGCGTCCCGCCGTGAACGCCGCCGAGAACGGTCGCATCGCGCCGCTGACGATCGCCGGGGACCTGGACCAGCGTGGCTGGCTGGCCGGCGTACGCAACTTCAACTTTCACATGCACCTTCCGCACTACGCGGTGACGACGGAAGACGCGCGCGCCGTTCACGTCCTCGCCCGCCAGCCTGTCGATCTCGCGCGGCCGCACCCGTTCACGAACGCGGGCAACACGGAGTTCAACACGCTGGTCTGGGCGCGCCCCGAAGGTCGTCGGGCGGGCGACGTGCTGGTGGTCGACTCCACGGTCTTCAGCACGCTGTTCGGCGCTGACGAGAGCCTGGAACGCTTCTGGAAGAACATCGCGACGGCCAAGTGACGTCGTGCTGGAGCTGAACGACATTCAAAGCGGCGTCCTGCGGCCCCGCCCCGCGCCCTACGCGGCGACGTATCTGCTGCTGCGCATCGATGATCGGCGCGCCGGGCGCACGCTCATGGGCCGTCTCGCAGAGGTGGTGGCCTCGGCCGCTCAACCGACGAGCCCTGCCGCGGACACATGGGTGAGCGTGGCGCTCACCTACCAGGGCCTGGAGGCGCTGGGGGTTCCGGCCGACTCGCTCGGCAGCTTCGCATGGGAGTTTCGCCAGGGAATGGCGGCGCGTGCCGGCGCCCTGGGCGACACGGGAGACAGTGCCCCCGCACGGTGGGAGCCGCCACTGGGGACCGGCGCCGTGCACGTCGTGATCGTCGGGGTGTCGCCGGATCAGGCGCGACTGGACGCGGCCCGCGCCCGCGCGGAGCAGGCGCTGCGCGACCTGCCCGAGGTTCGCGCGATCTGGCGGCAGGACTGCCACGCGCTGTCCACCGGCACGGAGCCGTTCGGATTCCGGGACGGCATCAGCCATCCGGCGGTCGAGGGGAGCGGCATCCCCGGCACCAACGCGCACGAGGCGCCGTTCAAGGCGGGCGAGTTCGTACTCGGCTACACCGACGAAACCGGTGGCATGGCCCCCGTGCCCACGCCCGAGGTCCTGGGCCGCAACGGCACCTACGTCGTGTTCCGCAAGCTGCACCAGCGCGTGGCGGCCTTTCGCCGCTTCCTGGCCGACAGCGCGCGCAGCCCCGATGACCAGGAGCTGTTGGCCGCCAAGATGATGGGGCGCTGGCGCAGCGGCGCGCCGCTGGCGCTGTGCCCCTTCCACGATGATCGCGCACTGGGCGCCGATCCGCGACGCAACAACAGCTTCGGCTTCGGAGACGACCCAACCGGGTACGCCACGCCACCGGGGTCGCACATCCGGCGCGCCAACCCGCGCGACGCGTCCGTGGCCGGCGTCGTCAGACTGCACCGCATGATTCGCCGCGGGACGGCGTACGGGCCCGAGCTGCCCGCGGGGGCGCTGGACGACGACGGCGCCGATCGCGGCTTGATGTTCGCCTTCGTGGGGGCCCACCCGGGGCGGCAGTTCGAGTTCGTGCAATCCGAGTGGATCGGCGGCGGCGATTTCCTGGGGCTGGGCGAGGCCAAGGATCCCGTCGCGGGGCAGCAGGACGGTGACGGAAGGTATTCGGTCCCGCGGAAACCGATCGCCCGGGTGTTGCGCGGATTGCCTCAGTTCGTCGTCACGCGCGGAGGCGAGTACTGCTTCATGCCCGGACTGCGCGCGATGCGATGGCTAGCCGAGCTTCGCACATGAAGCACGCCGAGGTGGACGTTCTAGTGCTAGGCGGTGGGCCGGCCGGTCTGGTCGCGGCCGTGCGCGCCGGCACTCTCGGCGCGCGCACCGCCCTGGTCACGCGTGACGAGCTCGGGGGTATGGCCGCCCGTGACGGAGCCGTCCCGGTGCGAACGCTCGCGCACGCGGCCCGGCTGCTGCGCGACGCGCGGCAACTGGGGCTGTATGGAATCGTTGCGCCTGCGCCGGTGCTGGACTACGCCCGGTTACTTCGGCGGGTGCGCGAGGTGGTCGGCGAAGTGCGGGCCCAGGCAACCTTCGACGCGGAGCTCAGGGCGGCGGGCGTCACCCTGCACGAGCACGTGGGCGTGGCCCGCTTCACGGGGCCGCACACGGTCGAAACGGACAGCGGCCTCAGCTTCCGCGCCGACAAGGTCATCGTTGCCACGGGCGGGACCAGCAGGCGCCTCGGCGTACCGGGATTCGAGCTGACGGCGACTCACAGCGACGCCTGGAGGCTGACGTCGGTGCCGCCGACGATGCTGGTGATCGGCGCTGGCGCGACGGGGGTGCAGGTCGCCTCGATCTTTGGCGCCTTCGGCGCGCGCGTACAGCTTTACCAGGCGGCCTCGCGCATCCTGACGACCGAAGACGAAGACGTGTCCGCCGCCGTTGCGGAGGCCTTTCGGGCCGCCGGAATCGGCGTGCACGAGGGCTTCGGAACGATCGAGTCGTTCGAGAAGTCGCCGGAGGGTGTCAGGATGAGCTTCTCGAAGGACGGCGCGCGACGCTCGGCCGAAGCCGCGGTCGTCGTCGTCGCCGTGGGTTGGACGGCCGAGACGGCCGCGCTTCGTCTGGCGACCGCCGGCGTCGAGACGAACGTCCGCGGGTTCGTACGCGTCGATGCTCACCTGCGAACCTCCGTGCCCCACGTCTTCGCGGCCGGAGACGTGACCGGGCGTTTGATGCAGGTGCCACAGGCGGTGCAAGACGGGTTCGTCGCCGCGACCAACGCCGTCCACGGACCCGAGACCGCCATCGCGGACGTGGTGTCGCCCATCGGGAGCTTCACCGATCCCGAGTACGCAAGCGTGGGCGCGACCGAGGTGGAGGCGCGCGAAACAGGCGACGTCATCGTCACGATGGCGCGCTTCGACGCGACGACTCGCCCGATCATCGACGGGCAGGCGCATGGCTTCTGCAAGCTCATCGTGGACCGCCAGACCCGCGTGCCGATCGGCTGCCACGTCGTCGGCGACCGCGCGGTCGACATCGTGCAGACAGCGGCGATCGTCATCGCCGCCGGGATGCGCGTGGACGACCTTGCGCGCCTCCCCCTTTCATTCCCGACCTACACGAGCATCCTCGGCCGAGCCGCCGCGCTGGCGACCCGCCAGCTGAGCTCCGACGTCGGCGGCGTTCACGTCGGCGGCTTCATCACTCGCTGAAGGGTGGAGAGCAGTTCCTCCGGCGTGAACGGCTTGCGAAGCACCGCCTCGGGCGCCGTCCCTGGTGCGAGCCAGCCCGCGACGTCATCGAGGCGGCTCGTGCCGAAGCCGCTCACCAGGATGACCGGGACGTCGGGCGCGACTTGCCGTAGCGCCGAGAGCGTCTCTACGCCGTCCATGCAGGGCATCGTCAGATCGAGGATGACGGCGCCGATGTGGGCGGACTGCGCGCGAACGATCTCGATCGCTGCGGGGCCGTCCTCCGCCTCGATCGCCTCGAACCCGAAGTGTTTCAGCGCGAGCTTCGTGAATGTGCGAACGCTCTCGTCGTCGTCGACGACGAGGATGAGGCGTACGTCTGCCTTGGTCGGAGATGACATGGGGGGCCGGGCGTCCGAGGCGCCGGTCCGGCCATGATACCCCCAGCGGCTGCGTTCACCGAACGAGCAGGGCTGCCGGGTCGGGTCGTGGGTCAGTCATGGCGCGCGCAAACAAACCGTTCTGGTACCAGCCCGGTCCGATGGATTTCGCTGACACGACCTCCGAAACGCCGAGGGCGACGAAACCGTCGGGCTTGGTCTTCGCCGACAGACTTCGCAACACCGACAGCCGGTCGGCGTCGTTGAAATAGATGAGCACGTTGCGGCAGAACACCACGTCGAAGGCGGCGCCTCGCGGGCCGCCGTCCAGAATGCTCGCGACCTGCCACGTCACGCGCTCGCGCAGCGGCCGCCGCACCCGAAAGCCGCCCGTGCTCGCCCGGTCGAAGTGGCGGAGGAGGCGCGCGGCTCCCAGCCCTCTGTTCACGTCGAAGACGCTGTACACGCCCGCGCTGGCCCGCTCGATGGCCGGCGCGGAGACGTCGGTGGCAACAATCGTCGATGCAGCGGCGATCGCGGGCCAGCGCTCCTCGAGGAGCATGGCGATCGAGTACGGCTCCTGTCCGTCCGAGCACGCCGCCGACCAGATCCGCAGGCCTGCTCGCCTCGAGGCGAGCAGGGTCGGCACGACGAGCTCCTCGAACGTCTGCCAGGCCGGCAGGTCTCGGAAGAAGAACGTCTCGTGCGTGGTCATGGCGTCGAGCAACTGGTCCCCCAGCCCGCTGCCGTCGCCGTGGCAGGCCGCCGCGACCAGGTCGGCGACGCAGGAGAAGCGAGCGGCCGTGAGAAGGGGCGCCAGGCGCGCCTCGAGCAGATAGCTCTGATCGTCCGTCAGCACGACGCCACACCGCGCCCTCAAGAAAGCCTGAACGGTGCGCCACACCGACGCGGAGCGCGGTCGTGGTTGGTGCCGCTCGTTCACAACAGGTCTTCGAAGGCGTTCAGCTCCCAGACACTTCCCGAATGCGCGAGGAGCTCGTTCGCGAGAGCCGCGACCTCCCGCTGCGTGAGCGACCGCCCGAGCCACTCCGCGTGGGCGGCGGTTGCGGCCCGCAGGGTGCGCTCGAACGTCGCGAAGTCGCGCACCCCTGGCGGCAGCACCACCGCCGTCCGCCTGTTCGGCCCCCGGCCCGTCACGGTGCCTCCAACTCGCGCCGCCGACCCATGCGGCGTTCGACTACGTCTGTGAGAGCCTGGCAGAGTCGGATCGAGTCCTCCGTCTGACCGGCCAGCGTGACCGCCACGTTCCAGCACAGGTCGTGGATGAGGAGCGTCGGGCAGCTCTCGACGAACCGCCCCACGAGCGCCGCGGAGACGCCTTCGAGCGCGGCGACGACCTCGTCGTGGAGCCTCATCTTCACGCCCAGCTCGAACCCCTGCGAAAAAGCGTCGAGGGCTCTTTTGCCGTTCATGGGCGGAGTGACAATTTCCGGTCTGGTCTTCCTTGGCATGAGCTCAGGGCGTCCTGGTCGCTGGACAGCGAAAGAAGACGATGATCGAGAGGCAATGAAACGCCTTGTCGGAGGACTGGGTTGCGGTCATGTCGACCAGCTCGAGGTCACCGTTCGCACCCAGCCAGCTCGTGACGCGATCCCCCAGCGCCTCGCGGTCACGCACCGTGGTCGCCGTGAACGTCTTGACCCCTGTGTACCCGCAGCGCGGGACCCTCGTGTCCTGCAACATCTGCATGTCCCACCTCTCCATTCGGCCCAGTCTTGATGTTCGCCGGATGCGGCTGGTGGCTGGCGTCGGGCGGATCCCTGCCGCGCGCCCTTTGTTTGTCCGTTTATGCCTGACAGCTCCGGCAAGCCGTGAGAAGGTGCCGGCCGGGGGGCGGCTATGACTGACGCGTGTGTGCGACAGGTGGGAGTTCTGATCGCGGACGATCACGGGGTGCTTCGCCACGGGTTGCGCTTGACGATCGACGCGGAGCCCGATCTCAAGGTCGTCGGCGAGGCTTCGAGCGCCGACGAGGCCGTGAAGAAAGCGGCCGACCTGCGCCCGGACGTCGTCTTGCTCGACATCAGCATGCCGGGCGGCGGCGGGATCGGTGCCGTGCAGGCCATCCGCAAGGTCAGCTGCATGACGCGCGTCCTGATCCTGACGATGCACAAGGATCCCGAGTACGTCCGCGGCGCGCTCGTTTCGGGCGCCGCCGGGTTCATCCTCAAGAGCGTCCCCGGCCCCGATCTGCTGGCGGCGATCAGGACCGTTCACCAGGGACAGCCGTACATCGATCCGGTTGTCGCCGGAACGGCGCTGCAGAGCGCACTGTTGGCGGTGGCGCAGGCGGGCGCGCAAGAGAGCCCGCTTGCGCGGCTGAGCGCGCGAGAGATCGAGGTGTTACGCCAGCTCGCGCTCGGCTACACGCACAAGGAGATCGCCGCCCAGCTCGCTGTGAGCGTCAAGAGCATCGAGACCTACCGGTCGCGTCTCGTGCAAAAGCTGGGGCGGCCCGGGCGGGCGGACCTCGTCCGCTTCGCGCTGGAGCACGGGATGATCGACAGCTCGAAGCCACGCCCGCCCGCGGAGCGGCCGTGATGCTGGCGAAGCTGCTGGCGGGCGCCGCCG
>JBJMQQ010000228.1:0-6311 GCA_045802645.1 Polyangia bacterium
CGATGACGCCGCGACCCAGGATTTTCGTGTTGGTCACGTTGTAGAGGTGGATGAGACCGTGAGTCGTGCTTTCGACCGCCGGCGTTCCCGTGACGCTGTAGTCCGACGTGCTGGTCGAACCGTCCAGCATCGCGCCGCCCGCCAGGTACATCGTCATGTTGCTCTTGAGTGAGAGCTCGCCGACCTTGTACCGCCCTGCGGGGAAGTACAGAACGTTCTGCGCCGCACCCGAAGCGGCGTTGATGGCCGACTGGACCTTCGACGTCACCAGCGTCGCGCCCGTGTCGTCGACGCCGTAGTCGGCGATGTTCTTCACGTTCGCGTCGCCCAGCTGCGGCGGCGTCGCCTCTTGCTCGTCGATGAGAATGAACAGCAGCTCTTTCGAGTCGAACTGCAGGATCAGGTAGTTCGGGCCGCTGCTGAACGTGATGGTGTTGCCGCTCTTCGTCGCGGCGATCTTTCGACTCTTGGGACTGACCGTGTAAGACGAAAAAGTCTGGCTCAGCGTCACCGCGATCGTGGCCGTGCACCCGGTCGCCACGCCGAAGTAGGCGTAGTGCACCTGCATCTCGGCCGAGAACTTGGTCAGCTTCTCGACGAACTGCGACGTGCCGTTGGCCGTCACCGTGTAGAGCGGACTCTTCGCGGCGTTGGGTAACGGCGGGAAGGTGATGACGGCGCCAGCCGAGGAACAATCCGCCGAGGTCGGAGGACCGCCGCCGGCGCCGCCGCTGGCAATCCCGCTGCCTCCGCCGCCGGCGCGTCCACCCGGGGCAGCCCCGCCGGTCCCCGCGACCGAGCCGGCGGCTCCGCCTGCGTGCCCGCCGGAGCTCACCGCGCCGGCCGTCCCTCCTGGCCCGAGCTGCCCGCCCGCGCCGCCGCCGGTCCCGGGCGTGCCGCCGGCGCTCGTCGGGTTGCTGCCGCCGGTCGCGGACCCGCCGGTCGTTCCCGCGCCCCCACCGGAGCTCCCACCCGTGCTGGGCGCGCCGCTGCCCCCCGTGCCGGCCCCGCTGCTTCCCGTTGGCGTCCCGGACGAGCACCCGAGCCCGACTGTGAGGGGGAGGGCGGTGGCGAGAACGAATGAGGCGATGGCTCGGTATGTCATGGAGGGGTTCCTCGGCCTGGCAGTAAGCGGGCGACGCACCGGGAAACGGCCGCCGGTCGAGGCTTCCTTCACTGTGTCGCTGAAATTTCGAGATGGGCCGGGGCATGGCGGCGCGCCGGCGGGCGTGCTACAAGCCTGGGACGTTTCTTTCGGGTCCGGGTTTTCGTCTCTGCGTCGGAGCTTCGTCTGCCGGTCGTTCGAGGTCGATTGTCGGCACGCTTGAGGCTCTGCACGACGGCAGCTTCCGTCGGGGTACACGCAGGAGAAAACACATGGGTAGACGTCTTTATGTTGGCAACCTCTCGTACGACACGACCGAGCTCGAGCTGAGGGAGGTCTTCGGGACGGTTGGGACCGTCGCCGAGGCCAAGATCGTGACCGAGCGCGAGACGGGTCGTCCGCGCGGCTTCGCCTTCGTCGAGATGAGCACCGAGGCAGAGGCGAAGGCCGCTGTCGAGCAGCTCAGCGGCCGCGAGCTGGGTGGCCGCACGCTGAACGTCAACGAGGCGCAGGAGCGCTCGAGCGGCGGCGGCAACCGGTCTTCCGGTGGCGGCGGCCGGGGCCGCTGGTAGTCAGCAGCTCTCAGCCAAGATTCACTTTAACGAGCCGGGATCCCTCACGGGATTCCCGGCTCGTTGCTCATTTACCGGGTGATGCGCAGTCCCTTCGGGACGAGAACGCGCTCGAGCAGATCGAACAGGCCCTGGACGACCAGCGCCAGCACTGAGGCGGGAATCGCCCCCTCCAGGATCAGCGACACGTCGTCGAGGCGAATGCCGGCGAAGATCGGCTGGCCGAATCCGCCGGCGCCGACCAGCGCACCCAGCGTCGCGGTGCCGATGTTGATCACGGCCGCGCTCTGGATGCCGGCCAGGATGGTCCCGAACGCCAGAGGCAGCTCGATCCGCCACAGGATCGCGCCGCGCGGGAGGCCCAGCGCCTCCGCCGATTCGCGCAGCGAGGCCGGGATTGCCACGAGGCCCGCGTGCGTGTTTCGAACGATCGGAAGCAGGCTGTAGAGAAACAGCGCCGCGACCGCCGGCCAGGCGCCGATGCCCAGCAGCGGGATCATGAAGACCAGAAGGGCCAGCGACGGGATGGTCTGGACGACGCCGACGGCGGCCAGCACGAACTGCCCGAGTCGCGGGAGGCGCGCGGCCAGGACGCCCAGCGGGAGCGCGCACAGGATCGCCGCCACCAGCGAAACGGCGACGAGCGACAGGTGTTCGCGCGCGCGCCGCCAGAGCGCAGCTGAGCGCGACTCGCCGACATTCGCCGCGCGTACGCCGAAGCGCTGGGCGACGAAGTCGGCGGCGACGACGTGCTCGGGGGTCCTGTCGATCTTGGCGCGCGCGTTGAGGCGCATCATCGTCGCTTCGTCGATCTGGCCGGCCATCCGCCCCATCGCCGCGAACGCCGCCGGCCAGCGCGCCTCGGCGTCACGCCGGTAGAGCAGGATGGCCTCGTAGCCCGGGAAGAAGCCGCGATCGTCGGTCAGCACGCGCAGGCTGTCGCGCGCGATCTCCGCGTCGGTCGAATAGACGTCCGTGACGTCCAGCGCGCCGGCAGCCAGGCCGCGGATCGCCAGCTCGTGGTCGAGGCCCTGGGCTTGGGCCTCCGGGAGGGCGTAGCGCGCGGCGAGACCGGGCCATCCGTCGTGCCGGCGCAGGAACTCGTTGCTGACCCCGATGCGCAGCGTCCGGCGGCCGGCCAGGTCGGAGATTGTCCGGACGTCGAGGCGAGCCGCTGTCTGTTCCCGCATGGCCAGCGCGTAGTGGTTGTCGAACCCCAGCGGCCCGATGAACCCGACCCCGCGCGCCGCCAGGGCTCCGCGAAGCGCGGCCACGTCGTCGAGTGCGGCGCCCGTCAAGATCTCCTCGCGCAGCGTCCCCGTGTACTCGGGGTAGACATCCAGCGCGCCGGCGAGCAGCGCGTCCCAGCAGAGCCGCGTCCCGCCCAGCGCTGGGCGAGCGTCGACCGTCGCGCCGGCCGCCGCCGCCAGCAAGCCGGCCGCTTCGCCCAGGATGACCGACTCCGCGAACGCCTTCGAGCCCACGCGCAGCGGCGGCGGCGCGGCCCAGGCGCTTGCGAATCCGCAGGTCGCGAACGCGACCAGCGCCGGCAAGACCGCGCGCTTCACGCCGGCCCACCGGGCGCCAGGCGGCGCTGCGCCTCGACGAAGCGGGTCACGAACGGGTCGGCCGGCGTGCGCAGGAGCGCGTCCAGCGGCCCCTCTTGCACGACCCTTCCGTCGCGCAGCAGGACGACCCGGCGGGCAAAAAACGCCGCCTCCGCCAGATCGTGGGTGACGACGAGCACCGCCTTTTCGAGCCGCGAGAAGATCGCCGACAGGTCGTCCTGCAGCTCGGCGCGGACCAGCGGATCGATGGCCGCCAGCGGTTCGTCGAGCAGCAGGAGATCGGGGTCCAGAAACAGCGCCCGCATGATGCCGACGCGCTGGCGCTGTCCGCCCGACAGCTGGGCAGGGTACCGATCCATCGCGGCGGCGGGAAAGCGGGTCAGCTGCACCAGCTCGTCGCGGCGCGCGGCAATGCGCGCCTCGGTCCAGCCAAGATGGCGCGCCATCAGCTGCACGTTCTGCGCGGCAGTGAGGTGGGGGAACAGGCCGCCGTCCTGGACGACGTACGCCATCTGCCGGCGGGCGGCCTGCACGTTGGCGGCACTCAGCGGCACGCCGCGAAAGCGGACGACGCCCGCGTCCGGCACCAGCAGCCCCAGCGCCAACCGCAAGACGGTGGTTTTCCCCGAGCCGCTGGGACCGATCAGCGCCACGGTCTCGCCGCGCGCGACCTGGAGGTCGATCGGCCAGAGGACCGTCTTGCCTTCATAGCGCTTGGTTGCGCCGGTCAGCTCGAGGATTGAATCCATGGTGCGCGTGCGCTCGAGCTTAGACCACCGCCAGCCCGGCCGCGCCCGCCGCAGCGGCCAGCGCGGCGCTGGCGAACATGACGGCCCGGAACGCGGCGACGTAAGCGGTCGCGAAGGCCGCCTGCAAAGGCGCGCGCAGCTCCGTCGCGAACGCGGAGAAGTCGGCGCCGCCCAGGCGAACGCGCTGCGCGTCGACGGCTTGCGCGACCGGCGGCGCCAGGGACAGCGGGGCGAGCGCCGCGTCCAGCACCTGGTTGAACCGCGACGACAGCAGCACGCCCAGTGCCGCGATCGCCAGCAACCCCGCCGTTCGTGCCACCGCGTTGTTGATCCCGGAAGCGACGCCCGCGTGCCGCGGATCGACGGCGCCCATGACCGCCGCCGTGAGAGGCGCGACGGTCAGGCCCATTCCGGCGCCCAGCGCCAACACGCCCGGGAAGAACGTGCTCCAGTAGCTGCCGCCCACCGACGGGCGGGCGAGCAGCAGGAAGCCGGCGGCGGCCATCACCGGGCCGCTCCCCAGAAGAAGACGCGGGCCGACCTTCGCAGCCAGCGCGCCGGCCCAGCGGCTCATCGCCGACACCAGCGCCACGAACGGCAGCAGCGCCGCGCCGGCCGCTGCCGGGCTGTAGCCCTGCACCTGGATGAGATTGAACGGAACGAAGAACATGGCGCCGCCGAGCGCCGCGTACAGCAACAAGGTCAGCGCGTTCGTCGCGGCGAAGGTCCGCGACCGAAACAGCCCCAGCGGGACCATGGGCAACTTCACGCGCGCCTCGACCGCGACGAATGCCACCAGGGCCGCCGCGCCGACTGCCAGAAGCGCGAGCACGCGGCGCGAGGCCAGCCCGGCTGGGCCGGCGTCGATGAGCGCGTAGACGAGCAGGCCCAGCCCGATCGTGGCCAGCGTGGCGCCCAGGACGTCGACCCGCGGCGGGGCGTCGGGATCGCGCGTCTCCGGCACACGGCGTGCCGCCAGCGCGACGACCACCGCCGCGACGGGGACATTGAAGAAGAACAGCCAGCGCCACGACGCGTGCGCCGCCACCCAGCCGCCCGCAACCGGCCCCACGGCCGCCGTGATGGCGCTCCACGCGGACCAGGTGCCGATCGCCGCGCCGCGGGTCTCGGCCGGGTAAGCGGCGCTGATGAGCGCCAGGCTTCCGGGCACCAGCAGCGCGGCCCCCGCGCCTTGCACGGCGCGCGCCGCGATCAGCAGCCTGATCCCGGGTGCGGCGCCGCAGGCCGCCGAGGCCAGCGCGAAGATCACGACCCCCGCCGAGAACACGGCTCGGCGCCCCAGCCGATCGCCCAGCGCGCCGCCGACCAGGACCAGCGAGGCCAGCAAAACCGCGTACGCCTCGACGACCCACTGCAGCTGACCGGCGGTCGCGCCCAGGGTGCGCTGCATCACAGGCAAGGCCACGTTCACGACCGTCCCGTCCAAAAAGGCCATGGCCGAACCGAGGATGGCGACGATCAGCGACCAGCGTTCCACGGTCCAGTCTTACGACAGCCCGTGCCAGGGCGCCGGATTTGCGTTATCAAGGGGGCTAAACAAATAGTAATCTTGGCAACCTGGATGGTGGCGCGTGAGCCGCCGCCCCAAGCCGCGCCCCCAACGCGGGTGGAGATCGTCGAGATGCAACATCATTGGCGTCGCCCCGGATTGGAACGTCAGGAACTGTCGACCACCGAGCGCTGTATCGAGGCCTTCGACGGCGAGCTCGATTACCTGTTCGCCTCGCTGCGCCGCCTCGGCGGCCGTCCCGCCGAGATGGAGGACCTGGCGCACCAGGTGTTCCTGGTTTTGCTGCGAACCTGGCGGACCTTCGCCGACCGGCGCGCGCTGAGGCTGCACCTCTTCAGCCTGGCCCTCCGGGTCATGGCGCGCCAGCAGCGCCACTTTGCGGTGACGCTGGTCGAGCCGGCCGAACCTCGGTCCCTGGTCTTGACGGCGCTGGATCGCGTCCCGCTCAGCCGGCGCGCGGTGTTGGTCCTGCACGAGCTCGACGGTGTTCCACTGACGCAGATCGCGGACGGCCTGTCGATGACCCGTCTCGGGGTCGCGATGCGGCTCCGGACCGCGCGGCGGGACCTGGTCGCCGCGATTCGCCAGCTGGTCGCCGACCCGCAAGACGCGCCGCTCGGCTGTCTGGACCTGTTGCTCGCGCCGCGCGGCATCCGGTTCGACGAGCTGCTGGAGAACGCGCCCGAGGCCGATACGGACGAACAGCCGCGTGAGGTGGCCGGCGAGATCTTGCAGATGCAGGACGACGTCTTCTTGTTGGAGTCGTTGATGGACGAGCTCCCGGAC
>JBJMQQ010000229.1:0-23729 GCA_045802645.1 Polyangia bacterium
CCGGCCGGGCCGGCGGCGGCACCGGTGCAGCGGCCGCGGGCGCCGGCGGCAAAACGGGTGGAGCGGCCGGCGGCGCGGCGACGACTGCGGGGGCGGGCGCCGCAGGGGCGGGCTCCGAGACCGCCGAGACTGCAGGCGCGTGACCCGGGCGGGCGGCTTGTATCAGCACCACCAAAGCGATGCCGCCGATCGCGCCCGCCGCAGCGACCCCGATCCGGCGCGCGTTCCAGGCCCGGCGCGACGGCGCGGCGTCGACATCGTCCGCTTGCGGGTCCGGTAGCCGGACCCCGCGTCTCTGGCGCCCGGGGATCAGCTCCGTCGCCGCGTCCATCCGGGCCGGCGCCCGGGACGGCAGCGTCGTCTGCTCGGAGAGCTCGTCGAGCGACACGGGGGCCACGAACCAGGGCCCGCTCTCGGCGTGGGTCTCGGGGATGAGCGTGCGGACGAATGGGCTCGGCGTGGCCGCTTCGACCTCGATGGCGGGGGACGACGGCGGGCGGCGACGGCCGGCCGCGGGCGCGGCGCTCTCGCCCGCCTTGGAGGCAAAAGGCAGCAACGCGCGCCGCAGATCGGCAACGCCCGGAAAGCGCGCCTTGGGATCGGCGGTCATCGCGCGCACGACGATCGCGTCCAGATCGGCGGGGACGTCCGACCGGCGCGCACGCGGCGACGGTGGCTTGCCGGCCGAAATGGCGCGAAACAGCTCGCCCAGGTTCTCGGCCGCGTACGCCTGCTGGCCCGTCAGCGCTTCGTAAAGGATGACCCCCAGCGCGTACTGGTCGGTGGCCGGACCGGCCGCGCCCTGGTCGGCGACCAGCTCGGGCGCCAGATACATGGGTGTCCCGAACACGCCTTTCGGGGCCTGAACCTCCGCCTCGCCAGACGATTCGTGATCCTTGGCGACGCCGAAGTCCAGCACCACGGGCCGAATCCGCCCGTCGCGAGCGGCCAGGAAGATGTTCGAGGGTTTGAGGTCCCGGTGCGTGATCCCCAGCCGATGCGCGGTCGCGACCGCGTCGCAAACAGGCGCCAGGACGTCGATCGCCTCGGCGATCGACATCGCCCCTGACCGCTGCAGGCGGGCGGCCAGATCCTCGCCCTCCAGCAGCTCCATCACCAGATAGGCCCGGTCGCCCTCTTCACCAGCATCGACGATCTCGACGATATTCGGGTGCTTCAGGCGGGCAGCCAGCTTCGCTTCGTTCAGGAAGCGGGCCCGCGCGGTGGGCTTGCCCGCCAGGTCGGCGCTCAGCACCTTGATGGCGACGCGCTTGCCGTCCGTGATGCGCACGCCCGCATAGACGGCGCCCGTCGCGCCGACGCCCAGGCGCGCACCGATTTCGTACGCACCGAACCGTGTTCCGGTCTGGAACACGACGGTCTGCTCGTTCGTCGACACGCCCCCCCTCTCGATCGCGCTTTCCCTCTGTTGCACGCAGCTTAAACGGAAAAAGGGGTGAATAGTCCCCCATCCTTCAAGCTGTCTGTTCGATCTCGTCGTCTTTTGTCAAAGAAAGTCCGGGCGGCGGGCGCGCCGGGCCGGCGCCGCGCGTCAGGCTGAACGAATGTTTCCAGTTCTCTCCCTAGCGTCGGTCCCTCAACAAGGGCGGCGTGACGAGAAGATGATGCTAGCCGAACGCGGCGCCGACCCGCACCTGACACACCTCCAGATAGCGCGCCGCGGGCCAGTTGTGGGGCGTCGGGTAGTCCGGGGGAAGGCCGCCGAGCTCCAGGATTTGCGCGTCGCGCTTGGCTGCCGCCAGCCCGGCCGTCACGTGCTTGAGGACGGTCGGGCCGCTGTGCGTGTTGGACGAGATCCAGAGGTGGCCGCCCTCTTCGGGCAGCACGGCGCACGCGGCGGCGATGAGGTCGGGGTAGTCCCGCTTCTGCGCCCACAGGGAGGCCCGCACGCCGGACACCGTCGGCGGGTCCAGGATGATCACGTCGTGGGTCGTCCCGCGCTGGCGTTCGGCGTCGAGGAAGCGAAACACGTCCGACACCTCCCAGCGGTGCGCGCCTGCGTCCAGTCCGGACAGCGCGAAGTTCGCGCGCGCCCACGCCAGCGGGCCGGCCGCCAGATCGACGCTGGTGATGGCCGTCGCGCCCGCGCGCGCCGCGGCGACCGAGAGCGCGCCCGTGTACGCGAACGTGTTCAGCACGCGCTTGCCGCGGACGAACCGGGCCAGCCCCGCGCGATGCTCGCGCATGTCGGTGAACAGGCCGACGTTGATGCCGCCGCGCAGGTGCACCTCATGAGGGACGCCCGTCTCGCGCACGATCAACTTGTCGGGGGGCGTCTCGCCCACGACGTCGTCTTTCGCACGCTCGGGCGTGTTCCCGCTGCCCTTGAGGCGCGTCTTCAACACGGCGCCTCGCAACGGCAACCCCTCTTCGGGCAGCAGCTCCAGCGCGCACTGGGCCAGCAGGCGGGCGTGACCCAGCAAGCCGCGCGACAGCGCCGTTACCACCGCGAACGGCCCGTACACGTCGGCCGCCAGCCCCGACAGCCCGTCGCCTTCGCCGTTGACGAGTCGGTACGCGGACTCGCCGTCGGCGAGCCCCAGCGTCCGCCGCAAGGCCAGCGCGGCGCGCAGCTTGCCACGCACGAACGCCGCATCGGGCGCGCGGCTGTCTTCGCCGTGCGACCAGATGCGCACGACCTCGTTCTCTGGATCGGCGACGCCCGTCGCGTGCGTCGTCGCGCGCGCGTCGATCAGACGAACGGGGCGTCCCGGCTCCAGCTCGCGCGCGGACAACAGATCGGACAGCAGCAGTTGCGGCGGCCGCGCACCCAGGCGCTGCTCGCCGGCGGGTGTCAGGGTGACCCCGAGAAGCGGCATGCGCGCATCATGTCTCCTCGGTCCATGAACCGCGAGTCCGTCATGCACTGAACATTTTGGTGAGCGCCTTGTGCAGCGGTCGCACGACCGCACGTTCCAGCCCGGAGGTGCCCCATGGGAAGAGTGTGTGCACGTGGAATCCTTTCATTTGCGGCGTTGTCGTTGCTCGGCATCGGCTGCGGTGGCCCTGAAGATCCGCCGGCGGTCGAGGCGGCGGCAATCGGGGCCGAATCGGCGGCAGTGTCCGCGCCGGCTCGCGGGCACTTGCGCCCGGTCGCGCCCCTGTCTGGTTCACTGGCGGGTGCGCCTCGGCCCCGGTTCCGGATATCGGGTGCGCCCCTCGCGCTCGTGCAAATTTGCGCCGACCACGGCTGCAAACATCCGCTGCAGGAGTTCCTCGCCGTTGAAGGGGCTGGCCGGCCGGAGCGTCCGTTGCCCAGAGGTGTCGTGTTCTGGCGCGCCCGCGCCGGCGTTCACGAGGGGCGCGGCGCCTGGACGCCGACCTGGGAGCTGTTCGTTCCGCCGGGCGGCAGAGCTCCGGACGCGACACGCGGACTGCAGCTCGACGTGGACGCCGACGGGTTCGCCGACGCAATCGTGCGCGATCAGAACGGCGACACGGCGACCGATCGGCTGCATGTCTACCGTGGCGGGGCCGGCGGCTTGAATCCCGCCAGCGACACCGTCATCGCGCTGGACACGACCTTCTTCGGCCTCCCGGTCGTGAGCGCCGGCGACGTCAACGGCGACGGCTTCGGCGACCTGGCGGTCTCCGACGGCCGCGGCGTGGTCGTTTATGCCGGGTCGGCCGCCGGCATCACGGCGACACCTCTGTCGGTCAGCCCGGTCCTTCCGGGCTCGTTCAGCTTCGCGTGGCAACTGCTCGCTGGCGGCGACGTGAACGGTGACGGCTATGGCGACGTGTTCGTCAGCGACGGCGGCGCGCACGTGTGGCTGTACCTCGGATCGCCGGCGGGCCTTCCCGCCGCGCCGGCCTGGACGTTGGATGGCTCGGCGGACGGGACCGCTCCCCGATTCCTGACCGCGGCAGACCTGAACGGCGACGGATTCGCCGATCTGGCCGTGAAGGTCTACGGAGCGGCGACGGGATTTCGGGTCTTTCACGGCGGCGCCGCCGGTCTGGAATCCAGCGCCGCGGGGAGCCTGGTGCTCCGCCCGCAGCTTCTCTCCGGTGCGGCGGGTGACGTGAATGGCGACGGCATCCCCGACCTGGTCACCAGCGAGCTCACCCAGCTGGCCTTCTTCCCGGGCGGGCAGGCTTTCCCCGCCGCCGATCCGACCGAGGTCGTGGCGACGCCCAACCAGAAAGCGCCGCTTCAGATCGCCGACTTCGACGGCGACGGGCGCGCGGACCTGGCGGCGGTGACGTCGACCGGCACCGACATCATCTACTTCACGGACGATCGGATCGACATCTACCGTGGGACGCCGGGCGGCTTTTCGACGACCCCGCACACGACGATCCTGGAGACGGCGGTGCTGCCCGACAACACGCTGAACTTCGGCGAGCGGATCTCGGCCGCTGACTTCAACGGCGACGGCCGCAGCGATCTGCTGGTCGGCGCGCCCGCGCCGTTCCCGACGCCCTTCTTCGACACGACCACCCCGGCCGTGTTCGTCTTCCCCGGCTCGCCGGCCGGCGTGCAGCCGACGCCGGCCCCGCGCATCACGGGGACCCCGGGCTACGCCGGCTGGCTTTCGGCGGCCGCCCCGGGCGGTGTCATCTAACGCGGGAGTCGTCACCAGGCCGTCGCAAACTGGCGACAGAAAGCTCTCCGAGTTGTTGCCGGAGGAGCCGTGCCCGTGCGCTACACCGGGCACGGCATTCCTTCGTCCAACCAGGAGAATTTGTATGACCTGCAAGCGCGCACTTCCATTCGTCTCGCTGCTGCTGATCGGCGGCTGCACGAATGCCGTCACCCCCGGCAGCACGACCGCGGACGAGCCGTTGACCGTCGCCGCCACGCCCGCTCAGCTGGTGGGCCACCACGGCAAGCTGAACATCACCCCGGTCCCCACGGCGCAGCCGAAGAAGCCGGGCTTTTCGTCGCCGAACCTCCTGCCGCCCGAGCTGATCGAGACCGCGGTCGTGCAGGGCTCATACGCGCTCGAGAACCCGCAGACCGTGACCCTGGCCGACGGCACGACGGCCACGGCCGCGTACTACGGCTACCTCGGAAACGGGCCGCTGTTGCCCGCGCCGGGCGATCTGCCCAGCGCCACGCACCTGATCGAGGCATCCAAGACCGAGCCGGACAAGAACACCTACCTGGTCCTCTACGGACAGACCGGCCCTGACGCGGCCTACGACTACGGCACGCACTTCCTCTTCCAGGGCCACGAGACCGGGGTCCCCGGCTACATCACGCGCGTGAACTTGGACGCCGACGCCGCCCACAAGGTGACGGTGCTGGCGGCCACGGACAACACGGGCGCGCCGCTCGGCGATATCGACGGGTCGACCTGGGATCCGTTCGCGCAGCGCCTGATCTTCACGACCGAAAACAGCGGCGCGGCCGAGTATCAGGCGACGCTGACCTACCCGTCCGTCGTGGAGGACATCTCGGGCTCGATCGGTCGCGGCGGCTACGAGGGCGTCCAGAACGACGCCGACGGCAATCTGTGGATTGTCGAGGACGTGGGCGGCGCAACCACCGCCGCCACGCCGCACGCCAAGCTGCCGAACAGCTTCGTCTATCGCTTCGTACCGACCCGCGCGGACGATCTGAAGAAGGGCAAGCTGCAGGTGCTGCAGGCGACCTCGCTGCGCAACGGCCAGCCCATCGTGTTCCAGAACGACGCGCTGTCACCTGACGTCGGCGACCTGCACACCTACGGCAAGACCTTCCAGACCCGCTGGGTCACGATCCACGACACGGCCGTCGACGGCAACGCGCCGTTCAGCGCGAACGCGCTGGCCAAGGCCAAGGGCGGCACGCCATTCAAGCGTCCCGAGAACGGCCAGTTCCGTCCCGGCAGCAACTTCCGCGAGTTCGTGTTCGCGACGACGGGCGACACCAACGCGCTCACCGAGGCGGGCGCGGCGTTCGGCGGCTTCGGCGCGGTCTTCAAGCTGACGCTGCACAGGGCGGGCGGCGACGCCGGCACGCTGAAACTGGTCTATCTCAGCGATGTGGCGCACAGCGGTTTCGACAACTGCTCGTTCATCAGCAAGAACGACATCGTGTTCGTCGAGGACGCGGGCGACACGCTGCACGCGCAGCGCAACGCCCTGGACTCGGCCTTCATCATCGACCTGACGGCCGACTATGCCGACCCGGCCAACATCCCGGCGCGGCTGATCGCCGAGGGGCGCGACCCGTCGGCGACGCTGGACTCGGCGTTCGGCTCCTTCGCCGGCTTCCAAAACGAGGGTGACAACGAGATCACCGGCTTCCACGTCTCGAACGGCGACCCGTCGCCGCGCGGCCTGCTGGGGGCGTCGATCCCGCGTCCGTTCAAGGACGGCTGGCGCATCTTCTGGACCCAGCAGCACGGCGAGAACTTCACCTGGGAGATCCTGCCGAACACCGCCAGCGGCTGCTCGCCCTTCGGCGACGCCGAGTAGAAACGGAGAATTGCGCCGCGCCATCTCCGTCTTGCCGACGGGGGTGGCGCGGTTTTGCATTTGAGGCTCCGGGATCCTCAACTGGGATCCTGGACTTGTGGGACCTGCCTCAGCCGTTTACGATGTCGCATCCGCGCGGAGTCGACGGACGCGGACGGCGTAGGACCATGACGGAGGATTGGATGAGAAAGCTTGCACTTTGCGGGACGTTGCTGGGGGCGACTCTGCTGGCGGGTACGGCGGCACGCGCCGAAAGCTACGGGATGGCCGGCTGCGGCCTCGGCTCGCTGGTATTCAAGGACAACGGGGCGGGTCCGCAGATCCTGGCTGCCACGACCAACGGCACCTTCGCCAGCCAGACGTTCGGCATCACGTCGGGCACGTCGAATTGCGCGTCGGGCGGCATCATCAAGGCCCAGCGCGAACAGGCCGCCTTCGCCGAGGTCAACTTCCAGGACCTCAAGCGGAACATGGCCACGGGGGGCGGCGAGTTCCTGACCTCCTTCGCGTCGCTGCTCGGTTGTGAGGACCAGGCCAAGCCGGCGCTGGCCAAGATGACGCAGGCCAAGTACGAATCGATCCTGCCGACCGAGAAGACCTCGCCGATCGAGATGCTTTCGGGCGTCAAGAGCCAGATCAAGGCCGACTCGACGCTCGCGAACGCGTGCAGCGACGAGCGTGCCGTGGCCCGCGCCGAGGGCAAGCTGGACACGAAGGTGGCCGCCAAGACGGCGCCTGCCTCGAAGAACGTCGCGCTGACCGCATCCACGTCGGTCAAGTAGCGCTTGCTGTCTGGGGTCGCCGCGGCGGCGCGCTCGTTGCTCGCCGCGGCGACGTTTGTACTCACCCCGGCCGCGCCCCGCGACGTCCCGCCCTCCGTAGACGCGCTGGTGGCGACGGCCCGCAGCCGTCACCTGTCCGAGACGCGCGACTGGCAGGTCCTCTTGCACTACCGACGCACGCTTGGCGGTGGCTGGAAGAGTGAGGCGGACGGGTTGGGGTTCTTTCTGGCCGGCGCGGCTGGCCGGCGCGAGCCCGACGCCGAGCTTGCCGCGTCCCTGCGCGCCTTCTTCGCGCCCGCGCCGGCCGACGACGGTCACGCGCAGTGCCGTTTCCCGGCGCGCTGGGACTGGCTGCAGCGGACGTTGGGCATCGACCCCGCCCGCGCGCCCCACCCGACGTGCCACGACTACGACTTCTGGCGCACCGGGATCTCGGCGCAGGCGGCCACGCTGGTCTACGCGACCGCCTACATCAACAGCCCGGCCTCGATGTACGGGCACACGTTCCTGCGGCTGTCGCGCGCGACCGGCGAGGGGAACCTCCTGCTGGACTACATCGTCAACTTCGCCGCGGACGTCGACACGGAAAACGGCGTTCTTTACGCGCTGAAGGGTTTGACCGGCGGGTTCCCCGGCCGCTTCTACGTGATGCCGTACTACGTGAAGGTTCAGGAGTACTCGAACATCGAGAGCCGCGACCTGTGGGAGTACGAGCTGTCGCTGTCGCCCGAGCAGGTCCGCCGGCTGGTCATGCACGCCTGGGAGACGCGCAGCACGCGCTTCGACTACTACTTCTTCACGCGCAACTGTTCGTATCAGCTGTTGACGCTGCTGGAGGTCGCCGACCCCAGCCTGCACCTCAGCGACCAGTTTCACGGCGCCGTGATCCCGGCCGACACCGTCCGCGCCGTGCGTGCCTGGCCCGGCCTCGTGCGGCGAATGGATGGCCGCCCGTCGCTGATGACCATCATGCGACGACTCAGGTCGCGGCTGACCCGCGCCGAGGCGGCGATCGCGGCGGCCTGGGCGACGGCGGTGCCGGGCGCGCCGGTTCCGCCGCTTCCGGCCGGCGCACCGCCCGAGCGGCAGGCGCTGGTGCTGGACGCGGCGACGGACAACCTCCGCTTCCACGTTCGCGGCGCCGCCGATCCGACGGAAGCGGACAAGCTGCGCGAGCGCCGCATCCTGCTTGCGCGCGGCCGGCTGGGCGTGCCGCCGCAAGAAACGATCACGTTACCGGCCGTCGCCGCGCCCGAGACCGGCCACGCGACGATGCGCGCCGGAGTGGCTGGCGGCGTCGCCGACCAAGGGGGCCCGTTCCAGACGCTGTCGTTCCGCGCCGCCATCCACGACGATCTGGATCCGCCGCGCGCCTACCCGGCCGGCGCGCGCCTGCAAATGGGCGAGCTGCGGCTGCGATTCGAGGACCGCCGTCGCCGCGTCGAGCTGGACGGCGCCGATCTGATCGACATCGTGTCGGCCGGCCCATTCGACGCCTGGGTGAAGACCCCTTCGTGGAAAGTGTGGTTCGGTATCGACAACGCCCGCGACACCGGTTGCACGCAGCCCGGCTCGCCGCTCCAGGGCTGGCGGTGCCTGTACGCCGGCGTCACGACCGGCGGCGGCATCGCCCTGCCGCTGGGCGGCCGCGCGGCGACCCTGCTTCTGCTGGCGGAAGCCGACCTGGGGGTCGGTCCCGCCTTCACCGGCTCCTACGATTTCCGCGTCGGCCCCGCCGGCGAGGCACGCCTGACGGGCGGCGCCGGCGATCGCTGGCGGTTCGAGGTGGGGGCCCGCGGAAGCTACTACGCGCTGGGCGCGCGCGGCTTCGTCCTGCGGACGCGCGCCCGCGAGTCGCTGATGCTCAGTCGATCCTTCGCGTTGCGCGCCGGCGTCGAAACAGACGGCGCCTACGCGCAGGCGACCGGCGAAGTCGTCGCCTACTTTTGAGCTGGCCTCACCTGACCACGAACGGAATTTCGATCTCGGCGATCTGGTCGCCCTGCGGCTGGTCCATGTCGGCGTGGAAGATCACCCGCTTCTCCTTGCGGGTCGCGTTTTCGAAGTAGAGAAAGCCGGAGATCTCGCCGCGGTCAGCGAGCACCCCTTCGGGCAAGGCCATGCGCCGCATCGGGCGGCTGGGCAGCCCCTCTTCCCAGCGCCGGTACTGGCGGGCATAGAAGTCGTCGTCGCGCTGGAGCGGGGCCGACCAGGGATCCAGCGATGGGTAGACCCCGTGTAGCCGCGGCGCCACGAAGAAGTTCGACGCCGAATAAACGGGGTGCACGGCCGGGGCGTTCGGATCGTCCACCGGCATCGGCGGCAGCGGCTGATACCGCCGCCCGCGCCCCCCGACCAGCGCGAACTGCTGATAGAGGATCTCGACCGGGCCGCCGCTGCGGTTGATGATCCGGACCTTGATGGGCGTCAGCCGCTCCGGGAGATCCTCCGGGGCGGCGCTCCAGTCGTTCGCCTCGGCGGAAACCCGGATGCCGCTGTCCTCGTCCGCGGCGGCGCTGGGTACGTCGGGGATGACGTGGGCGGACGCGGCCGGCAGCAGGCGCCCCTGCGCGCAGCCGAGCGCGGCCGCGCCGATCGCCACCGGAAAGAAAATCGACGTTCGCCAGAGCGCCGTCAGCGATCTTGCCGCCCGTCCCGCCGGGCCGGCGGCAAACGGGCGCGCAAACTCAGGGTTCTTGGTGGTCGCGGTGCGCATGACTGCCTGAGCAGAGCAAGCGCTGCACCAGCTTCACAAACCGGCGATGCCCATGATGCGGCCGATCAGCGCGCTGGCGGCCATGGCGAATCCGCCGCCGGCCAGCACGCGCATCGCGCCGCGCAGGCGCGAGGCCCCGCCGAGGGAGGCGCCCAGCGCGCCCAGCACCACCAGCGCCACCATCGAGACCACGGCGACGGTGCCGACCGCGTGTCCGGCGGGCGCGACCGCGAACCCGACGATGGGGCAGATCGCCAGCGACGAGAAGCTGCCTGCCGAGACCAGCGCCGCTTGCACCGGGCGCGCGCGGTGGGCGTCGTGCAGCCCCAGCTCGTCACGCAGGTGGGTCTTCAGGCGGTCGCGCGCGCTCAGTTGCTCGGCGACCTTCTGCGCGAGCTCCCGGTCCAGGCCACGCTCGACATAGATGTCGATCAGCTCGGCCATCTCGAACTCCGGGTTCTCTTGCAGCTGGCGCCGCTCGATCTCGATGTCCGCCTCTTCGACGTCGCGCTGCGAGCTGACCGAAACGTACTCGCCCGCCGCCATCGCCAGCGCGCCCGCCGCCAACCCCGCGATGCCCGCCACGACGACCGGGCCACGCGCCACCGAGGCGGACGCCACGCCGATGATGAGGCTGGCCGTCGAGACGACGCCGTCATTGGCCCCCAGGACAGCGGCGCGCAGCCAACCGCCCCGGCTGGTCAGGTGTGCTTCTTGTGGTGTCGCGCGGGCGGTGCCGGACTGTTGCAAGGCGTCTCGCGACGCGAATTGTAGCCGAAACTATTCCAGCGCGGCGACCAGAGCCAGCAGGCTTTCGGCGCCGCGGCTGAACGCGCAGACATCCGGCACCAGGCGGTCAGACTCGTGGCGCAGCTGCTTGATGATGGCGTCGACGGCGGCCTGATTGCGCCGGCTGAGACCCACGGCGGTTCGCGGCACTTCTTCCTCGACGAACTTGACGACCTTTTCCATCAGGTGGCGTTGCCCGGCGATGGTCAGGCTGTCCAGCATCAGGAGCATCTCGCGGATGACGGGCAACGGCAGGTTCCGGGAACCGCGGTCGACGTCCGCTCGGATTGGTGGAAGGCGTTCGCGGACCACCTCGGTGGCGACCATCGGCACGCTCATATTCAGTTGGCTCCAGTCAGATGCGGCTTCATGGTTGCTCTCCCCAGATGTGCTCCGGCACCGTCTCGTAGGGCTCGTGATGCGGCATACGGGACGATGGGACCTTGCCCTTGAATTGATAAGGACCGGCGCCCGAGATCGGAAGAGCCGGACCGATCGGAAATGCGCGCCACGCCTGCAGTTACGTGAATGCCTGACGCCCATCAGTCATCGCCTGCCGCCTCGCCACGGGAACGAACCTCGGCCGTGGCGGCGCAGCGACGCGTCAGCGTCCGTCGCGGACGTCTGGCATCAGGCGGCGCACTACGGCGCTTCCTTAGTTCCGCACCTGCGCGGTGGGGAAGCGCGACCGTGGCGACGCTAGTTGGCTTTGCAGACGCCCGACGGAACGGGCAGGCCGTACGACTTCGCGAGCGTCGGGTACTCCGCCATGGCTGAGTTGGTCTTGTAGACCTTGCCCGTCCGCGTGAACAAGGTTCCGTCGGCGTTCACGTCCGGGTAGTCGGCCGGCTCCCAGTTGAAGGATCCGCGTCCCAGGCTGTTGGGCAGCTTGCGCATGACGCCGTTGATGATGCCGCCGGCCGGCGAGTTCGGGCTCTTGTCGTCGTACTCGCAGCTCATCACCGGGACCTTGTAGGTATTCACGACGTAGGTGAACGACTCAGTCCAGTCGGCCCCGCTGTTCGTCGTCCCGTACGTCGACCCGCAGACCCCGTCGACATCGATCTTCGGCGTGTACGGCGACTTGCCGGACAGGTACTGGTCGACCCAGCCGGTGAAGTTGCTGCCGCCCGCGCTGTCCGGACGCGGCCGGCCGTTTTGGGCCCACACGATGATGGTGGGATCCGTCTCGCGAACGGCCTTGATGCCCGCGTTGACCAGCGCCGAAAACTGCGCCCACTTGCTCATCGAGATGCCGGACATGCCGGTGTTGGTCTCGTTGCCGATCTGCACCATGTCCGGCTTGGCGCCGGCGGCGACCAGCGCCTGCATGACGTCATAAACGTAGTCGTGCGCCGCCTGGTACAGGTTGTTGGTCAGCTTGCTCGTGTTGCTGACCGGCGTCGCCGGCACGGTCTGCGATAGCCCCTGCCAGGACAGCGGCATCGCCGCCGCGTTCGCGTTGGTGCCCAGCGACTGCCAGGTGTCACTCATGTGGAAGTCGACGAACACGCCCATGCCGCAGGCCTTCACGCGCTTGGCCATCTTCACGGTGTCGTCCTTGCCGCACCAGTTCGACCCACGCGAGTAGCCGTCTGACGCCGACGGATCGACGAACGTCCGGAGGCGGACGTAGTTGAAGCCGTTCTCGGCCAGGATCTGCTCCATGGGCTTGGTGCCCGTCGCGTCGGCGTACGTGTAGCCCTGCGACTCGTGCTGCGTCGTCCACGAGACGTCCGCGCCCAGGATGAACGACGGGTTGAATGGAAATGGGCCGCTGCTGCCACCCGTGGCGGGGCTGCCGCCAGTCGCGGCGCTTGCGCCGCCGCGCCCCGCGCCGCCAGTCGTGCCCCCCGTGGTGCTGATCCCGCCGGTTCCCGGTGCACCGCCCGTCGAGGTGACGCCGCCCGTGCTGGTCGTGCCGCCGGTCGACGTCGTGCCGCCCGTGCTGGTCGTGCCGCCCGATGCCCGGTTGCCGCCCGTCGGCGTCATGCCACCGGTGCCGGTGCTGCTGCCGCTCTCCCCCGCACACGCCAACCCGAGGAAACCCAAGCCCGCCATGGCAACAAACGCGCTGGCCTTGTTCATGCGAATCCCCCTGGGGGTAGGAAGACGCCGGCAAAAAGGTGAGGCCGGTCCCTGAACAAGGGTTCCAAGAACCAAAACTGCTGCGCGTCTCCGACGGTCCCCGAGCGGCCGTTCACGCCGCGCGTTGCGCGCATCAGATCGGCCGACAGGTGCCCTTGTTCAACGGCTGACGCAACTCGCAGGACGTTGGCCTGTCGCACCATCTCCGCAATCGAGGGACCTCATGCGCACACATTGGTACGTGACGGCGGCGCTTCTCGCCGCGAGCTGCTCCAGCGGATCGCCGTCGTCGGAAACCGGCGCGGGAGGGGGAACCGCATCGGGGGCCGGCGGCGGAAGTGCGACGGGCGGAATGCCGGGTGCCGGCGGCGCGTCCTCGGGATCGGGCGGGCAGCCCGCGTCCGGCGGAACGGTGGGAACCGGCGGGAGCAACCCCGGCGCGGGCGGCAGCCTGGGCGCGGGTGGGACGACGCCGGCGACGGGCGGAGCCACGGGCAGCGCCGGACGCGCCGGAACCGGCGGGACCACGAGCACGGGGGGCGTCACGGGTGGCTCAGCGGGTGCAGGCCCGCTGGCGGCGAAGCCCTTCATGGGGTGGAGCAGCTGGAGCAGCACGACAGGCAACGTCAACGCGACGATCGTCAAAGCCGCCGCGGACACCGTCTCCAGCAAGTTGCTTCAGTTCGGCTACCAGTACATCAACATCGACGACGGCTGGTACAACGGCTTCGACGCGAACGGCCGCTGGAAGCCCGACACGAACAAGTTCCCCGACGGAATCGCCGGCGTCGCCACCTACGCGCACAGCAAGGGATTGAAGCTGGGGATCTATCTGACGCCCGGCGTGAACGACACCGTCGTCAGCGCCAATTCGCTGATCGAGGGCACGACCTATCACGTGAAGGACATCGTGACGTCCGCGGCCGGCAACACCGACAAGAAGTCCGGCGCGACGGCGCGCAAGATCGACTACACGAAGCCGGGCGCCGTCGAGTACATCCAGAGCTACGCCAAGCTGCTGGCGACGTGGGGCGTGGACTTCATCAAGATGGACTTCGTCGGCCCCGGCGGCGGCGGTGGCACGGCGGACAACCAGGACGACATCAAGCAGTGGCGGATGGCGCTGGACAAGAGCGGCCGCCAGATCTGGCTGGAGCTGTCGAACATGCTCAACATCAGCGCCGTCGCCACCTGGCAGGCGTACAGCAACGGGTGGCGTGTCGCCAACGACGTCGAGTGCTATTGCACGACGCTCACGAACTGGGCGCACGTCGTCCGCGTCATCAACGCGGTCGCCCCCTGGGTGTCGCACGCCGGACCCGGCGGTTGGAACGACCTCGACTCACTGGAGATCGGCAGCGGCAGCATGGACGGCATCAGCGCCGACGAACGGCAGACCGTGTTCTCGTTCTGGTCGATCAGCGCGGCGCCGCTGTACATCGGTGCGCCGCTTTCGAACCTGGACGCCGCCGATCTGGCGATCCTGACCAACAGCGAGGTGATCGCCGTCGACCAAGCGGGCGTCCCGGCCAAGCCGGTGTCGACCAGCGGCAACCAGCAGGTCTGGTATGCGAAGCGCCCCGACGGGACGTTCGCGGTCGGGCTGTTCAACTTCGACACGGGCTCGGCGCAGGTCACCGCCCGCTGGAGCGACATCGGGGCGCCCAGCTCGGTCGCGGTGCACGACGCCGTGAGCCACACCGACCTCGGTCGCATGTTCACCAGCTTCGGCGCGACGCTGCCGGGACACGGATCGCGGCTGTTGATCCTGACGCCGTGAGCACCACCCGCCAAACCCACAAAGTGCAAAGACGGCCCTCGCCTGGCAGCATAGGCCGAGGGCATGTCGCACCCCCGCCTCAGGTTCGCCGGTCTCCTGGTTTTGACCTTCGCCGTCATCACGTCGCCGAGCTGTGGCTCGTCTTCGCCGGCGGGCCCGTCGCCGGGGACGGGGGGCACGGCGGGCGACGGTGGCCCGGACCCCTTCGTGCTGGCGTGGCAGGACGACTTCGACACGCTGGACGGGACGCGGTGGCAGCTGCAGTCGTTCACGTTCGGCGGCAACCTGGCTCAGTTCACGCCGCAAAACGCGGCCGTCGCGAACGGGATCCTCACCATCAACCTGACGCCGAATCCCAACAGCACGACCGAGCCGTACTGGGGCGTCGAGATGCGCTCCGTGGCGACGCTGAAGTACGGCAAGGTCTCGGCGCGCATGCGGTTCGCCGCGGGATCGGGGGTCGTTTCGGGGCTGGTCCTGTTCTATACGCCGTACCCGAACTGCAACTGGAACGAGATCGACATCGAGCACCTCGGCAGCTCGAGCAATACCTCGCAGATCAACGAGCAGGTCTACCTGGGCACGCCAACCCCGAGCTGCACGACGTCCGTCAGCGCCACCCAGGACCCGCAGATCGTGAACCTGGGCGTCAACGCAGAGACCGATTTCCACCAGTACGACATCGAGTGGACGCCGTCCGCCGTGAAGACCTACGTCGACGGGAAGCTGCTGCGGACCTGGACGACGCACGCGGACTTGCTGAATTTGCCGCAGAACGTCCTGTTCACGATCTGGGCGTCCAGCGCTGCCGGTTGGGCCGGCGCGTTGACGCCGACGTCGGCGCCGACCAGCGCGGACGTCGATTGGATTAAAGTCTATAGCTGGAATGGATAGCGACGCCCTCTACCAACCGTTTCCATTGCCCACGCGGGCGCGCGGTCACGTCTGGCGGCACAGGCCCGCGACGCGCCGCCCGCGGCACTTTCACGCCGAGCCCGAGCTGAACCTGATCACCGCCGGCACCGCGCGGTTCGGGATGGGTGACCTGGCGATCGACGTCGGTCCCGGCGATCTGCTCTGGTGGCCGCCGGGGCAAGACCACGTGTTGCTGGATGCCTCCGCCGACTTCGATCTCTTCGTCGTCGGTGTGACGCCCGAGCTTTCGGACCGCGTCCTCGGCGGTGACGGCGCGACCGCGCACGCCGCGCCGGCGCGTGTTCGCCTGCCGCGCGAGGTGCTGGCGGGCCTGCAGTCGATCTGCGCCGCCTCGCCTGACCAGCCAGACCTCTCGACTGAGGACCCGATCGTGATCGAACGGCGGGTCGGTGACCTGTGGCGTATCGCGCACCAGGCGCGCGGCGTGTCGATCAGACAGGAACCCTGGGAGGGTTCCTTGAATCTCCCGCGACGACTCCGCTGGGCAAAGCCCAGCTCCGTCAACACGACCTACCGGCACGTGTTGACCCGCCGCGCGCTGACGCGCCTGCTGCAGCGGCCGGATATCACGCGCGCCGAGATCGCGCAGGCCATCCGCGCTGACCCGACCGAGGTCAGCCGGCATTTTCACCGGGACATGGGCTTGACCCTGGGCGGCTATCGCACGCGGCTTCGGCTGCTGCGCTTCGTTCAGGGCGTCGACGACGGCGCGCCCAGCTTGATGGCGGCGGCGCTAGACGCCGGGTTCGGCAGCTACGCGCAGTGCCATCGTGCGTTTCAGCAAACGTTCGGCTGCCCACCCCGGCAATTCTTCGCGACCGATCTGCGCGTCCAGATGGCGCACGCGTTCTCGCCCTGACAACGACCCCGCGTTTGCGGTGATTTGGTGAAGGTCCGTTGCCGGGGGTGCCCTTCGATTGGGGCACTCCGCAAAGGATCTTCATGAACAATCTCTTCCTCGGCTCCGGCCTGATTTACTTCGTCGCGTTCGCCGGCTGCGGCAGCTCCGAACCGAGCTCGACCAGCGGCAGCGGCGGCAGCGCCGGCGCGCACGCCTCGGGCGGTAACGGCACGGGCGGCACCACGGCGACCGACGGTGACGCGGGCCGCGACGCGACGGGCGGAGCGGCTGGCGCGCGCGGGACGGGCGGCGGAACCGGCGGCGTCGCGGGCCCGGGCACCGGGGGCGGCAGCGGCGGCGTTGCCACTGGCGGACGGGCCGGGATCGCCGGTGGTCCCGGCGGCAACGCAGGCGCCAGCGCAACCGGCGGAAGTGCGGGCAGCGGCGGCAACGGCACGGGCGGGGCGGGCGGCGCGGCCAATGTCGCGTACAACGGCCCGCCGATGGGTTTCAATCCGTACAACAACCAATGGTGCAACACCACCGAGGCGCAGATGCACGCCTTCACCGACGCGGTGGTCAGCAAGGGGTTGAAGGCGGCCGGCTACACGTACGTCAACCTGGACTGCGCCTGGCAGGGGACGCGTAACTCCAGCGGCGTGATCCAGGCGGCCTCGACTTTCCCCAGCGGCATCAAAGCGCTGGGGGACTACATCCACGGCAAGGGGCTGAAGTTCGGCATCTACACCGCGCCCGGCGCGACCACCTGCGACAACAAGCCCGGCAGCCAGGGTCACGAGACGCAGGACGTGAACACCTACGCGTCGTGGGGCGCGGACTACATCAAGCTGGACTGGTGCGGCGCCGACTACTCGGCGTCCGGCGCGGCCGCGATCGCCCAAACCTGGAAGAACGCCATCGCGGCCTCCGGGCGGCCGATGGTCCTCAGCATCAACGCCGGCGCCAGCACGTCGGTGGCGGCGTGGGCTTCCACGCACGTCAACCTGTGGCGCGTCGGCGACGACATCTGCGACACCTGGTTCAACAAGACCGGCTCCCGCAACGCGGGATACACGCACTGCACCGACACCACGTACCAGAGCGGGATTTACGACTACCTGACGATGAGCCTCGACTACCTCGGCCCCTACTCCGGCAACGGCCACTGGGGCGACCCCGACATGCTGCAGGTCGGAAACGGCGGCCTGAACCTGGAAGAGGCCAAGACCCACTTCAGCATCTGGGCGATGTGGTCGGCGCCGCTGATCGCCGGCAACGACGTGACGAAGATGAACGGCAGTGACATCGCCAGCAAGGTGCTGCTTAACACCGAAGTCATCGCCATCGATCAGGACGCCAAGAACAACTGGGCGACCCGCATCCGCAACGACAGCTCGGTGCAGATCTACAAGAAGACACTGCAAGCGGCCGGCACGTACGCCGTCGCGCTGGTCAACATGACAAACTCCGCCGCCAGCATCACGGTGAAGTGGAGCGACCTCGGGCTCAGCACCGTCACGACGATGCGCGACCTCTGGGCCCACAGCGACATCACCCCCAGCGGCACCAGCTACACCGCCACCAACGTCCCCGCCCACGGGACGATCATGCTGAAGCTGACGGGCAACTAGCGGCGCCGCGATGTCGTTCGGATAAACGCCAGGACGCCAATCGGCGCAGAGCATGGGTTGGACAAATGGACGCCGATCGTCCGACAGACCTCTGAACAATCTTTGATCATGCTCTTCCAGGCCCCCTGGCGTTCCGGTGGCGTCCTGGCGTTTCATTCTCCGGATCGCGCTAGCCGCAACCCAAACAGAAGACCGACAAGAAGGCGGCGGTGGCGATTCCGAACATTGCCCAGCGCGAGACGCGGCGCCGCCTCCCCTGACCGTTGCTGTCCATGTTTGATTCAAGGGACAGCGACGGGCGATCTGGTACCGCGCCTACTTCCCCCAGTCACTGAGCTGGGCGCTCGTGAACGTCGACCGCTCTGCGCCTGATTCTCGTACGTCGCCCACACGTTGCAGAGAACCCAGGGCGCCTTCGTCGGGAACATGTCCGCCGGCTGCGGGATCGTCGCCGTCTCGTGCAGCGGGGTTGGCATCGTCGATCCGAACACGCCCTGCGCGGAATTGAATTCCGTCTGGAACGGCTGGCTGCTGCTGCCGTCGTACTCGTCGATTCCACCGAGGTCGATGTATGCCTTGCCCGGGACATTGGTGTTCTGCAGCGTCTCGAGCGCAAACTTTTGAGGCGATCGCGCGGCACCAATGCTGCCATCTCGTTCCCTCTCTCTCCTGCAGGGACGGCGGGGGCGAGGAGGTTCCGGCGACACCGGCGGTGACGCAAGCGGCGGCGTGGGAGGCGCGCGCGGCGGCGCCGCCGGTGGGCCGGACGGGGTTGTGCGCGCGAAATCTATGTGCCACGCGCATCCTTTCCCGCGGGGACGCCCCTTTGATGAGTCATGGCGACTCCCCGGAACCGCGTCGATATCACAATTGCGCCGCGTCTGTGGCACGTGGCGCTGCTTGCGCTGGCGGGCGCATGTGGAAGCTCCGGTGGCGCCGGCGGCAGCGCCGGTTCGGGCGGCGCGTCGCAGACCGGCGGCATCAGCGGCGGCAGTGGCGGGGCCGCGACCGGCGGCGCGCCCGGCACGGGCGGCTCGTCAACGGGTGGGACGGTCGCGACGGGCGGAACGTCGGCGGCGACCGGCGGCAACACCGGCGCTGCCGGGACGCGCGGCGCAGGCGGCACGCCGGGCGCGGGCGGTTCACCGGGCACCGGCGGCATGGCGGGCGCGGCTGCGGCGACGGGCGGCCAAGCGGGTTCGGCCGCGGCGACCGGCGGTGGCAGCGGCCAGGACGTGACGGCGCATCTCGACGATCTCAAGCGATCGTTCCTGGGGATGCAGTTCGGCATGTTCCACCACTTCGGAATTCTCACGTACACGGGCTCGTGGGCGGAGGGGAACCTGCCCATCAACGACTTCAATCCGGGGACGACGCTGAACCCGCGCCAGTGGGCCCAGGCGGCCAAGGCGGCGGGCGCCAAGTTCGGCGTCCTCACGACCCGCCACCACGACGGGTTCGCGCTGTGGCCCAGCAAGGCCAGCAACTTCAACGTCGGTCACACCACCTGGTACGCGCAGGTCGGCGGGCAGGCCGCGCCGAATGACAAGGGTGACGTCGTTCAGCAGTTCGTCGACGGCTATCGCGCGGAAGGGCTGACGCCGGCCTTCTACTATTCGATCTGGGACACCACTCACCCGGTGAACGGCAATCTCAGCGCCGAACAGGTGCAGTACCTCACCACGCAGCTGACGGAGCTGATGTCCAACTACGGCAAGATCGCGCTGCTGATCATCGACGGCTGGTCGTGGATGATGGGGCACCACGCGGCCGAGGGTTGGTACATCCACAACCTGGTCAAGAGCCTGCAACCCGACATCTTGATCGTCGACCACGAAGGCATCCAGAGCCCGTACGACGAGGACCTGGTCATGTACGAAGAGCCGCGCGGCGTCTTCGCCCCGGCCGGCAACACCTGGGCCGCCGTGCAGGGCCAGAAGATCAACGGCCACGGCGGCAACGATTGGTTCTGGAAGAGCAACATCACTGGCTACATGAGCGTTTCCGACATCGTTGATTCGCACATCAACACGCTGGTGCCCCGCTACACGAACTTCATCCTGAACTGCCCGCCAAACGACAAGGGGCTGCTGGACGACGCGATCGTGACGGAGCTGGGGCAAGTCGGGACCTACCGGCAGTCTCACCCCGCAACCGTGCCCGCCATGTTGCCGTCGCAGGGGGCGCAGAACAGCAACCCCTACTTCCCGGTCAGCGCGACCGCCTCCAGCGGCACGGCCGGCAACGCCATCGACGGCAAGAACGATCTCGGCATCTATGCGCTGTGGGAGTCGAGCGGCGCCTTGCCGCAGTGGCTCCAGGTCGATCTCGGGGCGGTGAAGTCGGCCGGCTTCCTCGGCTACCTGCCGCCGTACCAGGCGGGCAGCGGCTTCAATTCCAGCACCGGCAAGTGCAGCGGCACCCAGTGCTCGATCCCGGCGACGACCGGCGTCATCACCGGCTGGGAGATCGACACCAGCACCGACGGGACGACCTTCACGAAGGCCGCCACCGGAACGTGGCCCGCCAACGGCAAGCTGCAGGGTGTCACCTTCGGACCGGTGCAGGCCCGCTACGTCCGCCTCATCGCGACCGCCGTGAGCTCGGGAACAAGCGCCGCCGCAACTGAAATCGAGGTGGGCGGCCCTCAGACGCTGACCGTCCCGACCCCGACGACCAGCCAGTGGGGGCACTGAACCAAAGCGCCGGCGGACGCCCCTATCAAAGACGTGCGCCCCACCTATCCTATGGAGTGCCGCAGCCGCCGCGGTTTGCTCCTCCTGTCGCTGGCGTTGCTTGCGTGGGGATGCGGATCATCCGGCGGCGGGCAAACCAGCGGCGCCGGCGGCACGCACGCCGGTAGCGGCGGCGGGCTCGCAACAGGCGGCAACCCGTCGGGCGGAAACATCGGCGCGGGCGGCTCCCCGTCAGGCGCCGGCGGCACGGGAACCACGGGCGCGGGTGGCAACGTCGCCACCGGCGGCGCCGGCGGCCTCAACGGGCGCGGCGGCTCCGCGGCGGGCGGCACCCCCGGCGCGGGCGGGTCCGTGCTGGGGACCGGCGGCGGCGCGCAGGCTGGCGGTGTGCGCGCGATCCTTCCCTTCGACCAGAGCTGGCTCTTCAGCAAGAGCGATCCAGCGGGCGCCGAGCAGACTTCGTTCGCGGACACCGGCTGGCGATCGCTGAACGTCCCGCACGACTGGAGCATCGAGGGGCCGTTCTCGCAAACGGCCGCGACCACCGGCCGCGGCGGCTACCTGCCGTCCGGCGTGGCCTGGTACCGCAAGCACTTCACGCTGTCGCAGGACCTGTCCGGACGCGACGTCTTCGTCGAGTTCGACGGCATCATGGCGAACAGCGACGTCTACGTGAACGGGACGAAGCTGGGGCACCACCCGCTCGGCTACGTCAGCATCCGCTACGACATGACGGCCGTGGTGAAGTTCGGCAGTGCCGACAACGTCATCGCCGTGCGCACCGACACCTCCGCGCAGCCGGCCTCCCGCTATTACCAGGGGGCCGGGATCTACCGGCACGTTCGCGTGATCGCCGCCGCGCCCGTTCACGTCGCGCAATGGAGCACGTACGTGACCACGCCGACGATCACCAGCAGCGCCGCGACCGTGCACGTGACGACCTCCGTCACGAACGTCGGCACCGGCTCCGCCAGCGTATCCGTGCAAGGCGTGGTCAGCGATCCCGGTGGCGCCGCGCTGCCGGCCGTCACGGCACCCGCCCAGACCATCGCCGCGGGCGCGTCGGGCAGCTTCACGTTCGACGTTTCGGTGCCCAGTCCCAAGCTCTGGGACCTGACCAGCCCGAACCTCTACACGCTGCGCGTCGGTGTCCTGTCCGGCAGCACCGTCGTCGACGACGACGTGACCACGTTCGGGATCCGGACGCTGGTCTTCGACCCGATGACGGGCATGAATCTGAACGGCAAGAACATCAAGTTCCAGGGCGTCGCCATCCACCAGGAGTTCCACGGCCTGGGCGTCGCCGCCCCGCAACGCGCGATGCAGCGCCGGCTGGCACAACTGAAACTCCTGGGCGTGAACGCGATCCGCACCGCCCACGATCCGCCCAGCCCCGACTTTCTCGAGCTGACGGACAGGATGGGCCTCCTGGTGCTGGACGAGTTCACCGACGTCTGGACCGCGCACAAGTACAGCGACACCGGCGACTACGCCGCGTCCTTCAACCAGACAGCGACGGCGCCCACGGGCATGCCGGCCGTTCCCGGCATCGCCACGGGCGCCACGTGGGGGCAAGTCGACCTGACCGGCTTCATCATGCGCGACCGCAACCATCCCAGCGTCGCGCTCTACAGCCTGGGCAACGAGATGCACGAGAGCCACGCCACGCGCGTGCCGATCCTGACCAAGTTGATGACGATCAGCCACGCCCTGGACCCCGCGCGCAAGGACACTGAGGCGCTGCTGGATCCGGCGACCGCCGGCGACATCGACCTCACGACGAACACCGTCAGCTACCCGGTCGACGTGTGGGGCAACAACTACGACACGAAGTCGGCGGTCGCGGCGACGAAGGCCAGCCCGCCGATGGCTTCGATCCTGACGGAGTCGGGCACGCAGACCAGCAACTGGACGCTGATCACCGGCACGCCGGCGCTGATGGGCGAGTTCATGTGGACAGGCGTCGACTACCTGGGCGAGGCGCCGGACGGGTGGCCGACCGTAGGGGCGTCACCGGGGATCATGGACGCGGTCGGCACACCGAAGACCATCGGCTACACGTGGCAAGGGATCTGGGGCGCGCCCAAGACGACGCCGCCCACCACGGGCACGACGGCCACGAAGGTCGTGCTCACGCCCGATCATCCCAGCATCGTGACCGACGGAAATGACGTCTCGTACGTGAAGGCGACGATCGCCGACGCGTCGGGACACGTCGTGACCGGGTCCTCGGCCGCGGTGACGTTCGCGCTGACGGGCCCTGGGACCATCATCGCCGTCGACAGCGGCAGCAACGTGCAAGAGAGCTTCCGCGGCAACGTGCGAAACGCCTATCAGGGGATCGCGTTCGCGATTGTCCAGGCGACGGGGGCCGGAACCATCACAGTGACGGCGGCGGCGGCCGGCCTGACGGGCGGGTCGGCCACCATCCAGGCGACTGCGGGTTCTTTCGCGCCGTGCACCGGGACTTGCGATTGATGAACACGAAACGCGTTCGCCACTAGAATGGGGTACGGCTGACCGCCTTAGCTCCCCTAGTTCCGGTCGGCCCCTGAGGACTGACCATGAGCTTAGTTTCGAATCCTGTTTCTCGTCCCAACGGCCCCCGACCCGCGCGGCACCGCGTCAGAAGAGTTGCCCTGCTGGCCGGGCTGGCGATTGTCTGGATGTCTGGCGTGCACGGCTGCGCGAACCGCGGAATGGAAAGTTCCGGCGATGCGGGCGATCTGACCGGCGCTTCGGGCGGCGCCGCCGGTCACGCGACGGGCGGCCAGGCGGGGGCGGTTGTCGGCTCCGGCGGCCGCGCATCGTCCGGTGCTGCGGGCGCCGCCGGCGCAGGGAACAGCCCGGGTGGCGCAGCCGGAGGCGGCACGGCGAGCGGAGGCGGTGCCGGGACCGGCGCGGGGGGCACGGCGGGCGCAGGCGGTGTCACGACCAGCGGCGTCGCGGGCCGGGCCGGGACGGGCGGCGTCGCCGGGGCCGGCGGTGCGGCAGGACAGGCGGGCGCGCCCGCGACGGGTGGCCGCGGCGGGAGCGGCGGC
>JBJMQQ010000230.1:0-40730 GCA_045802645.1 Polyangia bacterium
GACGCCATTTTGCTACCGGACCGTATCAGCCGGCGGCCTAACGTGGCGTTTCAGCGCGCTGTGGTTGTGGCACGTCACCTGCTGAAAAGGGGTGTGGAGGTGACGAGAACGATGGCCCAGCGAATGTCGACAGCCGAAGCCCGCAAGGACTTTGCAAACCTGCTCCGTAGCTCCGCAGCCGGGGAGCGCATCAAGTTGACTCGCTACAACAAGACCGTGGCGGTCCTGATTTCGAAGCGCGATCTGGACGAGCTCGAGGAGTGTCAGCGGCGCCACCGCGAGGCGCCCAAGGTGCGCGACGGGCATACCAAGACCCGGTCGCGCATCGAGAAACCCGCCAAGCGGCCGTTGTGACGCGTCAGCGCGTGCGGCGCGTGCGTGCTCCGCTGACCCGGCCGCGTGGCGGTGGCGAAGCCTGATTCAAGGCGCGGAGCTCGCGCGGCGTGAGGCGCGACAGTGGGACCAGTGCCGCCAACGGCCGCCCGTATCGGACGACCACGACCGGCTCACCACCGTCGCGCACGACGTCCAGAACCGCGGCGAAGTCTCCTCGCACGCGGGACGCATCCATCATCTTCATGCCCGGCCGAGGTTAGGCGGAGCGCGACGAAGCCGTCAAGGGAATATACCCTCGACGGCATGTCGAAGCGTGACCGCGCAAACGTCTAGACGTCGCGGAGAACGATGCGCTGTGTGCCGATCTCGGCGATCACCTTCACGTCGCCGCCTAAGGCCCGCACGTATTTTCGGAGGGTAGAGACCAGGTGATCGCGGCGCCCCTCGACGCGCGAGAGCTGCGGTTGCGAAACGGCGGCCCGGCGGGCCACATCGCCCTGGGTCTGGCGGACGTGCTCACGCAGCTGCTGCAGGTTCATCGCCGGCGCGCCCGCGGACCCGCGGCGGCTGCCGCGGCCATCCGCGCTGGGCGCCTCCGCCGTGACCACGACGGCGCGCGCGCCGCGGCGATGGTTCCGCTGGAGCTCGTCTTGCGTCGCGATCACCAGGTCGGACGGCTTTCGCGTCACGTCGGCGGCGGCGCGCGTCTCGGTCGTGACCGTGTAGCCGGCGCACTTCAGCATATCGACCAGCGCCTTGCCGGTGGAGGCGGCGCGGCCGAGGTAGAGGAATCTGATTCTCGAGGGCTTCATCGCCGGGTGGGAGCGCGCCCAAGGTAGCGTGGCGCGATCGTGTTGTACAAGAAAAGAATAGGCACTCACCGGTTGCTGTGCCGGCGTTCAACCTGAGCCGGGCCCCACAAAAATAGGGTCTGCCGGGGCCTCCGTGCCACGAAGCCGCGTGCTTATTTTGTCGACACGCTGCTCGCCTGGTGCGGGCAATTGCGGAGGGAGGGACACCAATGCTGGCGATGACGTATCTGGGACCGTCTCGGGTGAAAGCCGTTCAGAAGCCCGATCCCAAACTGGAACACCCCAACGACGTGATCCTGCGCGTCACGCGGGCGGCGATCTGTGGGTCCGATTTGCACCTCTACCACGGTCTGATTCCCGACACGCGCGTGGGCTCGACCTTCGGGCACGAGTTCGTGGGTGTCGTCGAGGAGGTCGGTTCATCTGTGGAGAAGTTGAAGCGGGGCGATCGCATCGCGGTCCCGTTCAACATATCGTGCGGGCAGTGCTTCTTCTGCGACCGCGAGCTTTACGGCAACTGTGAGAACACCAATCCGTCGGCGCCCATCGCGTCCGGCGTATACGGCTACAGCCACACGACCGGCGGGTTCGACGGCGGTCAGGCCGAGTTCGTGCGCGTGCCGTTCGCGGACGTCGGCCCGATGAAGATCCCCGACGACATGAGCGACGAGGACGTGCTGTTTTTGACCGACATCTTCCCCACGGGTTACCAGGCCGCAGAGATGGGATCGATCCGGCAGGGGGACACGGTCGTCGTGTTCGGCGCCGGCCCCGTGGGTCTCTTCGCCGCCAAGTCCGCCTGGCTCATGGGCGCGGGGCGCGTCATCTCCGTCGACAACCAGGAATACCGGTTGGAGAAGGCCCGACAGTTCGCGGGCTCGGAGACGATCAACTTCGACGAAGTCGACGACATCGTGAAGGAGATCATCCGGGAGACCGACGGGCGCGGCGCGGACGTCACCATCGACGCCGTCGGCTGCGAGGCCACTGGTTCGATGATGCAGAAGTTCACGGGCGTTGTCATGAAGATGCAGGCCGGCGCGGCCACCGCCATCAACTGGGCCATCCAGAGCGTGCGCAAGGCGGGGCACGTGTCGATCGTCGGTGTCTACGGGCCGCCCTGGAACTTCATCCCGATCGGCGTCGCGATGAACAAGGGCATCACGATGCGCATGAACCAGTGCAACGTGAAGCGGTACATGCCGCACCTGCTGGAGCACGTCCGGCAAGGACGCGTCGACCCGAAGGCGATCATCACGCATCGCCTGCCGCTGGAAGAGGTGCACGAGGGGTACGAGCTCTTCGCGCGAAAGAAGGACAACTGCATCAAGACGGTGTTGATCCCGCCGTCGGCGCGCGCCTGAACCAAGGAGAGGACCATGGACATCGCCATTCACGATCAGATTGCGCGCGGCGCGGTCGGCCGCCCCGAGGCCGCGGACGCCGACCCGACGTCCCGGCCTGGCGTTCCGATGTACAAACCGGCCGGCAGCTCGGCCGAGATCGTGCGCCCGCCGCTGGAGCAGCAGCAGACGGACGTCGAGGTGCTGGTCGGCCGCGACATCGGCCAGCTGACGCCGGTGTTTGGAACCTGTCAGCCGCCGCGCGGCCTGTCGGGCCTCATGCGGCGCGCCGGCTACAAGATCCCCGAACACAAGGCGGGGCGCTGGATGACTCTTCTGCTGGCGGACCGGGTCGACGTCTGGGAGTCGCGCGTGCGGCGGCACCCGATCCTCACCGCGCTGTTCGTCGCCGCCGTGGTTGGCGGCGCCAGAGCCAAGCCGCGTCGGTCGAAGTTCAGCCGACTGCTGGATCAGCTCACCTGAGCATCAACCCAAATCGGGAAGGAGATTCAACATGGGCACCGTTGCAACGCAAACCCGCCCGCTGGCGCTGGTCACCGGCGCATCGACGGGAATTGGATATGAGCTCGCGAAGTGCTGTGTGGACGCCGGCTACGATCTGGTGATCGCCGCCGACGAGCCCGGGATCAATGACGCTGCCACCCGGCTGACGTCGGGCGGCGCGCGCGTGCTGCCGGTCGAGGCGGACCTGGCGACGCCCGACGGCTGTCAGAAACTGATCGCCGCGGTGGCCGGACGGCCCGTCTCGATCCTCATGGCGAACGCCGGCCGCGGGCTGGGCAGGGCGTTCCTGGACCAGGACTGGGCCGACATCCAGCGGGTCATCGACACGAACGTCACGGGTACGCTGTACCTGATTCACGAGGTGGCGCGTGACATGCGGGCGCGCGGCGACGGGAAGATCCTGATCACCGGGTCGATCGCCGGGCTCATGCCGGGCACGTTCCAGGCCGTCTACAACGGCACGAAGGCGCTGCTCGACTCGTTCGCGTTCGCGCTGCGCGCCGAGCTGAAGGACTCCGGTGTGACCGTCACGTGCCTGATGCCGGGCGCGACGGAGACCGAGTTCTTCGAGAGGGCCGACCTGATGGACACCAAGGTTGGCACCGGAAAGAAGGACCCACCCGAGATGGTCGCCAAGTCCGGGTTCGAGGCGCTGATGAAAGGCGAAGGCGAGGTCGTCACCGGCTGGAGCAACAAGCTGCGGGCGGCCATCTCGCACATCGTCCCGCAGGGCGCCCTGGCCGAGCAGCACCGGAAGATGGCCGCGCCGGGTACCGCGAAGTCGTCGTAGTCGCGTCAGGGGCGCGCGGTCCGGTGGGACTTGCGCGCCAGCCAGGCACCCGTGGCGACGGCGGCCCACGCCAACGTCGCCGCGGGCAGCGCGATCCAGGCGCGCGTGCGCAACAGCAGTTGCCACGCGACGAGCGCGAACGCCAGCAGCCCCAACGTTCCAGCGGTAGCCCCGGCCGCCTGCAGGATGGCGGCGTGTCGGCCGCGATCGCCGCGTTCGGTCGCGCCGGGCTTCTGCTTTTGCACGCGCGCGAGCAGCGCGATACCCAGCGGCACGATCGACGGGATGGCCAGCATCAGTCCGCCGGCCTTTGCGTCAGTGGCGTCGGTGAAGAGACCGACGGCCACCGTGACGAGGCCCC
This sequence comes from Polyangia bacterium, assembly GCA_045802645.1. Lineage (GTDB taxonomy): Bacteria > Myxococcota_A > Polyangia > Fen-1088 > Fen-1088 > JADGRB01. The sequence continues at coordinate 4,168 of JBJMQQ010000230.1, forward strand.
CGATGGCGAAGCGCAACACGTGGCCGACCCACGAGGTCTCACGGACCGCGTGGGCGTCGAACTTGATCTTCACAGTGGCCTCACGAAAACGGCCCACCCTGCGGCGGCGATTCCGCCCCAGAGCGCGAGCGCGGCGATGGCGACCGGGGTCGGTTTGAGGCGACGCCGGTGCAGGATCCAGCTGATGGTCGCGGCGTAGACGGTGAAGGCCAGGGAGCCGACGACCATCGAGCGCGCCTCGACCGCAACGAAGCCGGCGCCCTCTTTGTGCAACGTCAGCAGCATCGTTGCCAGCGCCACGGAGGGCGCGGCGCAGAACAGGCCGGCGAAACTCTTGGGCGTGAAGGCGTCGCCCAGGACCGCAAAGACGGCGACCAACGCGCCCCCCGCAAAGAACCGCGCGATCAGCTCACCCATGTACGTGCCTCAACTGAGGAATCTAATCATTGCTCCGCGCCGGCAACTCAGCAGTACCGCCCGGTTGCCTTCCGGAAAGGTCGCCTCAATTTGTGCGGCATGAAGCTCAAAACAGTACGTTCACTGGGGTTGTGCGCGACGTTCCTGATGCCAGCGGTGGCGCTGGCCGCACCGTCGACGGCCGAGGTTCTTGGAAAGCTGCACCATTCCGATCAGCACGAGATCGAGATGGGCAAGCAGGCCGAGAAGAACGGCAACACCAAGGCCGTGAAGGACTACGGCAAGATGCTGGTCAAGGACCACACCGCGGCCGACAAGAAGGGCGCGGCGCTGGCCAAGAAGGAAAAGATCGACCTGACGGCCAACACGCCGCCGATGGCGAACGAGATGGCGAGCATCCCGGCAGGTGCCGACTTCGACAAGAAGTTCGCCCAGGCGATGCTGGACGACCACAAGCGCGACGTCGCCGAGATGACCAAGGCGCGCGACGCCACCGACGACGCGGATCTGAAGAAGCTGCTGACCGAGGTGGTTCCGGTGCTGCAGAAGCACCTCGACGCCGCTCAGAAGATCGTCGACGGACAGACGACGGCCGCCAAGTAGGGCTGGCAGCAACCCCGAGGGTTATGCTGCGTGCATGGCCCGAACGACGTACGCGATCAAGCTGGACGGCTCGCGGCGGGTTCGGCTGGACGACGTCGATCCAGCCGACACCGCCGGAGTCGAAAAGGGCGAAGCGCACGAGCGGACCGCGCGGTTCGGTGACGAGCTGGCGGAGCTCGAGAATCTCCTGACATACGCGGGGACGCACGCCCTGCTGGTCGTGTTGCAGGGGCGCGACGCCAGCGGCAAGGACGGCTCGATCCGCAAGATCCTCGAGTACACGAACGTCCAGAACGCCTACGTCAAGGCGTTCAAGGTGCCCACCGAAGAAGAGCGGGGCCACGACTTCTTGTGGCGCGTGCACGCCGCCGTCCCGCGCAAGGGCTACATGGCCCTGTTCAACCGGTCGCACTACGAAGACGTCCTGGCGGCGCGCGTGCACCGGCTGGTCCCGGACCACGTCTGGCGCGCGCGCTACGACCAGATCAACGGCTTCGAGCAGCTGCTGCTGGACGCGAACGTCATCGTCCTGAAGTTCTGCCTGCACATCAGCCGCGACGAACAGTACGACCGGCTGCGCGCGCGAGAAAAGGATCCGCGCACCGCCTGGAAGCTGAACCCCGAGGACTGGCGTGAGATCCCGCTGTGGGACGAGATGACCGTCGCCTACGAGGACCTGCTTGCCCGCTGCGCGACGCGCGACGCGCCCTGGTACGTCGTCCCGGCGGACAAGAAGTGGTTCCGCAATCTGGCCATCATGGAGCGCCTGGTCCTGACCCTGCGCCCCTACCGGAAGGTCTGGCTGGAGACGCTGCGCGACATGGGCAAGAGCGCGATGAAGGAGATCCGCGCGCTGCGCAGCCAGGCCAAGCGCAAGTAGCCGGGCCTGGCTTCCCCCGCGCGAGGCTCACGCTCACGGGTTCTTGAGCTCGGGCATCACGGCCAGGATTCCGTTCAGCCACTGCTGGGTCATGAACGTGAAGCCCTTGTCGGTCGGGTGAACGCCGTCGCTGTAGAGGCCATCCGACGGAAAGTTGGTGTACATGTCGACCGCGCTGACGTGCTTTCCGGCGGCCTGGAACGACTGAACCTCGCTGACCACGTCGGCGTTGTAGCTGACGTTGTTCGGGTTTGACGAAGGGGTGATCTGGGCGACGATCAGCCTCGCGTCCGGGCGCATCGTCGTGAGCTTCGTGATCAGTGCGTGCAATTGAGTCCGGACCAGCGTGCGATCCTTGTCGTGAGCGTTGTTGGTTCCGAGCATCATGAGGATGACGTCGGGATACATCGCCGGCCGCGCGTTGGCGCCGCTGGCGATGCCGTCCAGCCAGTGACCGCCGTTGGGGTTGCGGTCCGCTCCGCCGTACTTGTTGTACGTGGCCGTGTCGAGGCCATCGAGGTTGTTGTTGACGTCGTTGATCGTGTACGAGCTGTGTCCGTCGTTGTGCCGCTGATTCGAGGGCAGCGGGTTCGTGTTCGTGGCGACGAGCCCCTGCGTGGACGTACCGACGTACAACATCCCCGGCGCGTACGGTTTGAGGGCGTTATAGAGCGGCCCGCGATACCCGGCGTTGGTCCCGTCGAAGCCGTAGGTGATCGAATCGCCGAGCGGCCAGACCTGCAGCGTGCCGCTCTTGCCGCCCGCGGCAACGTGCCCGCCACCCGCGCCGGCAGCCCCGCCGCGCCCACCCGCACCACCGCCAGCCGCACCCGCGGCGCCCAACGATCCCGCCGATCCCGCGGCGCCGCCGGTCGCGAGCTGGCCGCCCGTGCCGGGTGATCCGCCGGCGCCGCCACCCGTGCCGATTGGGCCGCCGGTCCCGCCCGTCTGGATTTGACCGCCGGCGCCGCTGCCGCCCGAGCCGCTTGTCCGTTCGCCGCCCGTCCCTGGGGCGGAGCCACCGTGCCCGCTCGCCGACGTGCCCGCTCCGCCCCCCGAACCGTCGTTCTCACTGGAGCCGCCGCTGCCACACCCCACCTGCTGGCTGGAGAGCGCCAAAAGAACCAGCGCGACCAGCAGGTTACGCGTCGCTCGGATAGGCGCTGCCGCTGGCGTCGACGAAATTTCGATGGGCATGACACCAAAACAAGGGGCGCGAGCCCACGATCTGTTGCGAGTCGCAGCCCGTCCGCGTGTCGGTGCCGCCCGATGACGCCGATGTCGCCGGACTGCACACCCGGGTTGCCGCCCGCCGCTGCGCCCCCGTTCGGTGTACCGCCGCCACAGCCGGCCGCTGCGGTGAACCCGAAGAGAGCGGCGAAGCCGGCGATCACCCACCTGGAAACACGTACGTCACTGATCATTCACTCACGTGAAGGGGCGAGCACGCCAACCCTGTCACATGGTCGTCGACACACACCACTTCCCGGGCCAGTGGCCCTTGTTGGTGTCATGGTTCCCTCGAAACGGCTCAATCGACTCTTGCTGCCGGCGATCTGTGTGGTGTCGATGGCCGCTTGCGGCGGGCAATCCGGTTCGCCTTCCAGCCCCGCCTCGGGTGGTTCAACAGTCGCGACGGGTGGCAGCGCGTCGTCGGGCGCGGGGGGCAGTGGGGGCCGGGTCGATGTAACCGCGACGGGGGGCGCGAAGACCTCTTCCGGCGGACAAGGCGGTCCGACCACGGGCTCCGGGGGGCGCGTTGTCGCCACCGGCGGCGCCGGCGGTTCGGGCACGGGCGGGGCGTCGTCGTCGGGTGGCGCGGGTGGGGCGCCAAGCGCGAACCTGGTCAACGGCAGCCTCTATGTGTCGCCCACCGGCGATGACTCCAATCCGGGCACGATGGCCCAGCCGCTACGCACGATCGCGAAGGCGCGCGACCTCGTGCGGCCGCTGCTGAGCAAGATGACCCAGGACATCACCATCGTGCTGCGCGGCGGGACGTATCCGCTGGCGAGCACGCTGGCGTTCACGGGCGCCGATTCGGGGCAGGGCGGCTTCTACGTGAAGTACATCGCCAACACCGGCGAGCGGCCGCTGATCACCGGCGGGCAGCCGATCACGGGGTGGAAGGTGTTCGATTCGGCGAACAACGTCTACGCCACCAGCGGCATCACGTCGAACTTCCGGCAGCTGTACGTCAACGGGCAGAAGGCCGTCCGCGCGCGCTCGCCGAACCCGGCGGCGGGCGGCGGGCCCAACTTTTACCGGTATTCAGGCGTCGACAAGAACGGACACGCCATCCAGATCCCCAGCTCGTACGTCGCGAACTGGAAGAACCTCACCAAGGTCGAGATGCACCTGATGGCGGCCTGGGCGGACGAGGTGCTGCGGTTGGCGTCGGTGACGACGTCCGGCAACACGGCCTCGCTGAAGTTTCAGAATCCCGAGGACGGCATCATGTTCGTCCGGTCGTTCCCGCTTTTCGGCCCCCTGAGCAACGGCGACGGGCAGCCGTTCTATCTCGAAAATGCCTATGAGTTCCTCGATCAGCCGGGCGAGTGGTACCTGGACGAAGCAGCCGCCACTCTTTACTACAAGCCGCGTTCGGGCGAGGACATGACGAAGGCGACGGTCGTCGCCCCGATGCTGGAGAACGTGGTCAAGGTGATGGGCGCCGACGCCACGACCGACCCCGCGCACCACATCTGGTTCCAGGGTTTGACGTTCGCCCATTCGACGTACCTGCTCCCCAGCACGGCCGGGTTTCTGGACCTGCAGGCCGGCCAGTACAACGTCGGAAATACGCGCGGGAACACGATGTATGTCGGACATCCGGCGGCCGGCGTGTACGTCGCCAACGCGCACCACATCCAGTTCGAACGAAACATGTTCGCCCAGATGGCGGCGACCGGGCTGGACTTCAATTACGGGACGCACGACGACCTCATCGAAGGGAACGTCTTCACCGACCTGGGGGGCACCGGCATTTCGATCGGAAAGTACGTCGCCAACGAGTCCACCGAGATGCACACCGCCTACAACCCCGCGGACAAGACCGAGATCTGCACGACCGAGACCGTCAAGGACAACTACGTCAACAACGTCACGACGGAAATTCAGGGCGCGGTCGGGATTGGCGCCGGATATCCGCGTTTCATCGACATCGAGCACAACGAGGTCGCGAACGTGAACTACACCGGGATCTCCGTGGGGTTCGGGTGGACGGCGGCGGTGAACGCCATGAGCAACAACAAGATCAACTACAACAACGTTCACGACATCACCCACGTCCTCGCGGACGCCGGGGCCATCTACACGCTCTCGAACCAGGGACCATCGTCGCAGGAGCAGTACAACTACCTACACGATTTCAAGAAATCCCAGTGGGCCGACTATGCCGACCACGGGATCTACATGGACGAGCAGACCAGCGGCTATACCGTCGCCCACAACGTGTTGGTCAACTGTCCGTCCATCTTCCAGAACAGCGTTGGGCCGAACAACACGCTGACCGACAACGCGGGGATGCTGGCGAGCACGATCAGCGCCGCGGGGCTGGAGTCGGCTTACGCCGACATCAAGGCGAACGTGACCATTCCGGTGCCGGCGTTCGCGCCCTGAGCACGCGCCGCGGGAGGCTTCAAAACGGCCCCAGCGCGGCGGCGAGGCCCGCCAGCAGGTAGCCGCCGCTGAGGCCGGCGGCGTCCTGACCGTTGACGGTGGCCTGGACGCCGTGGATGACGGCGCCGCCTTCCAGCACCAGCCGCAGGCGCGCCCGGTCGTGCGGGATGCGCCAGAAGTCGAATGCGGCGCGCGCACCGGCCGTCGCCTCCAGTCCCAGCCCCGAGGCGGTGACCGAGCCGGCCGCCGTGCTGACGCCGTTCATGCGCACGACCCCCAGGCCGCCGACGATGCCCAGGTCGACGACGGTCTTGCCGGGGTGAAAGCGGCGCCCGGCTTCCAGCGCGCCGCCCGCGAACGTCGTGTCGACGCTGCCCAGCGTGACATGCGGGTTGCCGCTCTCGACGTGGCCTTCCACCGCCGCTTGCCACCCGCCCTGCGCGCGCTCGAGCGCCGCGTGGAAACCCCACAGCGTGATGTCTCCGCCGAAGTAGGTCCGGACCGAGAAGCCCACGACGGGGATCCAGCCGTCGCGCGGCTCCGGCGCTACCGCCGGGGCGGCTGCGATGGCGGGGGCCGGGGGCGCGGGCGGCGCAGTGGCGGCGGCCCGCACCAGCTCGGCGACCGCCAGCGCCAGCGCACGCGGGCGCGCGTCGGGGGATACGTCTCCCAGGGCGACCTCCCGCTCCAGCGTGACGGCACCTGTTCCATCGTGCACGCGGACGCGGACCAGATTGGCGGTCTCGCCGCACGGCTGGATATCCAGCGACATCGCGCCCGTGCCGGGCGGCGCCAGCAACCGTGCGCAGCAGGGGCGCGCGTCGCCCGCCAGCTCGACCTCCAGCGAGCCGAGAAATGCGTCGGCCGCCACCGGCGACGTCGGGCAGTCGGGCAACACCACGGTCATCGGCGCTTCTGCCGCGCTGGCGCGGACAGCGACCGCGATGAGCCCGGCCAGCAACAGGCCGGCTACCGCGTGGCGACGACGGCGCTCGGCAAAGCCGAGCTTCGTCGGGGGAGCGCGGCGCATGGCCGGCTATGGTAGCTGGGATTCGATGCGGGCGCGGTAACGACCGTCGGGAAATTCGCGACGGTAGGCCGCCGCGGCCGCGCGCGCGGCGGCGGCATTTCCGGACCGCGCGTGCGCTTCGACCAGCCGGGCGCGCGCATCCTCACGTAGGCTCTGTGGTAGCCCCAGCGCCAGCGCGCGATCGAGGGCGCGCGCCGCCCGGGCCGGCGCGTTCAGCGCGTCCAGCTCGAGACGCCCCAGCGCGAATGCGGCCAGCGGCGCCTGCGCATCGCGGGGATACGCGTCCAGGATCCGTTCCAGCGGCGCGACCGCGTCGCGCGGATGCCCCGACAGCCGTGCCACGTCCGCCAGCAACAGCAGATCGCCGACGCCGGCTTGCCGCGTCTCGTGCACGAGGCCGCGTGGCCCCAGCGCCGCGAATGCGTCACGCTGCCGTCCGGACTGCGCGAGCTCGCGCCAGCTCACCCGGGCGAGCGGGGGCGTGAGCACCGGCGGAGGCGCGTCCGCCGCAGGGTCGGGCGCAACAGCCGGTTCGCGCACCGGCGCCGGGGTCGCAGCGGGCGGCGCCAGCAACGGATCGACGATCTCCAGCGACTGGCCGGCGCTGAGGCGCTGCGCGCGATCGCGCACCTGATCACCGCGGACCAGCACGGCGCCGTGCTGGACGGCGACCCGCAGCCGCCCCGGCTCGCGCGTGCAGCTGAAGCCGGTGCCGACCACTTCGACCGTGGCCAATCCACACTCGATCTGCCAGCGGCGCGGTCCGCCCGGATGGACCTCGAAATCGGCGCGCCCGGTCTGTAGCATCGCGACGAACGAGGTCGCCGTCGACAGCAGCGGCTCGAGCCGCGCGCCGCCAGACAACGTGACGCGCGAGCCGTCCGACATCGCCACGACCGCCCCGGACGGCGGCGCCTGGACGGCCGCGATGGGCTGCCCGTCGGCCAGCCGCAGCGGACCCGTGTCGTCGTGCGAGATGCCGACCCACACGACCACCGCCGCCGCCACAGCCAGCACCGCCCCCGCCAGCGCCGGTCGATCCAGGCGCAGCAGCCGCTGCGCGACCTGCAGCCCGCGCCGCCCACCCTGCCGGTCACCGGCGTCGATGCGCGACCAGATCCGGGCCAGCGCCTGCTCGTCGTCGGGCATGCGCAGACGTTCCTTCAGCGGCGGACGCGGCGCGCTCATGGTTCCCCCCATTCGCCGCCGACGTGAGCGGCGACGCGACGATCAGCGTCGGTGATGCGGCGTTTGGCGGTCGCCAGCGAGCAGTCGCACAGCGCGGCGACCTCGGCCAGCGGCAGCCCTTCGACCCGGCGCAGCATCCAGGCGATGCGGCAGCCGGCGCTGACCACTTTCAGGGCGCGGTCGACCAGGGCCAGCTCGGTCCGCTCCTCCGGGCTCAAGCCGGGATCACCCAGCGACTCCAGCGTGGCGTCGTCGGCGCCCCGGTCCAGCCCCAGCCGGCGCAGCAAGCGCGTGCGGCGGATCCGCCGGCGCACCAAGCTGATCGTGATCTGCCCCAGCCATCCGCCCACGGCAGCCGGCTCCCGGAGCGCGGCGAGCTGCGCGAACCCCGTCAGAAACGTGTCCTGGACGACTTCTTCTGCGTCGCCGCGGCTCCCGAGCAGTCGGGTGGCCAACGCCAGGAGGCGTCCCGCGTGGCGCCGGTACAGCATTTCGCGCCCCCAGCGATCGCCGGACAGCGCGCGGCTGACCAGCTCGGCGTCGGACACCTGGTCCGACGCGCGGAGGAGCAGCGAATGGCTCACGAGAGCGCCCATGCTAACAGGTAAGAGACGTCAGCCGGCCGAAACGGCTCGCGTTCCTGCCGAAAGCGCCACAATTGCAACGGAACGTGCCTGTTGAGCCGATTTCGGGAGATGGTGGCTCTCAGCAAACATGGCAACCCTGCGCGCCTTCACCTCCCCCAGGTCGCGGCACATCTCCTGGCTCGGCATTTATCTGACGCTGGCGGTGGCCGCCATGGCCGTGGCGTTCGCCGGATGCGGGAACAGCACCGTGAACGCGATCAGCACGGGCGCCGGCGGCGGCGGTGGCAACGGCGTCATCTGCACGGTGGCGGGCGCGACCTGTAGCACCGACGCGCAGTGCTGCTCACACGCGTGCGATCCGGTGGCGCACACGTGCGGCTCCTCGGTGGGGACCTGCAGCGGCCCCGGCAGCTCGTGCGGCGTCGCGACCGACTGCTGTAACCTGCAGTGCGACACCAGCCGCGGCGTTTGCTCGACGGCGGCGGCCTGCACGGCGGACGGCGCCAGCTGCTCGTCGTCGGCCACGTGTTGCAGCGGCAACTGCAGCGGCGGGACGTGCGCGGCGCTCAACGCCGCCTGCAGGACCGCCGGCAATCCTTGCAGCGCCGCGGGGGACTGTTGTTCCGGGCTGTGCACCGGCGGGACTTGCGTGCTGGGCGCCTCGTTCTGCATCCAGCCGGGCGACGTGTGCGCGCGCGACACCGACTGCTGTGGCGGCTCTTGCGCCAAGGCCAGCGGCGCGACGCTGGGCGTCTGTCAGGACGTGGCGACGACGGGCGCAGGGTCTTGCGTTCACGACGGCGTGCTTTGCAACGGTTGCGGCAGCTGCTGCAGCCGCAACTGCGGACCGTGGGCGCTGACCGGCGTCAACGTCTGCCAGCCCGGCCTCGGCTGCAAGATCCTGAACAGCCTCTGCACGACGGACCAGGAATGCTGCGGCGGCAGCGGCACCAGCCCGGAGGTGACCTGCACGGCGGCGGTCAGCGCATCGGGTAACGCCACCATCGGCGTGTGCGCGCAGAACCACGGCAACCAGGTGCCCGGCGGTATCTGCAAGCTCAGCGGAAACGCCAACGCCTGCTCCAACGCGGAGAGCGACTGCGAGTGCGCCGTGAGCCCGAAGGCCCAGTGCTGCGCGTACGACACGCTTGGTCTACCGCGCTGCCTGGGTTCGGGCGCGTGCCCCGACGGCAGCACCGGCATCTTCAGTGGCACGGATCCGAAGTGCTGCCGGCCGGCCGGACAGACGTGCAACACCGCCGCCGAGTGCTGCGGGCTCGCGCCTTGCGTCCCGGATTCGACGGGCGTGCGTCACTGCCTGGCGCCGAAGCCCGACGGTGGCCTCGTGTGCGTCGCCTCGGGCGGCACGTGCACCGCGACCGGCGACTGCTGCACGGGCCTGGTCTGCAACATCACGCCGGGCGCGCCCAGCGGCAAGTGCGGTCCGCCGCCCACGCCCAGCGGCGGTGGCGTCTGCGCGCTCTACGGGCAGGCCTGCAACGCGGCGACGCCCTGCTGCAACAACGTGCAATGCACCTACTCGCCGACCAACATGCCCTGCAACGGCCAGACCGGCTGCACGTGCTACAGCCCGATCACGATCGGATTCCAGGGCGCCCCGTAGACCATCGCGCGCCGGCCCCGCACAAGCGGCCGGCGCGCAACCGCTACCTCACGAAATGGACGCCGACGGACGGTACTGGTCGTGCCCGGCGACCTTCACGATCTTGTTGTAGAGCCCGAAGATCAGCATCGTCGGCACCCACTGCCCGACGAAATTGGCCAGCTTCTGCTTGCCCGACAGGGCCAGCACCAGCGAGCCGGCCATCGACCCGAGCGCCGTCCACAGAAACACATCGGACGGCAGGCGCGACGTGCGCTTCTCGATCTCCATGGCGACGCGCCCCTCAGTCGCGCCGCGGTTCACCTCGTTCTGCATCGTGGTCATGGAACACCTCCCACCACGAACGTAAGGTTGGCGCGCGGAGCGACAACCGGCAGCAGAGCCCCGGTCTCGACCTGAATTTCGGCGGCTCGGGCTCGTCAGCTGAGCGACGGCTCGTGCGCGTTCGATGTCCTAGACAATCAACCGCGTTAGTTGGCGACGCACTTGCTCCTCTTGTTGCACGACACGAGCCCCAGGCACTCGGGTATGTCGAACCCGGACGTGATCGGGGTGCACGTTCCCGTCCCGCAGCTGTTGCACGCGTCCGTGCAGGCGGTGTTGCAGCACGCGCCGTCCTTGCAGAAACCCGTTCGGCATTGAGTGGCGAACACGCACGCGGCCCCCTGCGGTAAGCTGCCGCTCACGCCGCCGTGGCCGCTGCTTCCGCCGGTCGCTCCTGCGCGCCCGGCCGCGCCCGCTGAGCCGCCGGAGCCGCCAACGGATGCACCGGCTTGCCCGCCCGTCGCGCCGCCGAACCCCGATCCGCCGGAACCTACGCCTTGTCCGCCTGGTCCGCCGCCCGCAGCACCGCCGCCGCCGGTGCCACCTGGGCCGCCGGCCTCGCCGGTCGGTTCACCACCGCTGCCGCTGCGCGCGCCGCCGGAACCGCCCGCGCCACCCGCGCAGCCGGTCTGCGCCGGATCGGCGACGGCCGGGCAGTCGTCGATCGGATCGGGCACGCCGTCGCCGTCGCGGTCAGACGGCAACGCCGCCGATAACAATACGTCGAACACCCCTGCCGCGCGGGCTGCCGGCGCGATCGTGGACAGCGCCTCTTCAGCGATGGCGCCGGCGCGCAGTCCACGCACGTCCAGCCGCAGGTTGCCGGCGGTCGTGCCGGGCTGGACCAAGATCGTCCCCAGCATGGAGGCGCTCTCGGGAACCAGCGCGCCCGTCGCGGGGAATCGCGCGTTGGTCCACAGCGCACCATTCGCGTCGAACAGCCACAGGCGAAGCTCGTCTGGCATGGGCGCGTTCGCCGCCAAGCTCACGCGCAGCAGAAGCGCGCCGGCCTCGGGCGCCTCCGTCGAACCGTGGCAGCTCGCCGCCGCGGTGACGAGCACCGCGAGCAGCAACGCGCGTGATCTCCCGCGGCTAATCATCGCCTCAGCGTTCCCAGCGATCCGGCGTGGATGGTGGTGGTCTCCGGCGACGACAGCGCGAGGCCGGCGACGATCCCGCCCGCGATCGCAGCGGCCGCGACGCCGCCCCAGAGCCACCAGCGCGCGTTCGAATGGCGCGGCGGGGCGGCCGGTTCCGCCTCCGCGGCGACGGCAATCAGCGGGGTGGTTGCCGCCGGCGCCGGGGGCGAGAGCACGGGAGGCGCCGCAGCCAGCTCGCTCGTGTGGACGTCGTCACCGGTGCCGACGTCCGCGGCGCCCGCTCCATTTCCGCCGGCCGCCAGATCGGCGATCACGGCGTCCAGTTGCCTGATCAACGCTTGCACCTCGGGGACCAGGCGCGAGTCAGGCGCCACCAGGACGAACTCGCGGTACGTGGCGCGCGCCGCTTTCAGGTCACCCAGCCGTCGCTGGCACTGCGCGATGTTGACCAGAAACCCCGGCAGCGGCTTGGCGTTGTACCCCAGCTTATACTTCTCCAGCGCCTCGGCGTAGCGCCCGGCCTTGTAGTCGACCTCGGCGTCGGCGAAGCGCTGCCGGGCTTCCGTGTCGCCCACGCTGCGCGTCTCGGCTGCGGCCGGGTGCAGCCCGGCGAAGAGCGCGACGACGACGGCAATCGCCACGATGCGCGTGGCCATTATCGATCCAGCCGCGACGCGGCCTCGTCAAACGGGTTGATTGAAAGCCCACGGACGATTCGACCCTGGCCGCCCGAGCGCGTGCGGTGCGCCCGTTTCGGCGGCGCCGGCTTGCTCGCCTCGATCTCGGGCGCGAGCGGTGGGGGCGCTGCGTTCAGCGGCGCCGGCAGCGGCGTGACCACCGGGTTCGACGCGCGGGCGGTGACATTGGCCGGCGCCCGCACCGTCGCCAGCGTCCGCTTGCCGCCGCCACGCCCGAACAGCAGCACCAGCAGCGTGGCGGTCTCGACGGCCGCAACGACCCACCACGGCCACCGCGCTCGCGCCGCTGCCGCCTCGACGACGCTCGCCGCTGCGGCCGTGCTGGGCGACGGCGTCGCGCTGGTCGTCGTCCCGGCCGCCAGCAGCTCGGGCGTGAAGCTGGAGGTAGGAATCTGGAGCGAGGACAGCTCGGCCCCGAACAGCTCGTGCAGCAGTGCCGGCATCTCGCGCGGCTGGTAGCGCAGAGCGGCCAGCACGGCCTCGAGCTCTTCGGCCAGCTCGTACGCCGTCGCGTAGCGCTGGGCGGGATCGCGGGCCAGCGCGCGCGTGACGATCTGTTCCAGCTCGGCCGGCACGTCCGCGCGAAGGGACGAGAGCGCCGGCACCGGCATCTCCACCACGTTCTGCAGGGTCTCGACCTCCGTCTTGCCGCGGAACAACTTGCGACCCGCCAGCAGCTCCCACAGCACCACGCCCAGCGAGAACAGGTCCGCGCGGCTGTCCGCGGGCTGACCCTTGATTCGCTCGGGGGCGACGTAGGCGATCTTGCCCTTGAACATCCGCTGCGTATTCTCGGCCTCGGGCTCGGTCAGGGCCTGCGCGATTCCGAAGTCCAGCAGCTTCACGCCACCGGCGCGCTGGCAGATGATGTTGGACGGGCTCACGTCGCGGTGGACGACGTTCAGCGGTGTCCCGTCGGGCGACGTCAGCGCGTGCGCATAGCCGAGCGCCTGCGCCACCTCGTGCGCGATGAACGCGGCGACGCCGACCGGACAGGCGCGCGCCCGGTGACGCAGGCGGCGTGCGATGGCCGAGACGTCGCGCCCGCGCACGTACTCCATCGCCAAGAAGTACGTGCCGCCCACCTCGCCGAAGTCGAACACCTGGACGATGTTCGGGTGGTGCAGGACCGCGTTGATGCGCGCCTCGCGCACGAACATGTCGACGAAGTACGGCGACTGCGCGCGCTCGCCGAGAATCCGTTTGACGACGAACGTGCGCTGGAATCCCTGCGCGCCCGGCATGACGGCCCGGAACACCTCGGCCATTCCGCCGAGCCCCACGCGATCGAGGAGCACGTATCGCCCGAACCTCTCGGGCTTGATGTCGAGCGACTCGGTCCCCACGCGACGGCTGAAATCGGCGCTAAAAGACCGCCGATTGAGGCGATAACCGGAAACGGGCAAATTACCGTCCGATCGCCGGCGGGGTTTCGGTGAATGGTCGGTCAGCTTACGGATCGCCGCCCGACGGAGCACGTCCGCCGGGTGGCAGCTCCCACCTTTGACGACGTGGGCCGACGTATCAGCGGATCGGGAGCTTCTGGCGAGCTTTCCAGTAGTCGCGCCAGGGGTCGACGTCGCGCGTACGCGCGATCGCGGTGCGGATCGTGAAGCGCGCCGGGTTCAAACGAGGCGTCAGCTCGTCCCAGTCCAGCGGCACGGACACGGGCGCGCCCTGCCGCGCGCGCAGTGAGTAGGCGGCCACCGCGGTGTTCGCGCGGCCGTTGCGAAGCGCGTCGATCAAGATTTGCCGCTCGCGCGCCGCCTTGTTCGCGATCGTCGTCGTGAATCGCGTCGGGGCGCTGTCAGCCAGCGCCGCCGACACCGTCTGCGCGAACGTCAGGCAGGCGGCGCCATCCGCGGGCGCGATGGGGACGACGACGTGCAGCCCCTTGCCGCCCGTGGTCTTGACCCAGGCGCGCAGCTTCTGGTCGGCCAACATCTGTCGAACGGCGCGCGCGGCGGCGACCACCTCCCGCCAGGCGACCTGCGGTCCCGGGTCGAAGTCGAACACGACCCGGTCGTGCTGGTAAGGCGTCTCGGCGACCGCATTCCAGGTGTGGACCTCGACGACGCCCATCTGCGCCAGCGCCACCAGCGCCTCGGGCGTGTCGGCGACCAGGTACTCGCCGGTCTTCTGCAGCTCGCGGATCTTCACGCGGCGCAGCTCGCGCGGACCCCAGGCCTTGCCGTGGCGAAGCATCACGCACCCGCCCTTCTCGGCGCCGTAGTCGATGGCGCCGCCGCAGCGGAGCAGCGTCAGCGGCCGACCGGCGACGTGCGGCATCATGGCGGGCGCGACCTCGCCGTAGTAGCGCGCGACGTCCAGCTTCGTCAGCGCCAGATCGGCGTAGATGATCCGCTCCGGGTGGCTGACGGCGATGCCACGCACCACGGGGCCGTTCGTCACGTCGGGCGTGGCGGCCCTGGCCGGCTTCTTCGCTTTGGCCCGCGTGCGCTTGGCCGCGACCGGCGGCGGGGGCGGGTTGGACGCCGCCGGCTGCTCGCGGCGCACGTCGCGCGGAGCCTTGTCGGCGCGCAGCCCCTGCATCGACGGGTGGCGGATCCGGCCGTCGTCCGTCCATTCGCCGAACGCGATCTCCGCGACCAGCTGCGGGCGCACCCAGTGCGCGTTGCGGCGCAGCCACGAATCGTCGACGGGCGGGTCGAACGGTGACTGCTTGGCCTCGATGGCGTCGAGCCGCCGCCGCAGATCCTTCAGGTACGCCCCGTTCCAGCCCGCGCCCGTCCCGACCTTGCCCGCCCAGCGCAGCGTGCCGCCTTCGTAGTAGCCGATCAGAAGCGCGCCGATGGCCTCGCGGGCGCCCTCCGGATCCGTGAACCCACCAATCACGAACTCTTGCCGGCGCACGCACTTCGCCTTCTGCCAGTCCAGGTTGCGGCCGCCGCGATAGCGCGTCCCCAGCCGCTTCGACACGATCCCCTCCAGCCCCAGCGCGCAGGCGTTGCGGTGGAACGCGACGCCGACGCCGATCACATGGTCCGAATAGCGGAAGAGGCCGCCGGTGTCGCTGGCCTCCAGCAGCTCGCGCAGTCGCTGCTTGCGTCGTTCGATCGGCTGGTCGCGCAGGTCGCGCCCGTCGATGTGAAGCAGATCGAAGACGAAATACGCCAGCGGCGTATCCGGGCGCCGATTTTGAAGAGCCTGGAAGCTGGTGACGCCGCTGGGGAGCATGGCCGCGACCTCGCCGTCCAGCAGCGCGCGCCGCGCCGCCAGCCGCCCGCCGGCCGCGGCGAGGGCCGGGAACTCCGCCGTCCAGTCCTGGCCGCGCCGGCTCCAGAGCTCGACGGTGCGCCCGTCCTTGCGCAACCCGATGCGGTACCCGTCGAACTTTTGCTCGTGAATCCACCCGTCGCCCTCGGGTGCGGCCTCGACCAGTGTGGCGAGCTGCGCCTCGAAATCGGGCACCGGGGTGATTGACGCCATCCAGGGTAACGATGACCATATTCGCGCCAGGAGGCGAGGCCCGACATGAACGACGGTGCAATCAACCAGCGATCTTTGGGGCGCACAGGGCTCCGCGTATCCGAGATCTGCTTCGGGACGATGACGTTTGGCGGCGAAGGTGTGTACAAGGTCATCGGCGAAACCGCGCAGTCCGAGGCCGACCGCCTGGTCGGCGTGTGCCTGGACGCCGGCATCAACTTCTTCGACAGCGCCGACACGTATTCGAACGGGCGCGCCGAGGAGATCCTGGGCCGCGCGCTGGGGCCACGCCGCAAGGAGGTCATCGTCGCGACGAAGGTGCGCGGGCGCGTGGGCACGGGACCGAACGACGTGGGCCTGTCGCGCGGGCACATCCTGGACAGCATCGATCGCAGCCTGCAGCGGCTGGGGACGGACTACGTCGACCTGTACCAGATTCACGGGTTCGACGGGGCCACGCCGTGGGAAGAGACGCTGCGCGCGCTGGATGACCTGGTCCGCAGCGGCAAGGTCCGCTACATCGGCGCGTCCAACCTGGCGGCCTGGCAGCTCATGAAGGCGCTGGGGATCAGCGATCGCGATCGGCTGGAACGGTTCGTGACGATCCAGTCGTACTATTCGATCGCGGGGCGCGACCTCGAGCGCGAGCTGGTGCCGCTGATGTTGTCCGAAGGCGTGGGGCTGCTGGTCTGGAGCCCGCTGGTCGGCGGGTTCCTCAGCGGAAAATTCAGCCGGGCCAACCCGCGCCCGCAAAGTACGCGGCGGGCCAGCTTCAACTTTCCGCCCGTCGACGAGACGCGTGGCTACACGGTCATCGACGCGCTGGCCGCCGTTGCGGGCGAACATCAGGCGTCGGTGCCGCGCGTGGCGCTGGCCTGGCTGCTGCATCAGCCCGTCACCACCAGCGTGATCATCGGCGCGCGCGACGAGGCACAGCTGCGCGACAACCTGGCTGCCGCGTCGCTGCGGCTGTCGCCCGAGCAGCTCGAACGGCTGGACAAGGCCAGCGCGCTGCCGCCCGAATACCCGGGCTGGATGGTCAGCATGATGGCACGCGATCGGTTCCAGGCGATGACGCCCGAGCAGCGGTTCTCGCGGACGTGATTCCCCTCGCGTCGATTCCGCTGGTCGCCCTCGTCATGGCGGTGGGCGCGCCCGACAGCGGGGCGCCCGCGACGCCGCCGCTGGCCGATACGCTGGCGCGGCTGGACGCGCTGCACGCGCGGCGCGACGACCCGGGCGCGTTGCGCGAGGCGCGCGCGCTGGCCGACGCGGCGGTGGCCCGTGCGCCGTCGGACTACGGCGTCTTGTGGCGGGCGGCCCGCGTCCTCTTCACCGAGAGCGACGACAAGCGGCGACCCGAAAGCGACCGGTCCGCGCTGGCGAAGCAGGCCTACGATCTGGCCGAGCGCGCGATCGCGGTGAACGCGAACGACGCGGCGGCGCAGTACTGGGCGGCCCTGAGCATCGGCAACTACGGTGAGGGAATGGGCATCGTGCGCGCGCTGACGAACGGGATCGAGGGGAAGTTCAAGCGCCCCCTGGAGCGGGCGACCGCGCTGGACGTCAGCTACGACCACGGCAACATCCCGGTGGTCTGGGCGGCGTATTACCTGGAACTGCCCTGGCCCAAGCGCGATCGCGATCGCGCCGCGCAAGAGCTGAAGCAGGCGCTGCGAATCAACCCGCAGAACCTGCGGGCGTTGCTGTATCAGGCGCGGATTGCCAACGATGAAGGGCACAAGGACGACGCGCGGGGGCTGCTGGCGACGATCGCGGCCGCCCCCGTCGGGCGCTACGACCCACCCGAAGAACGCGCGGTGAAGAAAGAAGCCACCGCGATGGCCGCCAGCCTGCACTGACGAGACGGTGTTCGTTTCAGGATCGTCAACGGGCGGCTAAATGTTGGCGCAGCGCGCGCCACCCGTCGCGGGCGCGCGTACGATGCGATCATGGGCGAGGAGGAGGGCGCCAAGCGGGCGATCGACGGCATCTGGCGCGTCTACTACGGCGGCTACTGGATCAAGGCCTACGACGCGCCGGCCGACACGCTGACCGCCAAGAAGCATTTGATTCAAGCGCTGACGCGGCGGCTGTTCAATCACGTCGAGCACGGCCTGAACATCCCAGGGGCACGGCTGGATGAAGCGCGGCGCGCATTCGAAACCGAGACCGACCCGGCCAAGCAGCGGGTGAAAGGGGCGATGCTGGCGGGCGCGCTGTTCAATCGCGCGACCGACGTGTTCACCAAGGCCGTCGAGCTACAGGCGCTGGGGGTCGAGATCACCCCCGACAC
Organism: Polyangia bacterium; assembly: GCA_045802645.1. Taxonomy (GTDB): domain Bacteria; phylum Myxococcota_A; class Polyangia; order Fen-1088; family Fen-1088; genus JADGRB01. The sequence continues at coordinate 21,986 of JBJMQQ010000230.1, forward strand.
CGCGTTGATGCGCCAGTGTGGCGAATACCTGCGCGAGGCGCTGACGCTGGGGCGGATGGTCCTGCACGTCAGCGGCGAGGAAGGGATCGACGAGCTGTGGGGCGAGCCCTTCAAGGCGTTCCTGTTTCCGATCGAGGATTTCTATCGCAGCCGCTACATCAAGATCGCGATGACCCTGCATGACATCGACCGGCTCACCGACGCGCTGTGCGGGACCGTCGCCGCCGCTGAGATGTTTCAGGGGGTCGAGGCGGACCTGCGCGCGTTCGGGCGCGTGGCCAAGATCAAGTGCGAGACGTTGCACACCGACCCGGAGATCTTCGACGTCTGGGCCGAGTTCGTGGCCGCGGGCGAGCGGGTCTGCGCGTTCCAGCCCTGCCTGCCCCAGCGCGCATCGCTGGCCGACCGCCAGCGTGCGACGGACGGCGTGCGGCTGTTGAACGAAGGGAAGCAGCTGATCGGTCACATCACGCGGGCCCGCGTCCCGATGCCGAAGAGCACGGCGGCGCTGATGGATCGGCTGAACGCCTACGCGGACGCCTGCCGCCCCGGCGCCCCGGTCGTCGACGGCAACAGCCCTGTGGTGCTGGTGTCGGCGTCGGAGCCCGCCAGCGATCCTAAGACGTCGACCAAGACTGCTTTTGTTCGCGTGCGCGGCGCCTAGACGACCTGGTGGGCCGCGCTGGGGTGCGCGCGGACCAGAGTGCCGGCCAGCGCCGCAGCGGCCAGCGCCATCACGGCGAATCCATATTCTCGGGCGGCGGTGAAGAGATCGGCGCCGTGCACCACGCGCACGCCGACGAACACGGCCGGCACGCCCATCGACAGGTACGCGATGACGTACAGCACCGACAGGACGCCGGCGCGCTCATGCGCGGCTGCCAGCGGGACCACCGTCCGGATGGCGCCCTGGAACCCCGCTCCGAACCCGGCGCCCGCGACGGCCGTCCCCAGGAAGAACAGGCCGATCCGCCCCATCGCCGTCCCGATCAGCGTCAGCGCGACACCGGTCATCAGCGCAGCCGAGCCCATCAGCAGGATCGTCCGCGCGGGTCGCGTCCGAGACAACAGGACGGTGACCGCGCCGGATCCGGCCATCACGAACAACACGGCGCCGCCCAGCACCAGCGACGACGAGCCGGCGAGCCGTCGCACCAGCGACGGCCCAAGCGACCCGTAGAAACCGACCAGCGCCCAGGTGGCGATCAGTACGGGGGCAGCCAGCAGGGCCGGTGCGCGCGCCGCCGGCGGCAGCCACAGGTGCGGCCGCAGCGATCGCCGCGCGCCCGGCCGCCGCGCCGCCGACTCCGGCATCAGCGCGACGCCGCCGGCCTGCAGCAGGAAGATCGCCGCGAAGATCACGTACACCAGCACCGTCGGCGCCGGCAGGTGCTGCGCCATCAGGCCGCCCATGAGCCCGCCCGTCGCGGTGCCCACCATCGGAGCGACCGCGTTGGCGATTGTCCCGCGCGCGCGGTCGATGTCCAGCATGCCGGCCCCGACGGCGCCGGCCGCCGCGCCGGTCGCCACGCCCTGCACGACACGCGCGATCATCAAGCTGCCGACGCCGTTTGCCGTCGCGAAGATCGCCATGGCGCCCGCTTGCAACAGCGTCGCCGCCAACAACACGGGACGCCGCCCGATGAAGTCGGACAGCGACCCGACGACCAGCAGGGTCGCCAGAACCGCCACCGCGTAGATCCCGAACACCATCGTGATGGTCACCGGCGAGAATCCCCAGGCCGCTTGGTAGACGACGTAGAGCGGGGTCGGCGCGCTGGAGCTGGCCAGGAAGAACAGGATGATCGACGCCTGCAGAAAGAAGGCGGCGGTCTTGCTGAGTGACGGCACGGTCGACATGGGGATCAGCCTTTCAGGATGAGACAGACAGGTCTGTCTAGGGCATTGACTATGAACAGACAGGTCTGTACAGTCAAGTCATGTCGAAGCAGCTCTCGACGAAGCCGGCAAGAGCCGACGGGTCGGCCCGCCAGCGCCTGCTGGCCGCCGCCGACGAGCTCTTTTACCGCGAGGGCGTTCACACCGTCGGCATCGACCGCGTCATCGAACGGGCCGGTGTCGCCAAGGCCTCGCTTTACAGCACGTTCGGCAGCAAGGAAGAGCTGGTTCTGGCCTACCTGCACGGCCGGGCCGACCACCAGCGCCAGCGCGTCCTGGCGGGCATCGCCCCCTACGACACGCCCCGCGGGCGCATCCTGGCGGTGTTCGACGTCCTGGCGGCGCGTGTCGTCGAACCCAACTTCCGCGGGTGCGCGTTCGTGAACGCCAGCGCGGAAGGCCCGCCGGGCGACAACCGGCTCCGCCGCGCCTGCGACGAGCTACGCCAGTGGACGGCTCGACTCCTCATCGGGCTCGCGCGGGAGATGGGCGCGCCCGATCCGACTGCGCTCGGCCGTCAGCTGGTGCTGCTCTACGACGGCGCTCTGCTCGGCGCCGCGATGGATCGCGACGCGCGCCCCGTGCACCAGGCCCGCGCCATGGCTGAGGCGCTGCTGGACGCCGTGCCCCGCCCGCCACGCGCCAAAGCCTGAGCTCGGGTCGGCCGGGGAGCCGCAGCGGGTTGCTGCGGACACGTATGGGGTCAACCAGGAGCTCGGATGACCCGTCCCCCCCGGATCCCGCATTGGGCCTTCGCCGCCGGTCTTGCGCTGGTGGCGTGCGCCGGCGTCAAGCAGAGCACGTCGTCGGGCACCGCCGGCACGGGTGACCCCACGCCCGGCAGCGGTGGCGTGACCGCCACGGGCGGCACGCGCGCGACGGGGGGCGCCGGCGCCAGGCCGGGAGCGGGCGGGTCGTCCAGCACCGGCCTCTGCAGCGCGAACCTCGAGTGCGCGCAAACGACCTGCATGATCGGCACCTGCTCGGAGCCCGCCTGCAGCGAGCTCGAGGGGATGAAGACCACGCTCAGCGGGACGATCTACGACCCCGCCGGCAAGGTCCCGCTCTACAACGTGTCGGTCTACGTTCCGAACCGGGCGCTGGAGCCGGTGCCGGAGGGGCTGTCGTGCGACCAGTGCAACGGTCGCGCGTCCGGCCAGCCCATCGCCTCGGCGCTGACGGACGCCGGCGGGCATTTCAAGATGGACAACCCGCCGGTCGGCAAGAACATCCCGCTGGTCATCCAGATCGGCAAGTGGCGCCGTCAGGTCACGATCCCCGAGATCGTGCGCTGCACGGACAACGTCATCAACGACGTCAACCTCACGCGGCTGCCCCGCAATCAGTCCGAAGGGCACCTGCCGTTGATCGCGCTGACCACCGGGCACTCGGATGCGCTCGAGTGCCTTCTGCGCAAGATCGGCATCTCCGACGGAGAGTTCACGAACGACGCGGGCAGCGGGCGCGTGCACCTTTACACGGGCGGCGGTGACCTGACGAACCCCTCGGGCGCGGGGGCGGGCGCGAATGCGCTGGCCTCGGGCGCCAAGTTCAGCAGCGCCGCAACCGTGTGGGGCAGTCGCACGAAGCTGGCGAAGTACGACCTCATGATGCTCTCGTGCGAGGGTTCGCAGTACGCCTCGTCGAAGGACCCCTACCTCGCGAACGTGCAGTGGTTCGCGGACAACGGCGGCCGCATCTTCGACGACCACCTGCACTTCTACTGGATGCAGCACGGGCTGCCGCCCTGGCCGGCCACCGCCCAGTGGGTCGGCGTGCAGCCGGACCTGGGCGACATCACGGCCCAGGTCGACACCAGCTTTGCGAAGGGGCAGAGCCTGGCCGACTGGCTGGTGAACGTCGGCGCATCCACCGCGAAAGGCCAGCTGCCCATCGTGATGGCCCAGCACTCGGTCAGCGCGGACAGCCCGCCGGTTTCGCAGCGCTGGATCTATACGACGGCGCAGTCGCAGTCGGTTCAGTACCTCACGTTCAACACGCCCGTCGCGGCGCCGGCCGCCGGGCAGTGCGGCCGGGTCGTGTTCACGGACATCCACGTCAGCGCCGCCTCGGGCGATTCGTCGCACCCCGAGACGCCGTTTCCGAACGGGTGCACGTCGACGACGCTATCGCCCCAGGAAAAGGCGCTGGAGTTCATGTTCTTCGATCTGTCGTCGTGCGTGCAGAACGAAACCGACCAGCCGCTGCCGCCGATCCTCGTCCCATGACCCGGTGCGCGAACATGCTGAAGCTCACCGCGTTCATGGTGCTGGCAACGGCCGCCGGCTTGACGGCTTGCGGACCCAGCGCGGGAGGCGGGCAGGGCGCCACCGGCGGGGCCGGCGCGACAGGCGGCGCGTCCGGGACGGGCGCTGGTCCCATGGGCGGCAGCAACGGCGCGGGCGGGACGAAGCCGGGGGCGGGCGGTACGCCGGGGACGGGCGGTCGGCCCGGCAGCGGCGGCACGACGACCGTTCCCACCGACGCCGGCCGCGTCAACCTGAACGGCCGGAAGGCGCTGCTGGTCGTGGGCAGCGCCGGCAGCCTCGACGACGGCGAGCTGTTGCTGAAAGAGGTGCTGGAAGAGCACGGGATGACGGTGACCGTCGCCGAGCCCACCGGCCCGGCCACGCTGGCGACCGGCCAGAACGTCGTGATCGCGACCGATCAGGCCGACGCCGCCACCTTTGCCGCGACGTTCGCGACGGTGGCGGTCCCCATGATCGCGTTCGGCAACAGCCACTTCGCATCGCTCGGGTGGATCGGCAAGAACGCCAAGGGGACCGTCAACACCAGCGCGCAAGTGGCGATCATCGACGCCAGCACGCCGCTGTCCTCGGATTTCAAGGCCGGCCAGACGTTCGCCGCCGTGCTGTCGTCCACCAGCGCGTCCTTCTACTGGGGGACGCCCACGGGCAAGGCCATCCAGGTCGCGTCAGTGATGGGCGCGCCGGCGCAGATGGTCGCGTTCGGCTACGAAGCGGGGGCGTCGACGGGCGCCGCCAGTGTGCCCGCCCGCCGTGTCGGTCTGGGCCTCAAGACGAACGTGATCCAGAACCTGACGGTCGACGGCTTCAAGCTGTTCGAAGCTGCCCTGGACTGGACCGCCGGCCCGTAGGGCCCGAAAACAAAACGCCCGCACCGCCGGAGGGCGATGCGGGCGGTGGGGGCGCCTTCCGTTCGGTCAGGGCAGGGCGCTGATCGTGTCCAGCTCGGCGTCGGTCAGGGCTCGGTTGTAGATGCGCACCGAGTCGATCGAGCCGTCGAAGTAGTTGCGGAAGTTGCCGTTGTCGATCGTCTCGCCGCCCAGCCACAGGTTGCTGGCCTGCGTGGCCGGGTTGACGCCCAGCGTGTGGTCGGCGACGGTGCCGTTGACCCGGATCCGGATCGTGTTCGGGGCCGTGAACCTGACGGCGACGAACGACCAGGTGTCCGGCGCCAGAGCCATCGGCGAGCCCCAGTCGTTGCAGCCGCCCCAGAAGGTCGCGCTGCCCTGGTTGCCGAGCCCCCACATGTACCCGGTGCAGTCGTTCTGCCCCCAGTAGATGATGCCCCACAGCGAGCCGCTGCCGGCCGCCGGGTTCACCCAGGCGGTCAGTGTGCGATCGGTGTTGCCGATGGGCAGGTCGTCGCCGGGTGCCTGGATCCAGCTGCTGCCGTCGAACGAGTAGGCGCCGTCGGCGGTGCCGTCGTGGCCCGTCGTCAGCATCGCGCCGTGGACCTCGCCGTCGTGGCCGTTCCCGCTCTGGTCGGTCGCGTCGCCGTCGAACGGGAAGTAGTAGGCGAGGCCGCCGTCGCAAGCGACCGTCACGGTCGCGTCGCTGGCCGCGATCGTCCCGCTGCCGTTGGTCACCGTGCAGGTCATGACCGGTCCGGACGCGGCGACGCTGTAGCTGGCGCCATTCGTCAGCTGCGTCGGGAACGAGGCGGTTCCGTTGCCCACCAGCAGCGAATCTGCCCCATTGGTCAGCGTGACCTTGCCCCCGGCGACGCCGGAGACGGTGGCCTTCACCGTGTAGAGGTTGTCGACGCAGCTCACGTTGATGGTGACGTCACTGCCGCCCATCATCCCGCTGGCCGGCGGGGCAATCGTGCAGGTCTGGCCGACCGGCTGACTGGCGATTGCCAGGGTGTAGCTGGTGCCGCTGAGGACCGCGGCCGACACCGTGACGGTTCCGTCGGCGGATACGGCGAGCATGTCGGTGCCGTTCTCGAGCGTCAGACCGGCCGCCTTCACGCCCATGACGGCGGCCTTCAACTTGAACGCGTTCGTCACGCAAGCGACGGTCGCCGAGATCATCGCGCCGGCCACGGTGCCGCTGCCGTTCGTGACGGTGCAGGTCTGGCTGGGCGTCGCCGGTTGGGTCTTCACCTCGATCTTGTAAGGCTGTCCGCTGGTCACCAACGTCGGGAACGAGAAGGTTCCATTCGACGTGACATTCACGTCGTCGCCCGCGTTGTTCGTCAGCGTCACCGTGCCTGCCAGGCCGGAGATCGATCCGCCCACCGCGAACTGGTCGGTCGTGCAGTTGACAGTGATGCTGCTGGCGTTGCCGGCGGCAATGGTGCCGGTTCCGCCCGTCACCATGCAGGTCTGACTGGGGGACGCGGGCTGGGTCTTCACGGACACGGCAAACCCGGCGCCGCTGGCGACCTTCGTCGGGAACGTGAACGTCGTCGCGCTCCCACTGAGCGGCAGGTCGTCGCTGCCGTTGTGAAGCACGAGACCGTTGCCCGTCAGCCCGATGATCGAGCCGCCGACGGAGTACGTGTTCGTGCTGCACGCAATCGCGACGTCATTGACGGGCCCCGCACCGAGGTGCCCGGTGCCGTTCGTCACCGTGCAGGTCTGCGTGGGCGTGGAGGGCTGCGCCAGCACGGTCACGCTGTAGGCAGCGCCGTTGGCCAGCGCCGTCGCGAACGTGAACGTCGTGCCGTTGGCCGCAACCGTCAGGTTGTCGCCGAGGTTGTTCTGCAGGACCAGCCCGCTGCCCGTCAGGCCGGTGATCGACCCGCCGACCGGGTAGGTTGCCGGTGGAGCGCCACCCCCGACGCCGCCGCCGCTGGTTCCGCCCGCCGGGTTCACACCGCCGCCTGCGCCTGCCATCGCCCCGCCTCCCTGGCCCGCCAGACCGCCACCGGCGGCGCCGCCGGATGCACTGCCGGCTGCGCCGCCGGACCCGCCGCCCGCCGCTCCGCCCGTTCCTGTTCCTGACCCCGCCGTCCCGCCCGTACCCGTTCCCGCCCCTTCCCCTGCCATCCCGCCCGCGCCGCCCGTCCCCGATGCGCCCGCCACATCGTTGCCCGCACCGCCCGCGCCTCCCACTGCGGCACCCGCCGTGCCCCCCGATCCGTGCCCTGCCCCTCCGGCGGTTCCACCGCTTCCTGCTTTTCCTGCGCTACCGCCCTTGCCGCCCGACCCACCGCTTCCCGTTTCACCGGCGCCGGTTCCACCGCCACAACCCAACAACAACAACGACCCCATTTGAATGATCAGCAGCGCCTTTTTCATCGATTCGCGGTCTCCATTTGCGGAAGAGGTCAAGGGTTCGGTAGATCGGAAAGAAACCTGAGCAGGTTTGCGGTAGACCCACGCGCAACGCACACGTGGACCCACACGCGGCATTCACGCTGGGGGCGCCGTTGTCCCACCGTCGGGGAAATGCGCCAACCGCTGCTCTTGAACGCCAAAGGAGGTCGCCCGCTGAGAGCACTCCCTCCTCACGGGCGCCGGCATCATTTCACAGGCGCCAGAAGAGTGTCAAACAATTCGTCGCGCGTTACGACCAACTGTTTGCGTTCAGTTGGCGTCGCGGCAAAGAGATCTTCAAATCGACGACTTCATCGTTGCATGGTTGGACGCGGGCCGTTGCCGGCGGCGCAATCCACGAAAAAAAGGGAGTGACGCGCGAGCGCCACCCCCTTTGAACGAGCCGATGAGAAAGGTCAGCTACGGCGTGCCGCCGGCCGAGGACCCCGACGACCCGGAGCCCGTGGTGCCCGAGCCGGTGGTGCCGGTCCCCGAGCTGCCGGAGCCGGACGTGCCGCTTCCGGAGCTGTGCTTGCTGCGGCGGTGCGACGAGCTCGTCGACGAGCCGCTGCCGCTGCTCGACGAACCGGAGCTGCCGATTCCGGTGCCGGAGCTGCCGCTGCCGCTGCCGGTCGTGCCCGTGCCGCTGCCGGTGCTCCCCGTGCTGCCGGTCGTGCCGGTGCCGGTGCTCCCCGTGCTGCCGGTCGTGCCCGTGCCGCTGCCGCCGGTCGTCGACCCGCTGGTACCCATCGCGCCGCTGCCGCTGCTACCGGTGCTGCCCGTCGCGGTGCCCGCGCTGCCACTGCCCGTGCCGTTGAGTCCGCTGCCGGTCGTCGTGCCCTGGGCCACCAGGACCGGACGAGCGGTCGGGGTGGCGTGCGCGGGCGCGCCGCTCAACGACAAGGCCAGAATTGTCATCGTGATCATGGGGCTCCTCCTCTGTTTTTACGGTCCGGTGCAACCTGTGGTCACCGGACCGGATGGCCAATGAGGGGAGACCCCAAAAATCAGGCTTCGCCTGTCGTCTCTGCCGGAAGCAGGCGGGCGCGGAGCTCCGAGATCGCCGTCGCCGCGGCGCGCTCCGCTTCCTCGACCCGCTGGGCGGGGGGAAGCGCCGCCGACCGCGCGAGCGAAGCCAGCCGCCGCACGTCGTTCGCCAGACGGTCCAGCGTGCGCGCCATCGTCGCTGCGTGGGCTGCGTCAGCCGCCAGCGCGGGCACCGTTGCGCCGGGCTCGGGCGCGGCCGGCCACGCCGCATCTTCCAGCGCCACGCGCTCGAGCGCGAGCGCCGCCTGGCGGATCAGCGCGACGCCCAGTGCGCGCTCTGCCGGCTGCGGCGCGCGGTCAGCCTTCATCGCGATCTCGACGGCGCCGAATCGCCGGCCGGCTGTGGCGAGAGGGATCACCGTCCGCGTCGGTTCGACCGCCAGCGGTGTCTCCTCCGCATGGACCGTCACCGATTCAGCGGGCAGCAGCTTCATCATCTCCCGGACGACGTGATCCAGGATCGCGCCGCGCGTGCGCAGCGCCGCCAGCTCTCCGGCCAGCGCGTCGACCCGATCGACCAGCTGGCTCGGCTCGACACCGTCCGGTGCCGGCGTCACGTTGCTGGCCGCGTTCGCGGCTTCGGGGGTACCGGCCTGTCGCCGGCGGCGGCGTCGGTCCCGTCGGCTGTCTCCGTTTCTCAAGGCGGAAGGCGCGTCGTTACTCATGCATAACCTCGAACAAGGTTATCGAACGGTGGTCATTCGGAGGCCCGCCGTCCAGGGGAAACCCCCGAAACCGCGGAAACCCGCGGGCTTCAGCGGGCTTCCAGCGTGATGACAATCGACTTCGAAACCGGTTGGTTGCTGCCGTCGGCCACATCTGCCAACGGAACCAGCACGTTGGTTTCCGGATAATACGCTGCGGCACACCCGCGCGGGATCGCGTACGGGACCGCGCGGAACCGCTCCGCGCGCCGCCGCTCGTCGCCGTGGTGGCTGACGAGGTCGACGGTCTGATCCTGGGCGATGCCCAGCCCCTGCATGTCCTCGGCGTTCAGGAACACGACGCGCCGTCCGCCGAAGATGCCGCGGTAGCGATCGTCTTCGCCGTAGATGGTGGTGTTGAACTGATCGTGGCTGCGCAGCGTCGTCAGCAGCAGCTGCCCCGGCGCCAGCGCTCGGTCGGGAATCGGGTGCACGGTGAATCGGGCGCGCTTCGATGGCGTCGAGAAAGTCCCTTCGCGCGGTCCGTTCGGCAAGTAGAAGCCGCCCGGCTCGCGCACGCGCCGGTTGTACTGCACGAACCCGGGGACGACGTGCTCGATGTGCTCGCGAATGCGGTCGTAGTCGGCGACGAGCCCGCCCCAATCGACCGTCGTCCGTGACCCCAGCGTCGCCATGGCCATCCCGGCGACGATGGCGGGCTCGCTGCGCAGATGCGGCGACGCCGGGTCCAGCACGCCGCGCGACGCATGCACGACGCCCGTCGTATCCTCGACGGTGACGAACTGTTCGCCCGACGCCTGGAGGTCCTTCTCGGTCCGTCCCAGGCACGGCAGCAGCAGCGCCTGTGCGCCGGTGATCAGGTGCCCGCGGTTCAACTTGGTCGCGATCTGCACGGTCAGCCGGCAGCGCGCCATCGCCTCCGACGTGTACCGCGTGTCCGGCGACGCCGATAAAAAGTTGCCGCCCAGCCCGACGAAGACCTTCACGCGCCCCTCGGACATCGCCTGGATCGTCCGCACCGTGTCGAAGCCGTGCTTGCGTGGCGGCTGAAAACGGAATTCGTTGCCCAGCGCCTCGAGAAAAGCCTCACTCATCTTTTCCCAGATGCCGACGGTGCGGTCGCCTTGCACGTTGCTGTGGCCGCGCACCGGACAAAGCCCCGCGCCGCGCCGCCCGATCTGCCCGCGCAGCAGCGCGAAGTTGACGATGCTCTGCACGTTCGCGACGCCGTTCTTGTGCTGGGTGATCCCCATCGCCCAGCAGCAGATCATTCGCTCGGACTCGAGCGCGATCTCGGCCGCCTGCTTGATCAGCTCGCGCGAGACGCCGCTGTCCGCGACGATCCGGTCCCAGCTCTCGGCGTCCAGGTCAGCGACCAGCGCGTTGAACCCCTCCGTCTGGTGCGTGATGAAGTCGTGCGCCAGCTTGTCGCCGCCGCTGGCGCGGTCCGCCGCCAGCATCTCTTTCATGATCCCCTTCAGCAGCGCGACGTCGCCGTTCACGCGCACCGGCAAGAAGAGGCAGGCGATCTCGGTGCCCGCGCCCAGCATCGACAGCGGCTCTTGCGGGTTCTTGAAGCGGATCATCCCTGTCTCGGGCAGCGGGTTGACGCTGACGATCTTGCAGCCGTTGCGCGCCGCCTTCTGCAGCTCGGTCAGCATGCGCGGGTGGCAGGTGCCCGGGTTTTGCCCGATGACGAAGATGCTGTCCGCGTGGGCGAAGTCCTCGATCTTCACCGTCGCCTTGCCGACGCCGATCGTCTCCGTCAGCCCGAGGCCGCTCGACTCGTGGCACATGTTCGAGCAGTCGGGGAGGTTGTTGGTGCCGAACTGCCGCGCGAAGAGGCCGTACAGGAACGCGGCCTCGTTGCTGGCCCGCCCCGACGTGTAGAACGAGGCTTCGTCGGCCGACGCCAGTCCGTTCAGCTCGCGCCCGATCAGCGCGAACGCCTCGTCCCACCCGATCGGCTCGTAGTGCGTGCCGCCCGGCCGCCGCAGCAGCGGCTGCGTGAGGCGACCTTGCTGGTCCATCCAGAGATCGCTCTGCTCCAGCAGCTCGGCGATCGAATGTTGCGCGAAGAAAGCCGGATCGGCGCGGGTCGTCATGGCCTCGCTGGCGATCGCCTTCGCGCCGTTCTCGCAGAACTCGGCGGTCTTGCGCGGCCCGTCGGGATCCGGCCAGGCACAGCTGGGGCAGTCAAAGCCGTCCGTCTGGTTCACCTTCAGCAGCGTGCGCAAGCTGCGCTTGACGCCCATGTAGTGCGCGCCGCGGTGAATCGTCTCCCAGATCGACGTGAAGCCGGCCGCCGTGCGATCGCGCTCGCCGGCGTGCGCGGGGCGGCGCTCCGCCGGCGGCTCGGCCCCGGCAACTCCCGTCGCGCGGTCCGCGTGCACCGGGGTCGGCTTCTCCGTGTCGGCTTGCCCGGGCGCGTTGTTCTGGTCGCGCGACGAACTGTCAGCCATCGGTCCCCTCGGCGGTGCCGGCGACGTACTCGGCGCCGCAGTAGATGTTGAATCCGTCGGCGCGCGCGAACCCGATCAGCGTCATGCCGGCCTGCCGGGCGACGTCGACCGCCAAGCTGGACGGCGCCCCGACCGCGATCATGGTGCCGAACCCGGCGACGGCCGCCTTCTGCACCAGCTCGAAGCTGGCGCGGCCGCTGACGACCAGCACGCCGTCGGCGTCGGGCAGGCTTCCTTCCAGCAAGCGCGTCCCGACCAGCTTGTCGACGGCGTTGTGGCGGCCCACGTCCTCGAACACCGCCACTCGGGCGCCGTCCGCCGAGAACAGTCCGGCCGCGTGCAGGCCGCCGGTGCGCGCGAACGTCGCCTGGGCGGCCCGCAGCGCCTCGGGCAGGGCGCGGATGATCGAGTGGGGCAGGGGCGGCGCGCCGGCGGTCCGGCGCGGGACGCTCAGGAGGTCGTCGACGGACAGCCGCCCGCAAACGCCACACGCGCCCGTGGTCACGAACGGGCGCTGCGCCGCCGCCAGCGCCGCGGTCCCGGCCGCGTCCAGCTCGATCACGATCGTGTCGTCGTCCAGGGATTCCAGCGCGCGAAGCTGGCGCGCGCTGCCGATCACGCGCTCGCCGTAGAGAAACCCGACGGCCAGCGCGCGGTCGTCTCCCGGCGTCCGCATCGTCGTCGACACGACGCGCTCCTGTCCGTCGACACGGGCCCGGAGCTCCAGCGGCCGCTCGACGGCCAACCAGTCGTCGCTGGTCGCCACCGTCCCGCCGCGAACGCGCACGACGGGCGCGGACGTCTCGCGCGGGCTACTGGTGATGGGCCCGGGCACCGTCCCGTTCCGGTTCGGTTCGATCATCGCGCCCTCACCTATATAGGATAGTCATCCGGTCCCAAACACGACCAAAGAGCAACCAGGAAGGTCGAGGCTCCGCGCATGGCGTCCGAAGCAGCTCCCACAACAATCGACGGGTTGTACGAGGTCCCGCCGGCGGGGTTCGTCCAGGCGCGCAACGCGCTGGTGAAATCCTTGAAAGCCAGCGGCCAGCGCGAACAGGCGGAACAGGCGGCCAAGCTGTCGCGCCCCACGGCCTCCGTGTGGGCCACCAATCAGGTCGCCCGCCGGGCATCGGACCTGGTCGCGCAGCTGGCCGACGCCACCGCGCGGTTGCAGGGCGGCGTCACGCGCGACCGCGAAAAGTACGCGGCGGCCATCAATCACCACCGCGACCTCCTGAACCAGGTCCGCGAGCGCGTCGAAAAGATCCTGGCAGAGACCGGACTTCGAGCCGCGCCGCCAACGGTCGCGGCGGCCGTTCAAAACTTTCGCACGGGGCTGATGGACGCGCACACGCGCCCGCTGCTGCTCCACGGGCGGCTCACCGAGGACGTGGGCTTGGAAGCCGGCGCGGGTCTGTTCGGCCTGGCGAACGCGTCCGACGCCGACGACGAACCGGCGCCACCGCCGAAGTTATCCAGACCGCCGGCGGCGCACGCAGCGGATGCGAAGGCGCGCGAGCGTGAGCGACGCGAGGAAGAACGCGAGCGCGAACGGGCGGTGGCCAAGGCCCGGGCGGAGGCCGAACGTCATGTGCACGCCCTTGCCAAAGCAGCCCAGGCGGCCTCGACGGCGCGCCAGAAGCAGGAGTTCGCCGTGGCGTCCGCCCGGCGCGAGCTCGCGTCGGCAGAGCGCGCGTTGACGGAGGTCCGGGCCGCCGAACAGAAGGCGGCAGCCGCGCTGGCGGACGCGCAGTCGGCGCTGCAACGACTCCGCGGAAAATCCGCCTGACCGGGGGAATTCCCGGCGCGGTTTCGCGTCAAATGGATGGCGCGTCATTAATTAACGTTGCTCATAAATCGTTTGTCAGAACACGTATTCCTCGTGCAAGAATGACTTCCCCCGATTCTAAAGGAGCCCCCCACATGCACATGAAGCTGAACCTCTTCCTCGCCACCGCCCTCGCCACCACCACGCTGGCCGCCCGCGCGAACGCCAAGACCACCGTCGAGGTCGATCGCACGCAGGGCTCCAACGTCGGGACGTCGTTCCAGGGCTCGGCCGAGATCAAGTGCGCGGACAACTCGGACGGGAGCGTGTTTGCGTTCGGCTTCTTGTCGGGCAGCGAGTCGATCACGAAGACGAGCGGTTCACCGCGGACCGTCACCGACGGCGTGTTCGTGGAGGTCGATGAGTACTTCAACAGCTGCACCAACACCTTTGCGTCGGGATTCGGCGGGTTCGCCAACGGGTTCGTCCCGCCCAACAAGAATCTGATCTCGGCGCGACTGGTCGGCAGCACGAGCTTTCAGGACTTCGGCAGCGGCGAGACGATCCCTGTCAGCATCGATCTCAAGATCAGGGGGACCGGCCCGCTGACGGCGAGCAAGGAGAACACCGTCAGCCACGGCAACGGCGTGATGACGGTGACGGTTACGCACAGCGCCTCCTCGTCGCGCGAGGGGACCGTCACCGGCACCCTGTCGATCGGTGGCGTCGAGCTGGACGCGACGTTCTCGACCACGACTCTGTCGTCCAACGGACAGACGACGATCACGGTCGAAAAGCAGTAGTCGACCGCGGGCTCAGCCGGGTCCTGGTCTGAACACGCCAGCCGCGATGCCCCCGGGCGTCGCGTGCTGGCGTTTTTTTTTATCGCCGACAATGTCGATCCCGCCCGCCGAGGATCGTCGTCTCCATGCGCCCCGGGATGGCCCCGGGGCCCGAAACCAAGGAGATGACCCATGAGCGCAATGATTTTCGACGACGCCAACCTCAACGTTTCCCGGACGTCCTTTTCAGTGACCAGCCCCTCCCGTGGGCGGCGCTGGACCGGGCGGGTGCTGTCCGGTCTTGGGGCTCTGTTCCTGGCCTTCGACGGGGTGATGAAGGTTTTGCAGGTGCCGATGGTCGTGAAGGCCTCGCATGAGCTCGGCTTCTCGGCCGCATCGATTTTCTGGATCGGTGTCGTGCTCCTGGCCTGCCTCGCCCTGTATCTGATTCCGCGGACCGCGGTGGCGGGCGCGATCCTGGTGACGGGCTTCCTGGGCGGCGCGATCGCGACCAACGTGCACGCCGGCCAGCCGCTGTTCACGCACATCCTGTTCCCGATCTACGTCGCCGCGTTCGTTTGGGGCGGCCTTTACCTTCGCGACCCGCGTGTGCGCGCGCTGCTCGGCCGACGTGCGTGATTGATTCGACGCAGAAGTGTTACAGCGATGTCAGAGCGAACAGTTCCGGAACGTCGTATTCATGCCGAGCAGGTACTCACCACGCCGTACCGCGTTGACGTCGTTTCGATTTGCTTGGGGTTGAGGGCGGCGGCGGCGGCGGTCTCGCGGGGACAGGGGGCGGGCGGCGATGGTCGGGGGGGCGCGGGCGGCGTGGCGGGTACGAGCTCTCGCAGGAACGTCGCACTTACCGACGTTACAGTGCGGCGTCCGGCCCGACGCGCGTCAAACTCACCGTCGCATCGTCCACGTAGATCACCGAGTCCGGTGGTGACAGCGCCAGGGTAACGCTGCAGACGCTGAAGTAGACGATGCCCTCCGGCAGGTTGAAAGGGCGTTGCAGATCGTACAAGAGCTGGTTGTCCAGCCAGAGGACGAACCGTCCGTCGGAGCCCGAGGAATAGTCGAAGAACGCCTGCACCTGAAACCACGACCCCACTGGAACCTTCACCTCCGGGTCAGGCGTCGCCGACCGCAAGTACTGAGGCCGGTGGTCGTAGACGCTCAGGATCAGATTGCCACCAGGCAGGCTGCGCAGGTCGACGTCCAGCAACAGTGAGACCGCGCCTCCGTCCGGCGGTGGCGTCCGAAGCTGCATGATCGTCCAGTCGGTGGTGGTCTGGTAGCCGCGCGGCAGGTAGTACCAGGCGCTGTAATACGCGGCCTGCGGGTACGGGGCCATCCGCCAGACGCGAGCCTCCGCAGGCGAGCTGTCGGAGGTCGAGACGGCGGAGTTGGACAGCTTCACCGAGTATTTGCCGCTATGCGCGAAGTCCGTGGAGATGTTCACGGACGTCTGCGGATCGGCCGAAAGGTCCCCCTTCTTGTCGCCGTTCCATTCCGTGAAGTCGCCCGTCTCATGGTGCGCGGCCCACAGGAGGTCGCTGCCCAGGTTCAGCCGGGCTGTGCAGGCGGGCGTCAGGGCCAGCGCCGTCGCCACCAAAAACCGAGAAACGCGCAAGAGGGTCCCCATCTTAACGGGTCGCGGCTGCGCAAACGAGGGTTGTCGGGAACGAGGCCGCCTCCTAATCTAGGTCGGTGGCTCGTCCTGATCACGTCGCCGCGCTGTTTCTGGCCGCCACGGTCGCGATGGGCGCCGGTGGCTGCCGGGGCGGGCGCGACGCGACCCTGAGCGACGGCGAGCTCGGCGGCGTGGTGCCGATCGACGCCAACCCTTTTCCGATGCTGGACGCGGGCAGCGCCGGGTATGCGCTGAGCTTCGACGGCATGCAGGACTACGCGACGGCGGCCGACGCGAACTTTCCCGCCGCCGGTGCGAACCAAACGATCGAGATGTGGATCAACTACCCGCGGGTGAACCCGGCCGCGATGGTGGACGTATTCGTGGCCCGGCTCGACAAGGCCGCCGGCGTCCAGATTGGCTTCCGCGATGGCCTTCTGACGGCCTGGCGCGTGTATGGCGATCGCCCTTTGGTTCAGGCGCCGTCTCTGCCGCCGGTGAACACGTGGCATCACGTCGCCTACACCTACGATCCGTGGACGGATCTCAGCATCCTGTACGTCGACGGTGTTGCGGTCGACACTCAGTCGAACGCGACCGACGGGCGCACCCCGACGTCCGTTTGGTTGGGCGGCTTCGACGGGTCCAGCCGGCTTTACACCGGCCTTCTCGACGAAGTGCGCGTCTGGAACGTCACGCGGACGGCGGCGCAGATCG
The DNA here is from genome assembly GCA_045802645.1 of Polyangia bacterium. Taxonomy (GTDB): domain Bacteria; phylum Myxococcota_A; class Polyangia; order Fen-1088; family Fen-1088; genus JADGRB01. The sequence continues at coordinate 38,498 of JBJMQQ010000230.1, forward strand.
CCGCTGATCGCGCTCATGCCGCGCCCAAGCCGGTCGCCGGGCTGGTCGCGTACTGGACGTTCGACGACACCACCAGCGGCGGTCGCGTGATGGACGCGTCCGGCAACGGCAACACGGTCACCCTCGGTGACGGCGTCGCCGAGCGGATGCCCGCGCGCGTGGTGTCCGACGCGCCCGTGTCGCCCTAGACTAGAGCGACGCCGAGAGACCCGCCGTCGCGCCCAGCCACAGCACCGGCGTCGTGCCCAGCCCGCCGGCGGGCGTGGCGCTGATCTCGTACGGCCACGGGAACACAACGGCGTGTAGCCCCAGGAACGGCGCCAGTCGGGTCCGCGGTCCGGCGAAGCGCAGCAGCGCGCCGGCGCGCGCGCCGACGTCCAGTCGTGTGCCGGACGTCGGCATCGCGGTGTTCAGGCCCTGCGCGTGAAGCGGCGCCGCGACGATCGACAGCTCACCGGCTAGCTCGACGGCGCCTGCCGCCCGCTGGATGCGAACGCCGGCGTCGACGGGAACGCGCAGCTCGTGTCCGTCGAGACCGCCGATCGAGAAGCTGATTCGGGGTTCGAACCCGACGCCCAAGGTGGCGGCGACGAGACCAAATCGATACGCCGCGCGGAGCTCGCCCCCCAGCGCCAGCATCGACGCGCTGGCGGCGACGGCCGGCGCACCTTCCGCCAGCACACCCGCCTCCAGCCGGAGCCGGCGCGCCGGCGGGGGCGGCGGTGGCGGCGTCACCGCGACCGGCGGCGGCGGCGGTGGCAGCGGCGGCGCCTGGACGGCGAACGCCAGCTCGGGCGGGAGCAGCGTGAGGACGATGAATACGGCCGCGAAGCGCGCGCGCTGCTCGCAGTCCCGGGACGCGTCACGAAACAGGCGCCCGCGCGCGACGCTGTCGGATTTGACGTCGACACGGTAGGTCTCACCCAGGTCCTCGACGGAGATCGCCGCCGATTCGGGCAGCGCGCCGACGCCACGCGGGATCAAGGCGATGATCGCGCGGTCGACGGCGCGCTCGTCGGGGCACGTCCCGTCGACCGAAATGGCCGCGACGGCCGCGGGGGCGGTGGCGGCGTTCAGCCGCGTTCCGGGCGCCTGGGCGCGGGCCGCCGTCGCAGCCAGGCAGGCCGCGGTGAAAGTGAGAGCGGCGGCCACACGGCCGGCTCCCCGGGAGAATGGCGCGAGACGGCGCAAACGCGCCGCACTCTACACGATGCGCTTTGCAGCGCCTGTACGGTCAGTTAAGCTTTTCCTCAGCCTTGTTCGTTAAGGCGTCTTCCACGACGGGGCCGGATGCCAGCCTTGTCCCGCCGAAAGGCGGCGTGCGCGTTCGGGACTTCGACCCGCGCGACTTTCGATCGGTGTATGCGGCGTGGTTCGCGGACGTGCTGCGCTGGGTGCGCGCGCTGGGCGCCCCGCCAGCCGACCACGACGACCTTGCGCAGGACGTCTTCGTCGTCGTCCACCGCCGGCTGAGCGATTTCGACGGCCGGAACATGGGCGGGTGGCTCTATCGGATCACGGTCAATCAGGTGCGCGACCACCGCCGGCTGCGCTGGATCCGCAGCGTGTTCAAGCGCAGCGTTCCCGTGTCCGACCAGCTGGAGGCGAAAGGGCCGACCCCCCTCATGGCCGTCGAGACGCGCGAGAAGCGTCGTGTGCTGGAGTCGCTTTTGGGTGAGCTCAGCGAGCCGCTGCGGGCGACCTTCATGTTGTTCGAGGTCGACGGCTACACTGCAGAGGAGATTGCCGAGTTCCAGCAGTCGCCCGTCAACACGGTGCGGGCCCGCATTCACCGCGGCCGGAAGAAGTTGCTGGCGATAATCGCCGAGAGAAAGATCGAGCGTCCCTGATGGAGAGGTCGTCGGAGAGGTTGTCGGAGTCGAACCCGCCAAGCGGCACGCCGGAGGCAGATCTGGCCGCCGCCATCGCGACGGTCGAACCGATCGCTGCTTCGGATGCGCGCCAGCAACGAATTCTGGCGGCGGTGCTGGCGCGGACCCAGACGCGCGGTCGTCGCATGAGCGGCGCCATCTTCCTGCGCCCCGCGATCGCCGCCGTGATCCTGGGGATCGCGGGGGCTGCGACAGCCGCCGCCACCGTCGGTCACGGCTGGGTCACGCGCGAGTGGCACCGCTTGACGGGACAGCCGGTCGCGATTGCCCCGGCCGCGCCGCCGGCCCGGGTTGCGCACGCCCGGCCCGCGCCGCCGCCGGCCGTCGAGCCCGCGCCCGCC